>NC_007763.1 GCF_000092045.1 Rhizobium etli CFN 42 | reverse complement strand
TCATCCGGTCTTGCCTCTGATTGGCGAATTGGTGCGGACAAGCGCCATCAACATCGGTCCGATGGCAAATTCGCCTCTCTCGGCGCGGCGGGTCAGGTCACGGAGGTAACCACCGGCGGAATTGATGTGCCCTGCCCTTTCAAGCACGCACGCTATGACGGTAGCCGCATTTTCAGGCCCCATGACCTCGCAGGCCTGTTCATAGGCCGAGGGGCTCACTCCGAGCATTGAGCGCACGACGACAGCCGCCGCCATCAGATCGCGCCATGTGCCCACCGAGCCCTGCGGTCCATAGGCGGCGATCTCTGGGCAGGCCTGCAGCACCAGGCCCAGCGGGAAGGATTTGAGCCCGCCGCCGGCAACCGAGGCTGAGTTTGCAGCTGGCATGGGCCTGCCCTTCCCCTCCTGTGTCGCTATTCTGGCCCTCGGCTCGGCCCAACCTTCCGATTGGTCGTCCACCGTTGCGCCCTGCTTCGTTTCGAAGCGTGGTTCAAGTTCAGTAGTGTAGTGTGGGTTTGAATTCTGTATGTGCCGCTCAGAATGTTGGGCATTGCCGCTTTGATTTGGAGCTTTAACCTGCATTTCCAACTGATTGGTGATTTCTTCGCGCAACAGTTCCAGTTCGTCGAGTGCGGCGGCAATCTTCTCGAAGGATGGCGAGCGCGGCAGCCGTTCGACGATGCCTCGAAAATGCAGGTGGACCCCGCTCCAATCACCAGAGGCGCCCTCTTCCACGGCCATCTCGATGAGCTTGGCGATGTCGCGCCTGCAAAGCGTCAGGCGCTCTTTGAGCCGCTGCAGCTGCAATCGTTCGGCTGCCATCTCGGCCGCCAGCCGCTCGATCTCGTCCGCGCGCGCAAGCAGCGGCGCCAGCGAGAAGCCGAATGCCTCACGGATCTCCCCGCCCTGCTCCTTGCGAGCGTAACGCTTGCCGTTCGGGCTGTCCTTGCGGATCAGCAATCCGGCCTCGATCAGCGCCGCCAGGTGGCGACGGATCGTCTGCTCCGCCATTCCATGCGCGCGCAGAGAGAGCTGCGTATTCGAAGGAAATACGACCAAGCCGTTCTCCTCGGAGAGCTCTCCCTTGGGATAAAAGCTCAGCAAGGCGTTCAGGATGGAAAGCGCCCGGTCTGTAATGCCGAGCAGCGGCCTGGCCTCGCACAGGGCGCGATAGAGTTTCCATTTATCAATCGATCGGCCGGGCTCGATTTTTCGGGCAGCGGCCTGACTTGCCAACATGCCAAACGTCATCGGCCGCCGCCCGAAGGGCGTCGTCACACTTCCGCTTTCCATTTTCTTCGCCTTCTTCAAGGCAAAAGATCACGCCTCACCAAATTCGGTGCCAAAGACTCTTGACTATGATTCGCGGAAATGTGATTCTCTGGGTGTCTAGATCAGAGAGGGCTTCCGCGACGGCAACGTTCGGGGGCCTTTTCTTTTGCTTATTGATCTCCGTTCTTCGTCAAATCCTGTGTCTTCTCGAACGCCTCGTAGAGACGATCCAGATTGCTGGCGATGTAGGCGCCAAAGGCAGATGCCTTCTCCGCCTTCAGCGCGATGGTGAACTGTTTTCCATCATCCTTGATCTTCGCTTTGACGGCTCCGTCCCGGCGCTGCCAGGCGTGCGCCACGGGCTGAACTGCGGCGGCGGGCGACGCCTGTTGGTTCCTGCTGATGAAGGCGACAAGCATGTCGAAGCGGGCGTCCGGCTCGGCCGTCTCGAACTCCACCGATCTGGTGAACTCAATCGCCCGGGCTGCGATGTTTTCCGTCTCGAATTTCGCCGAAAGATCATGCCAGCGATCGCGGCCAGTCGTCTTGGCTACGCCGATCGCGGCCAGGACTTCGGCCGGAATCCGCTTCGTGACCGACAGCATCTTGGACACCGTCGTCTTGTCTGCGCTGAGTGCCGACATGATCGTTTCCCGGTCGAAACCCAACGTGTCGAGCTTGTCGGCAAACATCGTCCTCTCGATGAAGGAGAGATCGGCGCGTGCCGAATTCTCCTGGCCCTGCGCAATGACATGGTCGCGGTCGTCGAGTCTCTTGACCACCGCCCGGACAGGTCGGCCGAGCTCCTTTGCCGCCCGCGCACGACGATGACCAAAAGCGATCTGATATCGCCCCTCCCTCTCGGGATGCGGGCGCACAAGGATCGGTGAATCCTGGCCGCGCAGGCGGATCGCCTCGACTAATTCCCGGAACTGTTCGTCAGTATGCGCCAGCCGGTCGGTCACGAAGGAATCTTCGATCAGCGCCGGGTCGAGATCGATCACCGTCTCGCCGCTCGCCAGCTGCTCTTCGATCGCCTTGGCGGCATCGGCCTTGGCGGCCAAGGCATCGATGCTGCGGGTGACCGCACCGAGCGCGCCAATCCCCTTATAGGTGATATGCTGCCTCTCGTCGCGAGGGGCCGGCTCATCCTCATTGTTTACCGCAGTAAACTTCTTGGAATCGTCCATCAGGCCCGACAGAAGATTTTTACGCGCCATCAACCAGCTCCTTGCCCCGGTTTACCGCAGTAAACTTCCCGCTCATTTCCGGCCCCATGCCTTATGGATGAGATCGACGATTTCCGTGTTGACTGACTCCATCGCCTCCATGGCGCGGTCATAGGTCGCGCGGGTAAACTGACTTCGCTCGACTTCGTACAGCGTCTGGTTAGTCATCGCCGCATCGGAGATCGCGACGCTGCGCAGCATCGGGTTGGTGAGCACATGGCTCTTGAACATCGAGCGCATGAAGGCGACCATCTGCGTCTGCGGCCCGTCCTGCGGATCGTAGCGGGTCACGAGGTAACGCAGCCAGTCGAGGTTCATATTGCCGCCGGCTCCCTTCAGCGTGTTCAGCACTTCGCCAAGCATTTGCAGGAACTGGCACATCGACATGACATCGAGCATCTGCGGATGAACGGTGATCAGAACCGCCGTCGCACCGCAAATGGCGCTCATGGTCAAAAAGCCAAGCTGGGGAGGGCAATCGATGATGACGACGTCGTAATCATCCGCGACCGAGGCCAGCGCCTCATCCAGCCGGGCAAAGAAGACGCGCCCATAATCGCTCGCTTTGCCCTGAGCGAGGACCCGCGGCGTATCGTGCTCGAATTCCATCAGTTCGAGATTGCCCGGCACGAGATGAAGGTTCGGGAAGTTGGTCGGCCGGATAATGTCCCGCAGCGGACGCCGCTGATCGTCATAGCGAATGGCGGCGTAGAGTGTCTCGTTTTCGTTGACGTCGAACTCCGGCTGAAAGCCGTGTATGGCAGAAAGAGACGCTTGCGGATCGAGATCGACGGCCAGGACGCGGTGACCGGTCAGGGCGAGATGCTGGGCAAGATGCGCGGCACTCGTCGTCTTGCCGCTGCCCCCCTTGAAGTTGACGACAGCAACGACCTGCAGATGTTCGTGGCCGCGGCGATGACGCACATAATGTGTTCCGGCGCGCGCATTATGCTCGAGAAAGCCACGCATCTCCTCCATCTGCTCCGCCGTATACGATCGGCGGCCAGACGGCGTAACCTGGGGGAGGGCACCCTTGCCCTCGAGCGAAAGATTTCGAAGATAGCCGCTGGTCACGCCGAGAAACCGCGCCACTTCAGCAAGCTGAAATTCCCGCAGACCCTTTAGCGCGCGCGGAGGAAACATTTCGAGGCGATGCTGCTTCAGCTTGTCGGATAGTTCCTGTGCCTGACCGATGATCAGCTGGTCGACATCGGAAATTGCTTTTTCTATTTGCGGTGCCATATTCATGGAAATCTCGAAAATGCGATTTAAAAGCTCTACGCGCTTTGAAACCGCATTTAGCGCCGATTCTGGAGGGGTGGCAAGGCAAATAGGGTTAACAAGATCCTATCAAAAGGTTGTCCAGTCTATTTCAAGCGCTTGCGCCGGCCGGGCGTGCCGCTGGCGGGTCCAGCAATCGCACATTCACAGGCCGAATCGGACGAGACCGGCCGGGAACAGCAGCAGTATAATCCGAATCGCAATGTCGGGCGTGCAAAGCGCCTTGCTGCAAGCCCGCAGATGCAAGGCATCGGTTCGCTGGCGTGGATGGAGCGGGGCGCGGCGGTAAGGTGCCGGGTCTGGTCGATCAGCCGTAACTTGCCAGATCATTCGAGCCTGAGTTCACAGGGGAATTGCCGCCTGGCCAGCTACTCCAGAGGCGGACGGGTGATATTCGCTATCGAAGGCAAAGCCGGACCGCTTTCCGCCTGCGCCATCGCTTTTACCAATGCGATGATCGTTTCACGAATATCGGGATCGGCAATCTTCAGAAAGGCCCGGTTAAGCACCAATCCTTCCTTCGTCCGCAGAAATTCAGCGACGGGGTCGGCACCGTCGGGCAGAGCCAAACCTTGCAGGCTCAATGGCTGCGACTCGTTCTGCTCGAAGAAGAAGCTCGGAGAGGTGTGAAGCACTTCGGCGATTCGCTGCAGACGGCTCGCACCAATGCGGTTGATGCCCTTCTCGTATTTCTGAACCTGCTGAAAAGTCACGCCGATCTGCTCGGCAAGCCGCTCCTGGCTCATTCCAAGCAGCTGCCGGCGTGTTCTGATGCGCGCGCCGACGTAGCTGTCTATGGCATTCGGTGTCTTGACATTCATCGCGTGCTTTCAGCCTCGATCGGATTTCAATCGGCGCAGCTGTAGTCCTCCCGCAAACAGTTTTCCACGGTTGTTTTCATATAGTATAGCATACATGCGATGATCGCGGCTGACTGTGATATGAAAACCCCCATCCGATAGATGGCGACGCAAGAGCCGATCGAGCAATGGGCAAATAAGACAAAAGCCGTACCGATCCAGGCCAAACCGGGCTGGTGATCGTTGCCCGGCCTGCGGTAAATATTCCTCTGCGACCGTCGCTCGATGGTCTTGTCGGCCCCGATCGCCCAAAATCCATCGAAAGCGACGCCGCACTGATCGTGCTTGTTCAGGAGGATATTGATGGCAACCGTTGCCGAGCGTGCACCCCGTTTCGAGAAGACAACGATGTCCATTCTGATGGCCGTCAGTTTCTGCCACATGCTGAACGACATCATGCAGTCGCTGCTCGCCTCGCTCTATCCACTGTTCAAGGCAAACTACGATCTCGATTTTGTCCAGATCGGCCTGCTGACCATGACGTTCCAGGTCACGGCGTCGCTGCTGCAGCCGGCAGTCGGCATCGTCACCGATCGCTGGCCGATGCCCTATTCGCTGCCAGTCGGCATGGCGAGTACCTTTTGCGGTCTCATTCTGCTCGGCAATGCCGGCAGTTTCGCGCTGCTGCTGGTCGCGGCAAGCCTGATCGGCTTCGGCTCGGCGGTCTTCCATCCGGAATCCTCGCGTGTTGCCCGTCTTGCCTCCGGCGGTCGCCACGGTTTCGCGCAGTCCTTTTTCCAGGTCGGCGGCAATGCCGGCCAGGCGATCGGTCCGCTGCTCGCTGCCTTCATCGTGCTTCCGCTCGGGCAACACAGCGTCTCCTGGTTTGCTGCCATCGCCATGATCGGCATGATCGTGCTGAGCTGGGTGGGCAGCTGGTATATGAGCCACAGGCGTCAAAACGCCAGCAAACCGGCCGTCAGCCGGACTCTGCCGCTGCCGCAGAACCGGGTCGTCTGGGCGCTGCTGATCCTCGTGCTGCTGACGGCGACGAAGAATGTCTACATGGCGAGCGTGTCGAGCTACTTCACCTTTTATGTCATCGACAGGTTCGAACTCAGCGTGCAGCAGGCGCAATTGATGCTGTTTCTGTTCCTCGGCTCGGTCGCCGTCGGCACTTTCCTCGGCGGACCGATCGGCGATCGTTTCGGTGCCCGTTTCGTCATCTGGTTTTCGATTCTCGGCGTCATCCCCTTCGCGTTGCTGCTGCCCTATGCCGATCTTTTCTGGACAGGCGTGCTCAGCATCGTCATCGGCCTGGTCTTCGCGTCGGCCTTTTCAGCGATCGTCGTCTTCGCGCAGGAACTGGTGCCCGGCCGCGTCGGGCTGATTGCCGGCGTCTTCTTCGGCTTTGCATTCGGGGCAGGGGGGCTGGGTGCTGCGCTGCTCGGCGATTTTGCCGACACTCACGGCATCGCCTTCGTCTACCGCATCTGCTCCTACCTGCCGCTGCTCGGCCTGCTGACGGTCTTCCTGCCACGCATTCCGAAACAGAAGCCGGCCTGAGCCTATCCGTGATGATTGCGGTGACTTGTCCGATCCGCTTTCGCAACGGTCGGCGAATTCCGTCGGTCTTAAGCCGCCGTCATAGGAAACGGCGGCCGCAGGCGACGTTTCTTTCTAGAGCATGCTCCAAAGCCGCAATTAGTCCATAAATTTCATGGAAATTTATCCTGCCGGCATTGATGGCGGGGCAAGAGTTTTCCCGGCCTTTCCCCTACATCAGACATTCTTGCTTCGCTCGTGATCCAGCCATTTGCCATGATTGGCCTGCTCGGGGCGTGCTGCCTCATCAGTCAGACGGGACATAAAATGACCAAGAACAAAAATCTTCACGGCTTCCACCTTTCGCGCCGCGCGGCTCTTGCGGCCGTCGCTGTTTCCGCGGCTGCACTTTTTACCTTTGCCGCACCGGCACCTTCCTTTGCCGAGGACAAGTCGATCAAGGTCGGCATCATGTCCGGCGAGGATGAGGATGTATGGCGGGTGGTGACCAGCGAGGCGGCCAAGAAGGGCCTCACGATCGAGACCGTCATCTTCAACGATTACACGCAGCCGAACGAGGCGCTGGAGCGCGGCGAAATCGACGCCAATGCCTTCCAGCACCAGCCTTATCTCGACAACCAGGTCCAGCAGCACGGCTATCACATCGTCCCTGTCGGCTACACCGGCGTCTGGCCGATCGGCCTCTACAGCAAGAAGCACAAGGCCGTCGCCGAGATCCCCGAGGGCGCCGTCATCGGCGTGCCGAACGATCCCTCCAACGAAGGTCGGGCGCTGCGGGTTCTCCAGAATGAAGGCCTGATCAAGCTGAAGGACGGCACCGGCATTCTTGCGACCGTTGCCGACGTCAGCGACAATCCGAAGAAGATCGAGATCAAGGAGCTCGATGCCGGCATCGTCGGCCGTTCGATCGACGATCTCGACGCCGGCGTCGTCAACACCGACTGGGCGCTGAAGAGCGGTCTTTCTCCGGCCGAGCGTATTGCCCAGGAGCCGATCGCCGACAACCCGTACCGCAATTTCATCGCCGTCAAGGAAGAGAACAAGGATGCGGACTGGGTCAAGACGCTGGTGTCTTCTTACCAGAACGACACCGTCAAGGCCGAGTTTGACAAGGTATACAAGGGGACGGGTCTCAGCGCCTATTGATCCGAAACTGGGCCGCGGTTAAGGCCTGCCGAAAGGCGGCCCGGGCGTTCCTGCCGGGGCCGCCTTCAGTATTTGCAGGGAAAAGTACATGAACTCTGTTGTTACCAGGGCGGCGATCGAGCCGCGGCCGCAGGCGGCGGCCGAAGAGGTAGTCAGGCTTATCGACGTGAAGCGTCGGTTCGGGGCCACGCCGGCACTTGATGGTATTTCGCTGAACGTGAATAGGGGCGAGATCCTCGGCATCATCGGCCGCAGCGGCGCCGGCAAGTCGACGCTGATCCGCTGCCTGAACGGACTGGAGCGCGCCGACAGCGGCGAGATCCGCATCGAGGGCCGCGATATTACCGGGCTTCAAGAGCAGGAACTGCAGCCGCTGCGCGGCCGCATCGGCATGATCTTTCAGCACTTCAACCTGCTTTCCGCCAAGACGGTCGAGGACAATGTCGCCCTGCCGCTGAAGATCGAGGGTATTGCCAAGGCCGAGCGCCTGCAGCGCGCCCATGAACTGCTCGAGGTCGTCGGTCTCGCCGACAAGGCCCAGGCCTACCCCGCATCACTCTCCGGCGGCCAGAAACAACGCGTCGGCATCGCCCGGGCGCTGGCGGCGCGCCCGGCCTTACTTCTATCAGACGAGGCGACATCGGCCCTCGACCCCGAGACGACACGATCGATCCTGGCGCTGCTCAGGGATATCAACCGTAAGCTCGGGCTGACCATTCTGCTGATCACGCACGAGATGGAAGTGGTGCGCGGCATTGCCGATCGCGTCGCGGTCATCGATGCCGGGCGGATCGTCGAGGAGGGCCAGGTCTGGTCGGTCTTCGCCAATCCGCAGACTGACATCACCAGGAGCTTGCTTGGCGGCATCCGCCCGCAACTTCCAGATCATATACTCAGCCGACTGTCGGCGACGACGGGCAGCGAAGTGATCCTCAGTGTCGATCTTGCCGGACCCGAAGCACAGGGCGCGCTGTTTGCCGAACTCTCGGCGGCGCTGCCGCATTCTTTCCGCCTTGTCCATGGCGGTATCGACCATATCCAGAACCAGCCGGTGGCGCGGTTCTTCATCGCCGTTCCCGCGCACGAGCCCGCGCTCGCCGGAAAGGTCGAACAATTCCTGACGGCCCGGTCCGCCCGGGTGGAGGTGCTTGGTTATGACACCGGTCATGCTTGAACTGCTTCTTCGCTCGCTTTGGGAGACGGTCCTGATGACCGTCGCCTCGGGAGTGATTTCGCTCGTCGCCGGCCTGCCGCTCGGGCTTGCCCTCGTCGTCACGGCGCGCGGGGGCATCGCCGAAAATCTCTGGATCAACCGCACGCTCGGCGCCGTCATCAACGGCTTCCGCTCGGTGCCATTCATCATCCTGCTGGTGGCGCTGATCCCGCTGACGCGGCTGATCGTCGGCACCGCGCTCGGCACCGGGGCGGCCATTGTGCCGCTCGCCATTGCCGCAACACCTTATTATGCGCGTATCGCCGAGGTGTCGTTGCGCGAGGTGGACCGCGGGCTGATCGATGCCGTACGCGCCATGGGCGGCAATCGCTGGACCATCATCCGCGAGGTGCTGGTGCCTGAAGCACTGCCGGGCATCGTCGCCGGCTTCACCGTCACGCTGGTGACGCTGATCGGCGCCTCGGCCATGGCCGGCGCGATCGGCGCCGGCGGCCTCGGCGACCTTGCCATCCGCTATGGCTATCAGCGCTTCGAAACCAATGTCATGATCGCCGTGGTCGCCGTCCTCGTCATCCTCGTCTGCGGCATACAGTGGCTCGGTGACCGACTGGTCGCCAAGCTCGACCACAGATAGGTCGACCGGAAGCGTACGACGGGCGAACGGCAGGCAGCGAATGGGTTGCTGCGTTAATTGTCCTAAGGCCGTATCGCATCAGCCACCTCTGAAGTGATAAGGTGGTGATGAAGCAGCCGGAGGAACGCATGACGAAAAAGACGCTGTCGGATTGGGCGGAGCTTGCGCAGAAGGAACTGCGCGCCTCACCCGAGACACTGACCTGGCAGACGCCGGAAGGGATCGCTGTCAAGCCGCTCTATATCGCCGAGGACCTCGAAGGCGCCGCACATCTCGGCTCGCTGCCCGGTTTCGCACCCTTTACCCGCGGACCGCGCGCGACGATGTATGCCGGCCGGCCATGGACGATTCGCCAATATGCCGGCTTCTCCACAGCAGAGGAATCGAACGCCTTTTATCGTCGCAACCTCGCCGCCGGTCAGAAGGGCCTGTCGGTCGCCTTCGATCTTGCCACCCATCGCGGTTATGACAGCGACCACCCCCGCGTCGAAGGCGATGTCGGCAAGGCGGGCGTCGCGATCGACAGCGTCGAGGACATGAAAATCCTGTTCGATGGCATTCCGCTTGGGGACATGTCGGTTTCAATGACCATGAACGGCGCCGTCATTCCGATCCTCGCCTCCTTCATCGTCGCCGGCGAAGAGCAAGGTGTGCCGAGGGCCGAACTCTCCGGCACCATTCAGAACGACATCCTCAAGGAGTTCATGGTCCGCAACACCTATATCTATCCGCCCGAACCCTCAATGCGGATCGTTGCCGACATCATTGAGTACACGGCAAAGGAGATGCCGAAATTCAACTCGATCTCCATCTCCGGCTATCACATGCAGGAGGCCGGAGCGACACTGGTCCAGGAACTTGCCTTCACACTGGCCGACGGCCGTGAATATGTCAGGGCTGCAATCGCCAAAGGCCTCGATGTCGACGATTTCGCCGGCAGGCTCTCCTTCTTCTTTGCGATCGGCATGAACTTCTTCATGGAGGCCGCAAAGCTGCGCGCCGCCCGGCTGCTCTGGACCCGCATCATGGAAGAGTTCCAGCCGAGGAAGGCATCCTCGCTGATGCTGCGCACCCATTGCCAGACCTCCGGCGTCTCTTTGCAGGAGCAGGATCCCTACAACAACATCATCCGCACCGCCTTTGAGGCGATGTCGGCCGTGCTCGGCGGCACGCAGTCGCTGCACACCAATTCCTTCGACGAAGCGATTGCGCTACCGACGGAATTCTCCGCTCGCATCGCCCGCAATACCCAGCTGATCCTCCAGCATGAAACCGGCGTCACCAAGGTGGTCGATCCGCTGGCCGGCTCCTACTACGTCGAGAGCCTGACGAAGGAACTTGCCGACAAGGCCTGGGCGCTGATCGAGGAGGTGGAAGCACTCGGCGGCATGACAAAGGCTGTCAACGAAGGCTTGCCGAAGCGGCTGATCGAAGAAGCGGCGGCGCGACGCCAGGCCGCCGTCGACAAGGGCGAGGAGGTCATTGTCGGGGTCAATCGCTACAGGCTCGATAACGAACAGCCGATCGACATTTTGGAGATCGACAACAGCGCGGTGCGCACCGCGCAGATCCGCCGCATCGAGGAGACGAAGCGACGCCGCGACGGCAGCGCCGTGCGGGAGACGCTGGCCGCCCTTGCAGAGGTGGCGCGCACCGGGAGCGGCAACCTCTTGAAAGCAGCGATCGAGGCGGCACGGGCGCGCGCCACCGTCGGCGAGATCTCGGATGCCATGCGCGGGGCCTTCGGCGATCATGCCGCCACGCCTGCCGTCATCAAGGGCGTCTATGGGGAGGCCTATGACAACGAGCCGGAACTTGCCGTCCTGAGGCAGCGTATGGCAGAGGTGACGGAAGCGATGGGATACCGGCCGAAAATCATGGTCGCCAAGCTCGGCCAGGACGGGCACGACCGAGGGGCAAAGGTGATCGCCTCGGCCTTCGGCGATATCGGCTTCGACGTGCTCGCCGGTCCGTTGTTTCAGACGCCTGACGAGGCTGTCGAGTTAGCGCTTGATCGAAAGGTCAATGTCGTCGGTGTCTCGTCACTCGCGGCAGGCCACAGGACGCTGCTGCCGCAGTTGGTCGACAGGCTCAGGGAAAAGGGCGGTGACGATATTATCGTCGTCTGCGGCGGCGTTATTCCACGGCAGGACTATGAATTCCTGCATGAACACGGCGTTGCTGCCGTGTTCGGCCCGGGCACGAACGTTCTGGAAGCGGCAAACTCCGTTCTCGACCTGCTAGAGGGCAAACGGCGAAACCAATAGTTCATAAAATCTGCGCCAGCCGGAAGCAAACCGCTGCGCACCTTGCTTAGAGTAACCCTCGCGTCGCAAGGTTGCGCATCAGTGCCGATATGCCGAAAGTCCACGGCGGGCATTCGGTGGAGAGGCGTACGGTATTGACGAGCGCTCCGAGCCCGGCCGACGAAATCTCGACGACGTCGCCGATCTTGTGTGTGAAGCCTTGCTTTGCCGCGTCACGGTCCTGCGTCGGCGCAAACAGCGTACCGAGAAAGAGCATGAAACCATCGGGGTATTGATGATGAGGGCCAAGCGTCTGTTTCACGAGATCGGTCGGGTCGCGGCTGATCTGCGACATCGAGCTCTTGCCATGCAGCACGAAGCCGTCCTGACCGGTTACCTTTAGAGCGAGTTCGGCCCTGCGCACCTCATCCAGCCCATAACCGGCATCGAACAATCGGACGAACGGACCGATCGAGCAGGAGGCATTGTTGTCCTTTGCCTTGCCGAGCAGGAGTGCCGAGCGGCCTTCGACATCGCGGAGGTTGACGTCATTGCCGAGCGTCGCGCCCTTGATCTCGCCGCGGCTGTTGACCGCGAGCACGATTTCCGGCTCCGGATTGTTCCAGGTCGAGATCGGATGCAGGCCGACGTCGGCACCCCAGCCGACGGAAGAGAGCACCGGCGCCTTGGTGAACACCTCGGCATCGGGGCCGATGCCGACTTCAAGATATTGCGACCACATGCCCTCGTCGATCAGCGCCTGCTTGACCTTGGCAGCCTCGGGCGAACCGGCTTTGAGATTGGTGAGACTGCCGCCGATCAACCCGCTGACGCGCTCGCGGATCGAGGCGGCACGATCGGGACTGCCGGCCGCCTTCTCCTCGATGACGCGCTCGATCATCGATTGGGCGAAGGTGACGCCGCAGGCCTTGACCGCCTGGAGGTCGGCCGGCGCAAGCAGATAGGGGCGTGCCGTATCCGGGGTTCCGGTGCTGTTGGCAGCGATTTCCTCAAGCGAGCCGATCGCCTTGCCGGTTGCGGCACGGACGAAGCCGGCCGCATCCTCGTTTTCGAGCAAGGCGCTCAGCGTCGGCGCCTCGCGCGAGGTAATGTCGATCAGCATTCCCTCGCGAAGCGTCACGATGCTTGGGCCGGCGGCCTCAGGGTTCCAGACGCGGCCGACAAAAAGACCACCCGAAGCGGCGGCATCGAGAAGGGGATGAGACATGGTGATCCTCCGTCACAGGCAAGCGGCGAGCGCTCTTTGAAATTTTTCGAAGTCGTTGCCGCCCTCCAGCCAGGCGGCGGCCGAAATCGATCACATTCATGGAGACGGGGCAAGATATTCGTGGGAAAAAGACTTTCGCCCGATTGGATCGAAAGGCTGATCTCCAACCCTAAACATGCGGCAAAATAACTATTTAGATACAAAATAATCATTATTTTTCATGTATTTAATCTGAAGTCAGGGCGATTTCACCGCTCTTCTCGCCTTGACAGGAGTGAGCTTTCGTTATCTGTTTTGGCCGACATTGAGGATGCCGGCATCAGTCGGCCGCACGAAAATCCCGGGAGGATATTGCAGCGATGTTGAGATTTGCCGTCGTCGGAATCGACCATGGGCATACGTTCGATCACGTAAAGGGACTGCTCGCCGCAGGCGGCGAGTTCGTCGGCTATTGCCCGCAGACCTCCGTGCCGGCGTTGCGGGAAGCCCTTGAGAAGACCTATCCCGATGCGCCGCAGATCGACCGGGAGAAACTGTTCGACGATCCCTCGATCGATGTCCTCTGCATTTCCGCCATTCCCCGCGACCGAGCGGGGCTCGCCATCCGCGCGATGAAAGCGGGCAAGGACGTGATGACCGACAAGCCGGGTGTGACGACCTTCGCGCAGCTCGAAGAGGTCAAGCGCACCGTTGCCGAAACCGGCAAGATCTTCTCCATCTGCTTTTCCGAGCGCCATTGCGTGCGCTCCGCCGTCAAGGCCGGCAAGCTGGTAAAGGAAGGCGCGATCGGCAAGGTCATCCAAACGCTCGGCGTCGGTCCGCACCGGCTGCAGCTGCCGACCCGGCCCGATTGGTTCTTCGATCCCGAAGCCTTCGGCGGCATCATCGTCGATATTGCCTCCCATCAGGTCGATCAGTTCCTGTTCTATACCGGCTCGACCGCAGGCGAAGTCATCGCCAGTTCGATCGGCAACTTCGGCATGCCCGAAAAGCCGGCCTTTCAGGATTTCGGCGAAGTGCTGCTGCGCTCCGACAGGGCAGCAGGCTACGTCCGCGTCGACTGGTTCACGCCGGAAGCGCTGCCAACCTGGGGTGACGGACGCCTGACCATCCTCGGCACCGAGGGTTATATAGAGCTGCGCAAATATATCGATATCGCCGGCCGGCCGGGCAAGGATCACCTCTTCCTCGTCAACGGCAAGGAGATGACCCACATCGATTGCAGCGGGGAAAAGCTCGATTATTTCGATGCTTTCACCGCCGATGTCGGCAATCGCACGCAGACGGCGATGACCCAGGATCACGTGTTCGAAGTCTGCCGCCTTTCGCTCGAAGCCCAGACGAAAGCCGCGCGCATCGGCGCTCGTTGAGGAGGATAGCATGACCAGGAAATTGCGCGTCGGCGTCATCGGCGCAGGCATTGCTGCGCGGCATCTGACCGGCTTCGGCTGGAACAAGGATCTCTTTGAGGTTCCCGTACTCTGCTCGCTTGATGAGGATCGTGGCAAGGCGCTGTGCGAGGAATTCGGCATCGGCGAATATACGCAGGATGCGGATTCGCTGTTTGCCCGCGACGATCTCGACATTATCGATATTTCCACGCCGCCGAGCTCACATTTCGAGCTGTGCCGCAAGGGCATCGAATCCGGC
Source organism: Rhizobium etli CFN 42 (assembly GCF_000092045.1). Taxonomy (NCBI): domain Bacteria; kingdom Pseudomonadati; phylum Pseudomonadota; class Alphaproteobacteria; order Hyphomicrobiales; family Rhizobiaceae; genus Rhizobium; species Rhizobium etli. The sequence goes on along the minus strand of NC_007763.1, from coordinate 170,112 downwards.
AAGCACGTGATCTGCGAGAAGCCACTCTTCGGCTCGATCGCCGAGGTCGACGAGATGGGTCGCATCCTCGCTCGTTTCCCCGGCAGAAAGCTGATGCCGATCTTCCAGTATCGCTACGGCTCCGGCCTGCAGAAACTGAAGCTGCTGATCGAAAGCGGCCTGGCCGGCAAACCGTTCCTGACGACGATCGAGACTCATTGGTGGCGCGGGCCGGATTATTACGCCGTGCCGTGGCGCGGCAAATGGGCGAGCGAGCTCGGCGGCGGTCTTCTCGGCCATGCGATCCACGCCCACGACATGTTGAACTACGTGCACGGCCCCTGCGCGGAAGTGTTTTCCTATGGCGCGACGCTGGTCAACCCGATCGAGGTCGAGGATACGGCGGCGCTTTCGGTGAAGATGCAGAACGGCTCGCTGGCGACGCTGTCGATGACGCTCGGCTCACGCAAGGAGATCTCGCGGCTGCGCTTCTGCTTCAGCGATCTCGTTGCTGAAAGCATACTCGAACCCTACACGATGGGCCGCGATCCCTGGGTCTTCACGGCAGGAACAGAGGAACACCAGGCGCGGATCGACGAGGCGCTGGCCGCCTATGTGCCGGGCGAGGACGGCTATACCCGCCAGTTCGAGCTCTTCCACAAGGCGATCATCGAGGGCAAGGACCCGCCAGTGACGCTGCAGGATGCTCGCAACTCACTGGAGCTGGTGACAGCCGCCTATTTCTCGCAGCGCACCGGCAAGCCGACGCGGATGCCGATTGCCGCCGATCACCCGCTCTACCGCTCCTGGCTTCCGTAGGAATAGCGCGCGGCTGCCGGCTCCGCGAGAAGACGCGTTCTGATCAGGCGAGGCCTCGATCGCATCATTCCGACGAGGTCGTCGCCATAGTCAAAGAGAAGATGTCGGGCGACGCCCGGCATCTACCTTGAACCGTTTCTTGATCCGATCGACGGGCGTTCCATTCAGAAGCGGAACCTGGAAAAGCCTGTCATAGAGCTGGAAACCCATCTTTGCGTAATAGGCAAGTCCGCCGACATTGTCGGCACGAATGGTCGCATTGATGAATTCGAGCCCGAGTTCATCGGCTGCTGCCCGCGTCGCTGGAAAAAGGGCGCTGCCGACGCCGGAAATCTTCGGACTCGTGCGGGCGAATGTTGCGATATCGGCATAACCTTTCGGCGGATCGCCATACAAGCTCAGCGACTGAAAACCGGCAAGCGTCCGGTCATGCTCCGCCACATGGCAGACAAGGGGAAACTCGCCGTCGATGAACCAATCTGCGAATTCCGCAGCCGTCAGCGGCGTCTCGAGCGCGGTTGTTCCGCCGGCCAGGATAATTTCGTTCAGCAGACTGCACAGCTCCTCCGCATCGGCGGATACCGCTCTTCGAATATGCATCACAATAGTGGCTCCATCTTTCGACTACAACCTAGCGGCGACGTTGCGAGAGAGCAAGCAACTACCCGTCTGCGGCCTCCAGCCCACCCGCTCAACCCTAAAATTCCAAGGCGCCGCCGAGATCCGTTCTCACCCAGAAACGAAAGAAGCAAATATGCTGAAATCCTTTGAACATATCGGAATGACGGTCAGCGACATGGATCGTGCCATAGATTTTTACTGCGGCCTGCTCGGCCTGCGCCTGCACCTGCGCAAGACGATGGCCGACGGCTCTGGAATCGCCTTTCTCGATGCCGGTGGCGGCATGCTCGAAATCGTCGCGCCGGCCGGCGGGGCGGCGAGGGCGGTCGACCTTCCCGAGGGCACGGCGGGCCTACGCCATCTGACCTTCCTGTTCGAAAGTGTCGATGAGACATTCGCCCGGCTGGAACAGGCCGGCGTCGAGATCAAGGAGCGGCCGCGCCTGGCTGTCAATGCCGAAGTTCTGCACAAGGTCGCCTTTCTGCGCGATCCCGATGGCATTCAGATCGAACTTGCCGAGAAACGGTCGTCTGGCGTCGACCCGTTGCGATCGGCCGGAACCGATCGCAGCTAGTTCTGAAAGGCGCCGGCGGGCACCGTCGTCACCAGCCGGATATCCCGGCGGAAGTCCGATGGCGACATGCCGGCGATGTGGCGGAAGGATTTGTTGAAGGCGCTGATCGAGCCGAAGCCGCTGTCCATCGCCACCTGCAGCACATTGGCGCCCTCGCTCATCAGCATCGCCTGGGCGCGCGATAGCCTGAGCAGCGTCACATATTTGCTGATCGTCATGCCGGTCGATCGCTTGAACAGGTTCATCGCATATTTCGGGTGCAGATCGGCGGCGCGGGCGATGTCGACCGAATCGATGTCCTGCAGGAAATTGGCGGCGATGAAATCGCACATGCGCGCGACGCTGCGCGAGGAATTCGGATGCGGCTGATCGCCTTCCAGGCTGACCGTCGTCTTCGATGTCGTCATCGAATAGGGTTCGAGCGCAATGCGCTCGATGCGCAGCAGCAATTCATCAACGGCGTGCTGGGCCTTGGCGGAATCGCCGGACTTGGAATAGCGAAACCAGCGCGCGAAATTTTCGTTGTCGGCAGCATCGGTTGCCGAGGTCAGCAGCGTCTCGCCCTTCATCAGCCGGCTGGAAATGCTGATCGGCAGACGCAGTCGGAAGAAATAGATGAGGGGCAAATGGGCGCCGGCATAAAGCGAATCATCCGAGGATTCGTCCATCTGATGCGGCTGCCCACCCCAGAATAGGCACATTTCGCCGGCGTTCAGCCGGAATTCGTGGTCGCTCATCCGGTAATGAACAGTGCCGCGCATCACGTAATTGACCTCGACCTGCGCATGCCAGTGCGGCATGGCCATGACGAGCGGATGGGCATGAAACATCTGCAGCGTCGTCGGCGAACCCTCAATGCTGCTGGCGCCGGGCCGGTAGATTGCGCGCGTGCCGATCTTACTTTCCGCCAAATCTATGTTCCCTTTTTAGGAGACAGGCGCTCCTTTGCGGATAGTCTAACCGCGTTCGTGAAAGATCGGCAATTGAAAAGGGAGGATTTTCAATGCGCTTCAAACTTCTCGCTGCGACCGCAGCTGTCGCACTGCTCGCTTCCGGCTCCGCATTCGCTGAGTCGGCCAATCTCACCATCTGGAGCTGGAATGTCGCCGCGTCGGCATTGAAATCCACGCTGCCCGGCTTCAACAAGCAGTTTCCCGATATCAAGATCACCGTGGAGGACCTCGGAAACAGCCAGGTCTTCGACAAGACGCTGGCTGCCTGTGCCGCGGGCGGCGAAGGCCTGCCCGACATCGTCAGCATCGAGAATTTCGAGGCTGAAATCTTCTGGAGCCGCTTCCCGGATTGCTTCGCCAATCTGAAGGAGCTCGGCTACACCGCCGATATCCAGGCAAAATTTCCCGATTTCAAGCGCACCGAGCTTGAGGTTGGCGATGTCGCCTATGCCATGCCGTGGGATTCCGGTCCCGTCGCTGTCTTCTACCGCCGCGACATGTACGAAAAGGCCGGCGTCGATCCGAGCACGATCAGCACCTGGGATGATTTCATCGCCGCCGGCAAGAAGATCTCTGCCGCCAATCCGGGCGTGGTCATGGCCCAGGCAGACTTCAACGGCGACAGCGAATGGTTCCGCATGATCGCCAACGAGCAGGGCTGCGGTTATTTCTCGACCGACGGCCAGAACATCACCATCAACCAGCCGGCTTGCGTCGCGGCCCTGCAGAAGGTGAAGGAGATGAAGGATGCCGGCACGCTGACATCAGCCAACTGGGACGAAAAGATCCAGGCCAATACCGCCGGCAAGGCTGCGAGCCAACTGTATGGCGGCTGGTATGAGGGCACCGTGCGCTCGACCTCTCCCGACCTCAAGGGCAAATGGGGCGTCTACCGGATGCCGAGCCTGACAGCCGACGGCCCGCACGCGGCCAATCTCGGCGGTTCGTCGCTTGCCATTTCGGCGACATCGGCCAACAAGGAAGCGGCCTGGAAATTCGTCAACTACGCCCTCGGCACCAATGAAGGTCAGGTCACCATGCTGAAGGAATTCGGCCTGGTTCCGTCGCTGCTCTCGGCCGAGAAGGACCCCTTCGTCAACGAGCCGCAGTCCTATTGGGGCGGCCAGAAGGTCTGGGCCGATATCCTGGCGACGCTGCCGAAGATCGTTCCGAGCCGCGGCACCGCCTTCCAGAGCGATGCCGAAGGCATCTTCAGGGCGACGCAAACGAAGTTCTTCGCCGGCGGTTATCCCGACGCGAAGGCGGCTCTCGACGATGCCGCCAAGCAGATCGCTTCTGCAACCGGACTTCCGGTCGCGCAATGAATGACAACGCCGGGCGTTTCAGGCGCCCGGCATCCCGCCCGCCATGGGCCGGCCCGTCATTCGTTCGTTTCGTCTGGAGGAAGCTGAATGCCGTTCAGAACTCGGAGCGCCTATGCGTTCCTCGCTCCCTATCTGCTGGTCTTTGCCACCTTCTGGGTCTGGCCGATTATCAATTCGTTCCTGATTTCCTTTCAAAACACCCGCATCAACCCGTGGAAATACAGTCTGCAGTCCAATTGGGGTCGGCTCTTCTACGACCCTGCCTTCTATAACGCTCTTTACAACACGCTGATCATCCTGGTGATCCAGGTGCCGGTAATGATCGCGCTTGCGACCGTCATGGCCGTGCTGCTCAATTCGCCGCTCCTGAAAGCGCGTCCGCTTTTCCGTTTCGCCTTCTTTGCGCCGGTTGTCGTCGGTGAGGTCGCTTACGCAGCCGTATTCCGGCTGATGTTCAGCCTCGATTTCGGCGTCATCAACAAGATGATTTCGGCCATCGGTTTCAGCCCGATATCCTGGTTCGACAATGCCAATGCGGCGATGGCCGTGATCATCCTCGCCGTCACATGGCGATGGGCCGGCTATAACGCCATCATCATCCTCGCCGGCCTGCAGGCCATTCCCGACGATGTCTACGAGGCAGCAACTCTCGACCGAGTGAACAAGGTACAGCAGTTCTTTCATATCACCCTACCGCTGTTGAAACCGATCATCCTCTTCTGTGTGGTGCTTTCGGTGATCGGCACCATGCAGCTCTTCACCGAGCCCTTCCTCATCACCAATCGCGGCGGCCCCGGCGGCGGCACGGAAACACTTGGCCTCTTCCTTTATCGCCAGGGCTTCACTGCGCTGAACTTCGGTTATGCCTCGGCGATCGCCTATACGATGGCCGCCCTCGCCGTCGTGATCTCGCTTCTCAATCTCTGGCTCGGGAGGGAACCGAAATGAGATCCAAGTCGCAATCCCTTCTCGCCCGCCAGATCGCGCTGCACGCCGTGCTGGCGCCGCTGGCGCTCATTTGGCTGTTTCCGCTCTGGATGATGTTCGTCTTCTCGACCATGCCTGATAACGGCATCTTCAGCCCCGAGATCGTGCTCTGGCCGTCGACCAACTTCGTCGCAAATTTCCAGAACCTGCAGGCCGATACCGATTTCATCGGCGCGATGGTGATCTCCGTCGGCGTCGCGATCATCTACACCATCCTCTCGGTGCTGTTGACCTCGATGGCCGGCTGGGCGCTGGCGCGTTACCGTTTCGTCGGCCGCTCCGTCGTCATCGCCATCATCCTCGGCACGATCACACTGCCTTTTTCCGTGGTCGTCATTCCGCAATTCATCATGGTGGCGCGCGAATTCAAGCTGGCCAACACTTGGATTGCGCTGATCGTGCCGCCGCTGTTCAATTCGCTCGGCGTGCTGTTCATGCGGCAATCTTTCTCGATGATGCCGGGTGAGCTGTTCGATGCGGCCCGGGTCGAGGGCGTCAAGGAATGGCAGATCTTCCTGCGCATCGCCCTGCCGCTGGCGCGCCCGACGATGGCGGCACTGGCGATCATTCTCTTCCTGCACTCGTGGAACAATTACCTCTGGCCGCTGCTGATCAATTCCAGACCGGGGATGATGACCGCGCCGGTGGCATTGGGAACACTGATCGGCCTGACCAAGGTGTCCTGGGGCGGAATCATGGCAGGCGCAGTGCTGCTGACGGCGCCGATCCTTGTCGTGTTCGTCATGCTGCAGCGCCATTTCATCGCCGGCATCGCCGCCGGCGCAATCAAGTAATCGGGGAGGGGCTGCATGGCAGAGCTTTCACTCAGCAATATCGTCAAGCGCTTCGGCGGCTTCGAGATCATCCACGGCGCCAATCTGGAGGTGAAGGACGGCGAATTCGTCGTCTTCGTCGGCCCCTCCGGCTGCGGCAAGTCCACGCTCTTGCGCATGATCGCGGGTCTCGAGGATATCACCTCAGGCGAACTTCGGATCGGCGGCAGGGTCGTCAACGACGTCGAACCCGCCGATCGCGGCATCGCCATGGTCTTCCAGTCCTATGCGCTCTATCCGCACCTCACCGTCGAGGAGAACTTGAGCTTCGGCCTGCGCATGAACGGCAATCCGAAGACCGATACCGAGCGGCGCGTGCGTCATGTCGCCGACATCCTGCAGATCACCGAACTGATGAAGCGGCGGCCGAAGCAGCTTTCCGGCGGCCAGCGCCAGCGCGTCGCGATCGGCCGCGCGATCGTGCGTGAACCCGAGGTCTTCCTGTTCGACGAGCCTTTGTCGAACCTCGACGCGGAACTGCGCGTGCAGATGCGGGTCGAGATTTCGAGGCTGCACAAGCAGCTCGGCACGACGATGATCTACGTCACCCACGACCAGACGGAAGCGATGACGCTGGCCGACCGGATCGTCGTGCTGCGCGCCGGCAATATCGAGCAGATCGGTGCGCCGCTCGATCTTTACGACGATCCCGCCAATCAGTTCGTCGCCGGTTTCGTCGGCTCGCCGAAGATGAATTTCCTGAAGGCCATGGTGGTCGAAGCGCAGCCGGGCAGGGCGGTGATCGCGCTGGAAAGCAACCCGGAGACGCGCCTGCCGCTGCCCATCGCCGAACCGGTCGAAGCCGGCACCAAGGTGACGCTCGGCATCCGTCCCGAACATTTCGCTGATGCAGGGGCGGGCGATGCCGATCTCACCGTCGCCATCGACGTCGCCGAGCATCTCGGCAATACCAGCTACATCTATGCCGCCATCGGCAGCGAGCAGCTGATCATAGAGCGGCCGGAATCGCGCACCGCGGGCAATCGCGAGACGCTGACCGTCGGCCTTCCCGCACGCCACACATTCCTTTTCGACGGCGCCGGTAAACGGCTTCGCTAAACCCCTCCCAAGGCAGAAAGACGAAAGAGGTTTCCATGACTTCCGATCAACCGATCCGCTGGGGCATCATCGGCCCCGGCACCATCGCCCGCACCTTTGCCGACGGCGTCGCCCATTCGCGCACCGGCAAGCTGGTGGCAATCGCCACCCGCAATCCTTCCAAGCCGGGACTTGCCGAAAACTTCCCCGGCGCCCGCATCGTCAACGGCTATGAGGCGCTGCTGTCGGACCCCGAGGTTGATGCGGTCTATATATCTGTGCCACATACCGGCCATGCCGAATGGGCGATCAAGGCCGCCCGCGCCGGCAAGCATATCCTGGTGGAAAAACCGATCGCCCTTTCAGCCTATGATGCTGAAGCGGTTTATTACGAAGCCAAGAAGGCCGGCGTCTTCGCCGGCGAGGCCTTCATGTACCGCGTGCATCCGCAGACGGAAAAGCTGGTCGAGCTCATCAAGAGCGGCGTCATCGGCACGCTGCGCATCATTCGCTCGAGCTTCGGCTTCAATATGGGCAGCTACAGACCGGAGCACCGGCTGTTCGCCAATGATACTGCCGGCGGCGGCATCCTCGATGTCGGCGGCTACCCGGTCTCGATGGCGCGGCTGATCGCGGGCGCGGCCGAGGGCAAAGCCTTCCTCGACCCGGAGAAGGTTTCAGGCGTCGCCCATCTCGGAGAGAGCGGCGTCGACGAATGGGCGTCCGCCGTGCTCAAATTCCCTAACGAGATCATCGCCGAAGTTTCCTGCTCGATCATGGCCCAGCAGGACAACGTGCTGCGCATCATCGGCTCCGAGGGCCGGATCGAGGTCGCCGACTTCTGGTTCGCCTCCGGCCACAAGGGCGGCGTCGGCAAGATCGAGATTTTCAAGGGCGGAAAGCAGGAGACGATCGAGGTCAAGGAAGAGCGCTGGCTCTATTCATTCGAAGCCGATGCGGCGGGCGATGCCATCCGCGCCGGCAGAACCGAGTTCAGCGCTCCCGGCATGGGCTGGACGGATTCGATCGCAAACCTGCGGGTGCTCGACCAGTGGCGCGCCTCAGTCGGCCTCGAATACGGCGTTGAGAAGGCGGCGAAGCGCACCAACAACATTGCCGGCGGCGCGGTTACACGCGGCAACAGCATTCGGCAGCGCCAGATTCCCGGCATCTCCAAGCCGGCGTCAGTCGTCACGCTCGGCTTCGAGTTCTTCCCGAATTTCGCCGCCGCCTCGCTGACGCTCGACGCTTTCTACGAGGCCGGCGGCAATGCCTTCGACACGGCCTATGTGTACGGCGCCGGCAAGACGGAAGCGATCTTCGGCGACTGGCATACGAGCCGCAATGTACCGCGCGAGGAGATCGTGCTGATCGGCAAGGGCGCGCATTCACCGCTCTGCTATCCCGATATGATCGCCAAGCAGCTCGATCAGTCGCTCGCCCGACTGAAGACCGACTATGTCGACATCTATTTCATGCATCGCGACAATACCGACGTACCGGTCGGCGAGTTCGTCGATGCGATGGATGCCGAAGTCAAACGCGGGCGTATCCGCGGCATCTTCGGCGGCTCAAACTGGACGCGGGCGCGGTTCGATGAGGCGATCGCCTATGCCGAAAAGAACGGCAAGACGGCGCCGGCGGCACTCTCCAACAACTTCTCGCTCGCCGAGATGCTCGATCCGATCTGGGCCGGCTGCGTCGCCGCCTCCGACGACGACTGGAAGAAGTGGCTGAACGAGAAGCAGATCCCGAATTTCGCCTGGTCCAGCCAGGGGCGCGGCTTCTTTACCGACCGCGCCGGCCGCGACAAGCGGGACGATGAGGAGATCGTGCGCGTCTGGTATTCCGAGCGCAATTTCGGACGCCGCGACCGCGCCATCGAGCTCGCCAACAAGCTCGGCCGCAACCCGATCCACATCGCGCTTGCCTATGTGATCGCCCAGCCTTTCCCGGTCATTCCGCTGATCGGGCCGCGCACCGTCGCCGAACTGGAAGACAGCCTCTCTGCGCTGGACATCCGGCTGACGCCCGACGAGGTGAAGTGGCTGGAAGGCTGATGAAAAAGGAGGGGCGCGGATCAGACCGCGCCCCTTTCCTCTTCATTTCAGTGGCACCGAAGCCTTATGCCTTGAGCATACCGGACGTTGTTGTTGGACCGGGACAATTACGGCGGCCAAAGGTGACCTAAAGCCATCAGGCTCAGAGCAAGCCGGCCAGGATGCCGATGCCTGCGACAGTGGCAATGCCGCCAGCCGTGCGCGTCAGGAAGACGCCATTACGTCCGCCGGCGCGGCCGACGACGTAGCCGAGACCGAGGCCGGCGGCATGCAGCAGCGCCGTCGCGATCATGAAACCGGCAGCATAGGCCGCGCCAGCAGCATCCTCCGGCATTTCGGCGCCATGCGCATGGCCGTGGAAGATGGCGAAGAGCCCGATGAGGCCAAGTGATGCGGCGAGTGGCGCCTTAACGTTAAGCGCGACGACGGCACCGAGGACGACGACGGAAAGCGCAATACCGGCTTCGACAAAGGGGACATTCACGCCGGCAATGCCAAGGGCGCCGCCGAGCGCCATCACCAGGACGAAGGTCGCCGGCACCAGCCAAGTGGCGCGGGCGCCGAGCTGACATGCAAAGACGCCGACCATCACCATGGCGAGGACATGATCAAGGCCGGAGATCGGATGGACGAAACCATGACTGAATCCGGCCGCTTCGCCAATGGCGGGGTGGGCGGAGGCGACGGCTGGTAGCGCCGCGACAGCCAAAGCAAGCAGGCCGCTCTTGAGTGCTGATTTCATGGCTTGATCCCTAGAGTTATCGAATATCCTGCGGTCGCCGAACACCGGTTCGGGCCGCGCATACCAAGCTAGTGCAAAGCGTTTTCGCCGTCAACGAAAAGACCTAGGCAATTCAAATGCTTATCAGATAGGCAGATGCCGCTTTTGATAGCGACGGCGCTTCCTCGACAGCGCGTCTCTCTCGTGACGCGCAACGGACGCTGTTATGAGCTTGAACCCTCGCATCATTCGAACATTGTTTCTGATTTTAGGCGACGGACGCCTGCGAACTGGAAACGCGCCTGCGCAACGGCTATCAATCATCCAGCCGCGGCGATGCAAGCGCCCTATGGAGGAGAGCCCCATGACGAACACTGAACGGCCGCTGGCAATCAGCGCGCCCGAGCCGCGCTCGCTCGATCTGATCTTCAGCGATGAAGCGCGCGCCGCACTGCATTCGAAATACGAGATTGTCGAAGCCGATCCCGAAAATATCGCCGGGCTTGGCGACGATATCCTCGGCAGGGCGCGATACATCATTGGACAGCCGCCGCTCTCAGCCGAAACGCTGGCCAGGATGCCTGCCTTGCGCTCGATCCTAAACGTCGAGAGCAATCTCTTGAACAACATGCCCTACGAGGTGCTTTTCCAGCGCGGCATTCATGTCGTCACGACAGGGCAGGTCTTTGCAGAGCCGGTCGCCGAAATCGGCCTCGGCTTCGCGCTGGCGCTTGCGCGGGGCATCGTCGATGCGGATATCGCTTTCCAAGAGGGCACCGAACTCTGGGGAGGGGAGGGCAATGCCAGCGCCCGGCTGATCGCCGGCTCGGAGATCGGCATCGTCGGCTTCGGCGATCTCGGCAAGGCCCTGCGCCGGGTTCTGTCCGGCTTCAGGGCGCGCATCAGAGTGTTCGATCCCTGGCTGCCCCGCTCAATGCTCGAGGAAAACGGCGTCGAACCGGCAAGCCTGGAGGATGTCCTGACGAAGAGCGATTTCATCTTTGTCGTCGCAGCCGTCACCAGCGAAAATAAGCGATTTCTCGGCGCCGAGGCCTTTTCCAGCATGCGCAGGGGCGCGGCCTTCATCCTGCTCAGCCGCGCCGACGTCGTCGATTTCGACGCATTGATGGCGGCCGTTTCGTCAGGCCATATCGTCGCCGCAAGCGACGTCTACCCTGAGGAGCCGCTGCCGCTTGATCATCCGGTACGCAGCCTGAAAGGCTTCATCCGCTCGGCACACCGGGCCGGTGCGCTCGACAGCGCCTTCAAGAAGATGGGCGATATGGTGCTCGAGGACATGGACCTGATGGATCGCGGCCTGCCGCCGATGCGCTGCAAGCGGGCGGAGCGCGAGACGGTCTCCCGCATGCGCTCCAAGCCGGTCGCGGTGAATTGAAAATGCCGCCCGAACTAACTGTTTGGCGGCATCTATAAAGGCTGGCTTCCTTAGAGCGGATCATTTCTTATCGGAATCGGTGCGGGATTCCCAAATCAGCAGATTTGTGATTCATGATGGATGCTGGAATGGAGGCCAGCATCCATGACGCGACCCTATTCGAATGATCTTCGCGAGCGAGTCATTGCAGCGGTTGTGGACGGTCAGAGCTGCCGGGTGGTGGCGGAGCGGTTCAACATAGCTATCTCATCCGTGGTGAAGTGGTCGCAGCGTTATCGGGCCACCGGTAGTGTGTCGCCCGGTAAGATGGGCGGCCATCGCCGACGTGTGCTGGAGCCGCACCGCGCCTTCATTGTCGAGCAGATCGAGCAGACATCACATCTGACGCTACATCGGCTGAAGGATGAGTTAGCCGCCCGCGGTGTGAGCGTCTCCCACAATGCCATCTGGCAGTTCATGCGCCGCGAGGGCTTGAGCTTTAAAAAAAACGCTGTTCGCCCTTGAGCAGGGCCGCGCCGACATTGCCCGCCGCAGAGCCCGCTGGAAAGCCTGGCAAGACCGCTTCGATCCGAAGCGGCTCGTCTTTATTGACGAGACCTGGATCCGCACCAACATGGCGCCGTTACGCGGCTGGGGGCCGAGGGGCAAAAGATTACGCGGCTTTGCCCCGCATGGCCGCTGGCGCACCCTCACCTTCCTCGGCGCCCTACGCTGCGACAAGCTCACTGCACCCTGCGTCTTCGACGGTCCCATCAATGGCGAATGCTTTCACGCCTATGTCCGCCAGCAGTTGATCCCGACCCTCAAACCTGGCGACATCGTCATCCTCGATAATCTCGGCTCTCACAAAGCCAAGGCCATCCGCGATGCCATCAGGGCCGTCGGCGCCAGGCTCTGGTTCCTGCCGAAATATTCCCCCGACCTTAACCCGATCGAGCAGGCCTTCGCCAAGATCAAGCACTGGATGCGCCAGGCCCAAAAGCGAACCATCGAGGAAACCTGGCGCCATCTGGGCATACTCGCCGACACTATCAAGCCAGAGGAATGCGCCAACTACTTCTCAAATGCTGGCTACGCTTCCGTCAAAACATGAAAGGCTCTAGGCGGCACGCTGGCCCGTGCCCTGGATCGCAGCGAGCTTCCAGTCCGCGCCGGACTTGCGCACGAACGTCCAGATCTCGGTGCTTTCGCTCGGACGGCGGTCGTCGCCGGAGACGACGCGACCGCTATCGCGTTCAACCATCGCATCGATCGAGGAATAGCGCATGGCGAGCGTCGCATATTCCTGGCCGTTCTCGCGCCAAGCCTCGGCAATATCGCCCTGCAGCAGCTTGACGTCGGAGACACGGTTGCGCACGCCATTGGTGGCGTTTTCTCCCAGTTCTTCGGCAAGGTAGGACATTGCCTCAGGCGTCGTCAGCCGGCGCAACGTGCCGTAGTCTTCGGCGCCGTAAGCGGTCTGCACGCTCGTCAACAACTCCTCAAACTGGTCGAGATCAGCCTGGGTCAGTCCGATCTCGTCGCTCGGGCGATTGCCGCGTGACTGTCCGCCGTAACCGGCGCCCGAGCCGATCGCCGGGATATGAAACGACGAATGGTTCGTGGGCGCCATGTTGAAGGACTGGCCGTAGGACCGGCTCTGGCCGCCGGCGCCGTAAGAAGGCTGGCGGCGGTTGGCGAAATAGCGCATGGCGAGCATGACGGCGCCCCCGATCAGGGCGATCTGCAGCAACATACCGAAGAAGCCGAAGCCGCCGCCGAAACCGTGGCCGAGCAGCATGCCGAGAAGACCGCCGGCGATCAGGCCTCCGATCATCGATCGGCCGAAGCCGTTGAAGAAGCCGGAGCGCTGCTGGGCGTAGCCGGGCTGCTGGGTATTATAGGGTGCGGTCGTCTGCGGCCGCGGCGTCATCGAGCGTTCAATGGGGGCAGCCGGGGCAGGTGCTGTGCGGGTAACCGGAGGCGCGCTGAAAGTACGGGTGCCACGGCTTCCGAACCCGCCGAAGCCGCCGGCGCGGCGCGCATCGGCATCGCTGATCGTGGCAAAAACGGTAGCGCTCGTCAGTACGGCAATGGCTGCGATCCTGGCAAAACGCGAAACGGCACTCGGCATTCTGGTCTCCCTGTCATGCGCACTCACGGCATGTCGGGATAGAATATAGGTACTCTTTCCGGCGTTTGAAGTTCTTCGGCCGCTTTACTGGCAGACATCGACCCAGCTGGCGCCGGTCAACTCGGCAAGCCGTCCTGTGGCGATGCGCACGGCCGAATTGGTCGAGCCGGCCGCCGGCACCACTTCTTCGAAGCGTTTCAGCGAAACATCGCAATAAATGGGCAGTGGCGAGGGCAGGCCGAACGGGCAGACACCGCCGACGGGATGGCTGGTCACCGCCACGACCTCTTCGGCATCGAGCATGCGCCCCTTGGCGCCGAAAGTGTCCTTGAACTTGCGATTGTCGAGCCGCGCTGTACCGCCGGCGACGACCAGCATCATCTGCTCGCCGACGCGCAGGCAGATCGTCTTGGCGATCTGAGCGGGCTCGACGCCATGGGCTTCGGCGGCAAGCGTCACGGTCGAGGAGCTCTCGGCGGTTTCGATGATTTCAACATCGGGTGCGTGAGCACGGAGGAAGGCGCGGACGGATTCAAGGCTCATGAGGCGATGCTAGACCAGGAAAGGCGCAATTTGAAGCATAAAAGATGCCCGCCGAACACCGCCGCTTGCAAGTGCCGCGCACATCGTCATAATAATTTTGCACACGTGCTCAAATTTGTCATTCGGCCGTTACGTTCAGCCCATAGAGCGGGACTTGTCACGTTTTCGCGGGTTTCGAAGCGGTCGTCAACACCAGTGATGACCCGTCAAAGAGGCCTCACACTGCTCTTCTGGGGAGATGAAGAAGATGACCATTTTGCCGACATTGAAGTCCCTTACGATCGCGGCCGCCATCCTGGCCTCGACCTCCGCATTTGCTCTCGCCAAAGACGTCACCATTAGCGTCTGGGCCGGCGGCACCGGCCCGAACGATACCTATCGTCTCGACGCCATTGAGATCGCAGCCCAGCAGCTGCAGCGCGAAGCCGCCCTCAAGGGCGAAGATCTGAAAATCACCGTCGAGAAGAAGCCCTATAGCGCCTGGGAAGACTTCAAACAGGCCTTGACCCTTGCGGCGGAAGCCAAGACCGCCCCGAACATCGTCGTCAGCGGCCACGAAGACATCGCGCCCTGGTCGCAGTCCGGCCTGATCGTTCCGATCGAAGATTATGTCGACCTCGATTCCTGGCCGCTCAACGGCATCTACGAAAATCTTCTGAAGATCGCCTCCTACAACGGCACCGTCTACGGCATCCCGCAGGATGCCGAATCCCGGCCGATGTTCTTCTGGAAGCCTTACATGAAGGCGATCGGCTACAGCGACGCCGATCTCGACGCCCTGCCGCAGAACGTGCAGGACGGCAAGTATACGATGAAGAACCTGCTCGAAGACGCCAAGAAGATGCAGGACAGGGGCCTCGTCCAGCCCGGCTACGGCTTTTATCCGCGCACCAGCAACGGCCCGGATTACTGGCAGTTCTACACCAGCTTCGGCGGCACGATGGAAGAAGGCGGCAAGCTTGTCTTCGACAAGGCCGCGATGACCCGCACCTACCAGTTCTTCGCCGACGCCGTTAAATCAGGCGTCACCAAGAAGAACCACATCGGCATGCCGGGCGACCAGTGGTGGAAGGAAGTCGCCACCGGCAAGGCCGGCATCTGGGACGGCGGCACGTGGCACTATGCCCGCCTCGTCAATCAGGAGGGGCTAACGGATTTCTTCGGCAACGTGATCTTCACGCTCATCCCGGCCGGCGAAGGCGGCAAGGCCAACACGCTGACGCATCCGCTCGTCTATCTCCTGACGGCAGGTCACGACAAGGAAGAAACCGATATCGCCGCCCAGCTGATCACGATCGCCTCCGAGCCGCGCATCAATGCGTTGCATGCGGTCAAATCAGCCCATCTCGGCATCTCGGAGGCGGAGTCCGAAGTCGATTTTTACTCGGCTGACCGCTGGACCCGCGAAGCCACCGAACGCCTGCTGCCGCATGCCAATGCGATGCCGAACAATTCCGATTTCGGCACCTACTGGAACATCATGTGGAAGAACCTCGAAGCTTCCTGGACCGGCGCCAAGACCGTCGACGCCGCCATCGGCGATGCCGAAAGCGAGCTGAAAAGCACGCTCGGCGACAAGATCGTCATCCGCTAAGATCGAAGCGTCCCTCCGGGCGGCGGCGATCCGCCGCCCGATCGATCCCTTCGAGGAGGCTTCCATGAAATCGTCCAGAACGCTCGGACTGGTGATGATCGCGCCTGCGGCGGTCATGATCGTGCTCTTTTTCCTAATGCCGGTCGTTCTGACAGCGGTCTTCTCCATGACCAACATGACCACGGCGACCGGCATTTCAGGGGGCGTCTATCAGATCGCACCCAATTCGCTGATCACGCTGAAATCGGCGATGCCGGAGATCGCCGCCGAGATGGCCGAGCCGCGCTACACGATCGACGAAGCCGGCCTCAAGGCGGTGGAGGGCCTCGGCCTTGCGCCTGCGATCGCGGCGGAGTTGCGCGCTAAACACGCCGGCGAGGTCTTTGCGACGCGGCGCGATGTCGAACGCATGATCAAGGATCTTACCGAACGGCCTTCGACGCGCGAGGTCAAGCAGATCTCCGAACAGTTCAACCGCTCCGTCCTCAACACGCGCTTCGACAGCAAGGAACAGCTGTTTTCGTCGCTGGACGGTCTGGGTTTCAAGCTGACGCCGGAGCAAAAGGAAACCGTCGCCAAGACCACCTATACCGGCTGGACCTGGACGACCGACAATTTCTCTCGCATGGCCAGCTCGCCCGACATGGCGCGTGTGCTTTTCAATACCGTGCTCTATGTCGCGCTGGTATTGATGCTCTTCAACGTCGGCTATGCGCTGCTGCTTGCCATCTGGACGCATTACATGCCTCCGACGCGG
Source organism: Rhizobium etli CFN 42 (assembly GCF_000092045.1). Classification (NCBI taxonomy): domain Bacteria; kingdom Pseudomonadati; phylum Pseudomonadota; class Alphaproteobacteria; order Hyphomicrobiales; family Rhizobiaceae; genus Rhizobium; species Rhizobium etli. Next base: position 153,799 of record NC_007763.1, on the reverse strand, counting down.
GCCTCGATCTTTCGCGGCATCTGGCTCCTGCCGCGCATCACGCCCGTCGTCATCTACGTCATGCTGTGGAAGTGGCTCGCCTGGGACAGCGGCTTCATTTCGATCCTGATGGGCAGGTTCGGCTACCCCCCGAAGAACTACCTGCTCGATACCGCCTATAATGCCTGGTTCTTCGTCGTGCTGATCAACGGATTCATCGGCGCCTCCATGGGCATGCTGGTGTTCTCGTCGGCGATGAAGGCCATCCCGAAGAGCCAGTTCTATGCGAGCGAAGTCGACGGCGCCTCACGCTGGCAGCAGATCCGCTACATCATCCTGCCCCAGATGCGCTGGCCGATCCTCTTCGTCACCTGCTATCAGACGCTGTCGCTGCTCGCCTCCTTCAATGAAATCCTGCTCGCCACCAATGGCGGGCCGGGCAACGCGACCGAGGTCTGGGCGCTCTCCGCCTATCACACCGCACTCAGAAACTATGCCGGCAATCTCGAATACGGGCTGGGTGCCGCCATGGCGCTGGTACTCGTCGTCATCGGCGTGGTGCTGTCGCTGCTTTATCTGCGCGTTTTCAACTATGGCACGCTTGTCGCCAAGCCCCTGATCGAGGATTGACCATGGTCGAACGCGCGCAGCCATCAGCAAATTATCGCAGCTGGCCTGTCCTGACGGCGCTGACCATCGTCAGCCTGCCGCTGCTCTTGATGTATGTCTATCTCTTCCTCGACACCGTCACGGTGAAGCCGCCGGACGCCTTGCTGCCCTCCGGCTTGACGCTCAACCATTGGCGTTTCCTGTGGCAGACAACGGCGGGCAAGGCGAACATCTGGCACGTGACCCTGAATACGCTGCTGTTTTCCGCCTGCACCACCAGTCTGGTGCTGATCGTCTCCTCAATGGCCGGTTATGTGCTGTCTCGGCTGAACGTGCCGGCACGCGGCTTCTTCCTTGCCGGCGTCATGGTGCTGCACGCCTTCCCGTCGGTAACGCTGATCATCGCCATCTTCATCGTGCTGCAGATGATCGGCCTCTATAACTCGCTGATCGGCGTCATCCTGGTGAAGGCGGCGATCGACCTGCCGCTCGGCATCTGGCTGATGAAGGGCTTCTACGATACCGTGCCCTGGGAAATCGAAATGGCCGGCGTCGTCGATGGCGCGTCGCGTTTCAGGGTCTGGCGCAGCCTGGTGCTGCCGCAGGTCAAGCCCGGCATCATGGCCCTCGGCTTGTTCTCCTTCCTGTCCGGCTGGGGCGAGTTCATCCTGCCGCAGGTGCTGGCGCCGGGCAATCAGGTGCAGGTGCTGTCGGTCTATCTCGCCGGCTTCCTTGCCGACGACAACAATTACGATTTCAACATGTTCAAGGCGGTCGGCCTCTTCTACCTCATTCCGGTGCTGATCGCTTACGCGCTCTTCAACAAATACCTCATGAACATCTACGGCGGCGGGAGCAAAGGCTGATGCGCATCCTCCTCGACAATTTCTCGAAGAGCTTCGGCTCCACCAAGGTCATCGAGAATATGCGGCTCGAGGTCGCCGGTGGCGAGATGCTGGCATTGCTCGGTCCGTCCGGCTGCGGCAAGTCGACGACGCTCTTTGCAGTCTGCGGCATTCACCGGCCGACCGGCGGGCGCATCCTCTTCGGCGAGCGGGACGTCACGGATCTGCCGAGCCAAGCCCGCAATGTCGGCGTCGTCTTCCAGTCCTACGCGCTCTACCCGCATATGACGGTTGCCGAGAACATTGGATTTCCCCTGAAGGTCAAAGGCGCGCCTGCCGCCGAAATCCGCAAAGAGGTCGACCGCATCGCGACCCTCGTACAGATCGGCAAGTTGATGGACCGGCGGCCGGCGGAGCTTTCCGGCGGCCAGCAGCAGCGCGTGGCGCTGGCCCGCGCGCTGATCCGCAAACCCGACGTGCTGCTGCTCGACGAGCCCCTCGCCAATCTCGACGCCAAGCTGCGCTTGGAAATGCGCTCGGAGATCCGCCGCCTGCAGCGCGAGACCGGCATCACCGCCATCCTCGTCACGCATGACCAGGTGGAGGCGATGAGCATGTGCGACCGTATCGCCATCATGAAAGAGGGCGAGATCGTCCAGATCGCCACACCGGCTGAAATGTACAACAATCCAAAAACCGCTTTCGTCGCCGGCTTTCTCGGCAATCCGCCGATCACCTTCCTTCGCGGCGTCATGGACAAGGGTGCCTTCGCAATCCCGGAAAGTGAGATCCGGGTCCCGTTGCCGAACGCCATCGGCGCGGCCGAAGGCACCAAGCTGATGCTCGGCGTTCGGCCGGAGCATTTTACGCCTGCGGGCGACGTCACCGTGTCCGGCAAGATCACCTTCGCCGAAACACAAGGGCGAGAGAACCTTTACGACGTGCGTGTTGCCGGCGGGCCGCTGCTGCGTTCGATCCAGCCGGCGCGCAACGATATTCACGTCGGCGACGATGTCGCCTGGGGAATCGACAGCCGCGGCGTGTTCGTCTTCGACGAGAACGGAACGAGGCTCTGATGACCCGCGATTTTTCAGCCTTCTTCGCACGTTATGGCTGGCCGGCGGCCAAGGGCCAGCTTCCGTTCTGCATCGGCCATCGCGGCGCCAGCGGCCACGAACGCGAAAACACTCTCGCCGCTTTTCGCCGCGCGGCCGAACTCGGCGCGGAGATGTGGGAACTCGATACGCAGCTGACCGGCGACGGCGTTGTCGTCGTTTCCCACGACGACCATCTCGAGCGGGTCTACGGCGTCGACCGGCGCATCTCGGAAATGACAGCGGCTGAACTTGCCGACCTTGACGGCGTCGACGTGCCGAGGTTTTCACAGGTCGCCGCTCTCGCCCGAGAGACCGGGACCGGTCTCTATGTCGAGCTCAAGGCGCCGGGAACCGGGGTCCGATGCTGGCGGCACCTTGTCGAAATGAACCAGCGCTTTGCCTGCCTTGGTTCCTTCGATACCGCGCAGGTGCGTGAACTCAGGGACGCGGCCTGCGATTTTCCGCTCTCGGTGCTGATCCGTGTCGGCCATGATCCGCATGCTCTCGGTGATGAGGCCGGCGCCGATATCCTCCATCTCTGCTGGGAGAGGGCAGGGGAGCGCCCGCAGGATCTGGTGACCGAGGTGCTGACGGCTCGCGCCTTCGAGGCTGGCCGCGAGATCGTGCTCTGGCACGAGGAGCGGCGGACCATTCTCGATGACCTCATGAAACTCCCGGTTCTCGGCATCTGCACCGATTTGCCCGATCTGATGCGGCCGCCTCCGATCAAGGAGAAAGCACTTGGCTGACAAGGACAAGGGGCCGCGCAAGGCAACCTCCTTCGACGTGGCGCGGGTGGCCGGAGTTTCGCGCGCCGCCGTTTCGCGTGCCTTCACGCCAGATGCCAGCGTCTCGCCAAAAACGCGCGAGAAGGTCTATCAGGCCGCCAAGGAACTCGGCTATCGAGTGAACTATCTTGCCCGAAGCCTCACCAACAAACGCTCCGATCTCGTCGGTCTCGTCGCCGCCGGTTTCGACAACCCGTTCCGTACGTTGCAGATCGAACATTTGTCTCGGGCGTTGCTCGCCCGCAACTTCCGCCCGATCCTGTTACCGACCTCACAGGAGGCGGATACCTCGACGGTTATCGGCCAATTGCTGCATTACGCCGTGTCAGGCGTCATCGTCACATCGGACGCACCGCCGACCGAAATCTGCGAACAATGCGCAGCCGAAGGCGTGCCGATCGTACTGATCAACAAGGGCAACGACATTCCCTTGGTCGACCGCATCATTTCCGACGACCACGTGGCCGGGCATCTGGCAGCCGACCACCTGATCGACAGCGGCGCGCGAAAGCCCGCCGTGATGGCCGCACCGGCCAAATCCTATACAGCGCGACGGCGCAGCGAGGCCTTCATCGCCCGCTGCAAGCAAGTTGGCGTCGAGGCGCAGCTCCTGCAGGTCAGGATCAACGACTACCGGAGCGGTTATGATGCGGCGACCGACCTGGCCGCTTCCTGCATAGACGGGCTGTTCTGTGCCAATGACTACATGGCCTGCGGCGTGATTGACCGCATCATGCAGGGCAGGAGCCGCGACGAGGCGCCGCCGCTCCCCATTATCGGCCATGACGACATTCCCCAGGCCGCTTGGACCGCCTACGACCTGACGACCATCCGCCAGCCCTGCGACCTCCAGGCAGAACAGACCGTCGAGCTGTTGATAAGCCGGATGGCCGAACCGGAGCTGACGGCGCGTGTCGAGTTCACACCGGTGACATTGATAACAAGAAGGACTGCCTAATGAATGCCGCATTCGATACTGCTGCCATTCGCGCGCGGGCGGAGGCCGCAAAGACCATTGCACTCGAGGTCGGACGGGAGGCGGCCAGGTTTCGACGCGAGTCGGATCCCGGCACTCTTGCCGTTCAAAGCAAGGGCTTGCAGGATTTCGTCACCATCGCCGATAGCAGGGCCGAGCAGGCGATCCGCCACGGGCTCATCTCGCGCTTTCCGGACGATACCTTCATGGGAGAGGAGAGCGGCGAGGAGAGCCGCGGGCAGTCGGACGGGGCCGGCACCTGGGTCGTCGATCCGATCGACGGCACGACCAACTACATCAGGGGCTTTCGCTACTGGGCCGTTTCGATCGCCTTCGTCGTCGGTGACAAGGTCGAGATCGGCGTCGTCTACGACGCCGCCGAGGATAAAGTCTTTCACGCCGTGCGTGGCGGCGGCGCCTTCAAGGACGGGCTGCCGATCCATACGGCAACGACGGTCGATCCGGCCAATGCGCTCATCATTCTCGGTCATTCGCGCAAAACGAGCTTCGATGAGTATCTCGCGCTCTCAAAGCGACTTCATGAGCGCGGCATGGATTATCGGCGCACGGGCGCGGCCGCCATCGACCTTGTTCGTATCGCCGAGGGTGCTGCCGATCTCTATTACGAACGCCACCTCAACGCGTGGGATATGCTCGCCGGTGCGCTGATCGCCGAAGAGGCTGGCGCAACGGTTGCAATGCCACCGGTCGAAACACTGCTTGCGCAAGGCGGGCCCATCATCGCGCAAGCCCCGGGACTTGCCGACGAATTTGCCTTCATTCTCGATATCGAAGGATTGGCGGGTTAACTCGCCACCCGCCGGCGCCAGGCGCGCTCGGTTGCCGGTGCCTCGTCGGTGGTGATCTGATCCGGCTTCAGCGCCATCAGCGCCCGGAAATTCAGCCATTCCTCCTCGCTGAAGCCAGCTTCAGCGTTTTTGAGAGTAAAGGTCCAGGCATCGACGCGTCTGCCGTGATCGTGGCAGAGTGCGATCATATCCAGCCCCTCTCTGGCGGCATCGAGGATCAGCGGCCAGTGGAGATAGACGGTATCGGGTTCGGTCGGGCCGCTGAGGTCGGCGCGCAACGCTATCTCGACCGCCTTCCAGCCGCTCGCCCGCCAGAGATCGTAAAGCTTGTCGGTCGGGTCGATGCCACGCAGCAGATGCGGAAGCTTTTGTCTGACCGCGACGATGAGGTCGAGACTGCCGCCGCTGATGATCACCGAGGCGGCGATATCGCGGAAATGCTCGGCAAGATGCTCGATGCCGCCTGCGCCGATTGCCTCATAATCGTCCTTCATATCGAATTGCAGCAGTGCGGCCGGGTGCGTCGATTGCATCATGGCGGCAAGATCCTCGCTGAGGATCAGCGGTCGGCCACCCTGCTTCATCCTGATATCGCGGAGATCAGCGACACTCTTCTTGACGATCGGTCCATGTCCGGTCGTTTCGCCCTCAAGCTCTTCATCATGCAGCACGACGAAGCCGCCGTCGGCGCGCACGCGCAGATCGAGCTCCATCGAGGCGCCGGCTGCGAATCCCTCCGCCATCACCTCGGCGGAGAACAGCGGATCGGCAAACCGCTTGCGCAACCGATGCCATTTCAGGCGGGTTCGATGTCCCTCATGCAAAATCTCCAGGCCCTGCGCATCCAGCAATTTCGTCATCGGCATCCGGTCTCCGCAATGCCACTCTCCTGCCTTGCCGGGCCGCCATTATCAAGGCCTGAATCCCCTTCATCGGCTGTAAGCCGCGGAAATCGCCTCCGCGGCAGCGGCGATATCCGATGGATGGCCGGCCTGCCTGAGGGCTGCGCCGAAGGCCGCGACATTCGCAAGCACCGGCTGAAATGCGGCGCGCGGACCTGTGTGATTCAGCCGCAGGAGGCGGGCCGGCGCAGTCCCCACACCTTCGGTCAGCTCGACGCCCAGCCGTCTGGCGGTGGTGATCAGCGCTGCCGGCGTCAAACTCTCCGGCACCGCTACAGACGTCACCAGGTTCGAAGCCTTTGCCGACGGCACCCATGCCCCTGCGCCGAGCGCGGTTAGTCCCGTCCGTGTCGCCGAGGCCGCCAGCGCATGCCGGGCGATGACGCTCTCCAATCCTTCGGCCTCGATGCGGTCGAGTGTGGCCTCAAGCGCGAAGAATTCCAGCGGCGACGGCGTTCCCGGCAGGCCGCGCCGTCCGCCATCGACCCATGTTTTCAGATCGGCCAGAGACAGGATGGAATCGCGCGGCGTGCCATCCCTCAGGATTAACTGCCAGGCGCGGCGGCTGACGGAGAGCGCCGATACACCGGCCGGACCGCCGAGCGCCTTTTGCGGGCCGATCACCGCGATGTCGATGCCGAGACCGTCAATATCGAGCGGATGGCCGCCAACCGAGGCAACCGCATCGACCACGGTGACAATGCCGCGAGCTTGCGCCAGCGCCATTATCCTCGTCAGGGGATTTAGAATCCCGCTCGCCGATTCGGCGTGGACCACAGCGAGCAGGTCGACATGAGGGCCGGCATCGAGTGCCTTGGCGACCGCTTCGATCTCGATCGGCAGGCCCGGTTGAGCTGCAACATCCCGGACCGCGGCACCACCCCGCCGCAGCCATTGCCCGAACCAGCTGCCATAAGAGCTGGTGACGACATTGAGAGCGGAAAGGCCCGGGCGCGCAAGGCTGACCGCCACCGCCTCCAGCGCCACCGTTGCTTCTGCCTGCATCAGTAAGACGTCGTTGCGGCTCATCAAGATGCCGCCGATCCTGTCGGCGAGGGCGCCGTAACGTTCGACAGGATAGGCGGGGACGCCATGTAAGGCATTCCAATGGGGATCGAACATGGGCACCTCCTTCAGGACGGCTCGGTCACAAGACGAGGGACGGCTGCAACAAGCGCGCGGGCGGCCTCCGATCGCGGCGCGGCAACGACAGCCGCGGCCGGACCGCTCTCGACGATCCGCCCCGCATCCATGACGGCGATGCGGTGCGAGACGGCATGGACCACGGCAAGATCGTGCGAAATGAACAGACAGGCAATGCCCTCTCGCTTCTGCAGATCGACCAGAAGCTCAAGAATCCGGCCGCGCACGGTGACGTCGAGCGCTGTGACGGCCTCGTCGAGCACCAGCAGCGACGGGCGTGTAGCGATCGCCCGGGCGATTGCTACACGCTGGCGCTGACCGCCGGAGAGTGCGCGGACCGGCCGGGCGGCATGATCGGCGGTGAGGCCGACCCGTTCGAGGAGCGTCACGATCTCGTCGGCACGCCGGTCTTTCGCAACGACGCCGTGTATGCGCAAGGGATCATCGAGCACCGAACCGACACTCGCCAACGGGTTGAAAGCGGCGAGCGGATCCTGGAACACCATCTGCATGCGCGCGCGTTTAGCGCGCAGGGCAGCCCCCTTCAGCCTCAGCCAATCCTCGCCGTCAAAGCGGATGGAGCCGGCGTCAGAGGAGAGAAGCCGGAGCAAGATGCGCGACAGCGTGGATTTTCCGCTGCCGGAGGCGCCGACGAGACCGAGCGTTTCTCCGGCCGCGATCGTCAGCGAAACATTGTCGAGGGCGCTAATCCGGCGGCCGGCCGACGAAAAGCCTTTCGAGATGTTTTCGATGGAAAGCAGAGAATTCATGACGAAGCCTCCGCGATCAGCGGTCGCGTCGCAAGGTCGCGGTGGCTGGCGATAAGGGCGGCGGTATGGCGGCTTTGGGGCGCCGAAAGCACTGAACGCACCGGCCCCTCCTCGACCAGCTTCGCATCGTGGAAGACGGCGATCCGGTCGACGAAGCCGGAGGCGAGCGCGATGTCGTGGGTGATGAAAAGCAGTGTCATGCCGTCCTCGCGCACCAACTCGTCGAGCAGCCGGACGATCTGAGCTTGGACCACCACATCGAGCGCGCTCGTCACCTCGTCGGCGATCAGCAGCGCGGGCTTTGCCGCGATTGCCGCTGCAATCGCCACGCGCTGTCGCTGGCCACCGGAAAGCTGGTGCGGATAGGCCCGCATCGCCTTACCCGGCTGCGGTATGCCCACCCGGTCGAGCAATTCCTCGGCTTTGCTGGAGGCCTGTTTCCAGCTGAGCCCGAGATGGTGCCTGGCACCCTCGGCAATCTGCTCGCCGATCGTCAGGACGGGATTGAGGCTGGCGCCCGGATCCTGGAAGACGAAGCCGAAATCGCGGCCCGGACGAGGCCGATGGCCGAGAGCGGGCCAGACAATTTCGCCTGCGACCGTCGCTCCGTTCGGCAGCAGACCGGCGAGCGCACGGGCGAGCGTGCTCTTGCCGGAGCCGCTTTCGCCGATGATCGCCAGCCTTTCGCCGGTGGCAATATCGAGATTGATGTGCTCGAGCGCCGCCGCATTGCTCCGGCCGTGCCCATAGGTGATCGAAAGCTGCCGCAGGCTGCAGAAAGTCGCGCTCATGCCGCCCTCCCGCCGCCGTCGCCAAGCGCCTTGCCAAGACCTTCGCCGAAGAGATGGACGCCGAGGACGGCCACCGCAAGTGCGGCACCCGGTATGACCGAGAGATAGGCGGCCGAGCGCAGCACGCTGCGGCCCTCGGCGATCATCGAACCCCAGGTAGCGATGTTGGGATTGCCGAGGCCGAGAAAGGAAAGCGCCGCCTCGGTCAAAATCGCGCCGGCGACGATGGTGGCGGAAAGCGCCAGCACCGGCGGCAGCGCGTTCGGCAGGATTTCCCGAAGGGCGATTTCAACAGGATGCATACCGATCACCCTTGCCGAGGCGACGTAATCCCGCTCGCGGATCGCCAGCACCTGCGCCCTCGTCAACCGCGCCGGATCTGCCCAGGTGCCAAGCGCGATGGCAAGCACGACGACCGCCGTCGAAACGCCGACCGTGCTGACGAAGGCAAGCGCAAGCAGGAAGCCTGGCACGATCTGGAAGGCGTCGACAACGCGCATCAGCGCCTCATCGACGATCCCGCCGACAAAACCGGCGGTCATGCCGACGCAGATGCCGAGCACCATGGCTGATACTGCCGCCGTGACGCCGACGACAAGGGAGGTACGCGCGCCGTAAAGCAAGCCGGCGAGCACGTCGCGTCCAAGACGGTCGGTGCCGAGCGGAAAGGCCGGATCGGTCAACGGCGGAAGCAGCGCCCGCCCAGCAATCCTCAACGGATCGCCCGGCGAAATAATAGGCGCGGAGAGCCCGGCTAAAAGCAGGATGACGAGGATTGCAAGGCCGGTCACGCCTTCGCGCGAGCCGAGCAGCCGCCGGAGACGGATCATGCGCTGCCCTCCGAAGCGCCGATGCGCGGATCGAGCGCGGCATAGACGAGATCGACGAGGAAATTGACCGAAATGACGAGAACGGCGCTGGTGACGATAATACCCATCAGCAGCGGCGCGTCACGGCCGTTGACCGCTTCCTGCGCTAAGCGCCCGAAGCCCGGAATCGCAAAGACGCTCTCGATCACGACGCTGCCGCCGAGCATGGCCGCCGATTGCAGTCCGAGCATGGTGACAAGCGGCAGCAGCGCATTGCGCGCGACATGGCGCAGCACGATGCGACTGCGCGACAGACCTTTGGCGCGGGCGAAGAGGACGAAATCCAATTTCCAAGCCTCGGCCATGCCAGCCCGCATCACTCGCAGGAACAAGGCAAGATAGATCAAAGCGAGTGCGCCAACCGGCAGAACCAGATGATCTGATATGTCGAGGGCGCGGGAAAACCCTGTCTTGCCCGAAGCGATCGTCTCGATGCCGGCGATCGGAAGCCAGCGCAGCTTGACCGAAAAGACAATGGTGAGGACGAGGCCGAGCCAGAAGCTCGGAACGGCATAGACGATCAGCGATCCGATCGACAGGAGCCGGTCGCGCAAGGACCCCGGCCGCGCGCCCGCGAGGATGCCGAGCGCAGAGCCGAGGCCGAAGGAAAGCGCCGTCGCACTGCCCATCAACAGCAGCGTATTGGGCAGGCGCTCGGCAATGAGTTCGCCGACCGGCCGGCCGAACGCGACCGACCAGCCGAGGTCGAGGCGCGCCAGCGATGAGAGATAGAGCCAGAGGCGGGCGAGCATGGACCGGTCGAGGCCGTAGCTCTCCCGCAGCGACTGCCTGAGCACCGCATCGCCGCCGCCGATCGAGCCGAGATAAGCGTCGACGGCATCGCCCGAGGCCGATTCGAGCATGAAAAAGGTGAAGATCACCACGATCAGCAGCACCGGAATGCTGCTGATCGCCCTGCGCCTCAGGAGGGTGATGGCTCGTTTCACGCCGGACAGGGCCTCTGGAAGAGAATTGCCGCCGATACTATCATGATTGCAGCGCTGTATCGCCCCAGTTCGAGACTGCCCAGCGCGGATTGTTCGAGACGTTGAGCACGGTGTCGCGCGCAACGGTGATAAATCCCCATTCCGCGACATTGATCAGCGGCAGATCGGCGACGACGAGCTGTTGGAACTTGCGGTAGAGATCGGTGCGAGCCGCCGTGTCCACGGTCTCAGAGGCCTGCAGGATGATCTTGTCGAGCTCCGGATTGACATAGCCACCCTGATTGGAAAAGGGCACACCAGCGGGCGTGCCGGATTGAACGAGAATGGTGGTGGAGATCGCCGGATCGCCACGGAAGACCGGCGGGCCGACGGCGAGGTCGAAATCGTGGTCGGTATAAACCGCTTTCTGATGCGCAGCCGCATCGGCATTGACGATCTCGGCATCAATGCCGATCCCGGCGAGCGCCTGGCGAAGATAGTCGCCGAACTGTCGGGTCTCATTGAAATACGGGGCCGGACGAAGCTTCAGCTTGAAGCGGGTGCCGTCCGATCCTTTGGGGTAACCGGCCTTATCGAGAATATCATTGGCGGCCGCCAGGTTGAAATCATAGCTTGCGACATCTGAAGTATAGAACTCCGGCGCATTCTTCGGCACCGGGCCTGTGGAGGCGGCGGCATAACCGAGGAAAATCGTGTCGACCACGAATTTCTTGTCGATGGCATGCGCGATCGCTTGGCGGACTCTGAGGTCGGTGAGCTCCTTGCGGCGGTGATTGATCTCGACGACGAGCTGATAGGTCAACGCTTCGTAACCCTTCGAAAACACCTTGATGCCATCGACCTTGGAGATGCGGTCGAGATCGGCAAGCGGCACCGCCGAGAAGGCGGCAAGCTGGATTTCATCGGCCTCGAGCGCCGCACCCGCCGAGCCTCGGTCAGGCAGCACGCGGAAAACGATCTCGTCGAGTTTCGGCTGGCCCTTGTCCCAATAATCCTCATTGCGCGCCAGCCGGTAGTATTCGCCGGGCTTGTGTTCGGCAAACTTGAATGGGCCGGTGCCGACGAGCGTGTTGTTGGCAGGATTGGCGGCGATATCGCTGCCGTCGAATATATGCTTGGCGACCACACTTGTCACAACGGGCAGGGCATTGCGGATCAGCTGGAATGGTGTCGGCTTGGAGAAGCGGAAGATGGCAGTGTAGTCGTCAGGGGTATCGACGGCTTCGAGATTGGCAAAGACCAGACGGCCGAGATTCTGCAGCGGCTTCCATATGTTGAGGGCGGAAAAGGCGACATCGGCCGAGGTGAAGGGCTTGCCGTCGTGCCAGGTGACGCCGTCGCGCAGCTTGAAGGTGACGGAGAGGCCATCGGCCGAGCCCTTCCAGGAGGTGGCAAGCCTCGGCGCAAGCCCGTCCTTGCCGTCGAACGCGGCTTCGGCGAGCGGTTCGATCACCTTGCTGGCGATGAAAAAAACGCCGTTCGATGCGACGATCGCGGGATTGAGGTTCTTCGGCTCGGAATCGGCCGCAACGATCAGCCGGCCACCGGCGGGCGCGGCCTGCGCCGATGCGTGGCGGGCGAGCGCCGTCGAAGCGAGGAGCAGGGCGGTGCCCTTCATCAGCGTGCGCCGCGAGATAGATGGTTCGGTCATGACCCCTCCTGATCGATCAAAAATCGAGCTCCCATTTTGGAGCGAAATTGCAAACCTCATAGAGTTTAAATTCGAAATGGCCGGGCTCTGCGAGACATTTTTTGTCACCCAGCCATTATTCGCTCAGCCGTTGGCAGCGATGCCTCCGGGCTCGCCGAAAAGATTGCGGTAAGCGGCGCCCGGATGCGGAGCGACGAGCCGTGGGCCGGATCCGCCAAGTTTTTCCCGCAGCGTTCCATTTGCATATTCTGTCTTGTAGACGCCGCGGTTCTGAAGTTCCGGCACCAGCAGGTCGACGGCATCCTCGAAACTCTCGGGCGTCACGGCATAGGCCAGGTTGAAGCCGTCGACATCGGTGTCCTCGATCCATTCCTGCATGAGGTCGGCAACGGTCCGCGGCGAGCCGACGAAAACCGGGCCGAACCCGCCGACGCCAACCCAGTCGGCCATTTCGCGCACCGTCCATTCCTTGGTCGGATCGATGGTCGTGAAGGTTTCGACGGCTGATTGCACCGCATTGGTATGACGGTGGCGCAGCACTTCGTCCGGTCTGAATTGACCGAAATCGATGCCGGTCCAGCCGGAGATCAGCGTCAGCGCGCCCTCGAAGGAGGCGTATTTCCGGTATTCATTGAATTTGCGCTGCGCCTCAGCATCCGTCTCGCCGAGAATGACCGTCTGCAGGTTGAAGGCGAGGATTTCGCGCGGGTTGCGACCAACGCGCTCGGCCGCCTCGCGCACATTGGCGACATAACGTTTCAGCACGGGTTTCGACGGCGAGGCCACGAAGATGCATTCAGCATGCGCACCGGCGAAGTCCTTGCCGCGGCTGGAAGCGCCTGCCTGGTAGAGCACCGGCGTGCGCTGCGGCGAGGGTTCGCTGAGGTGAATACCGGGCACGGTGAAGTGTTTGCCGGAATGGCGGATCGGATGGACCTTGTCCGGATGGGTGAAGATGCCGGCTTCCCGGTCGCGGACGACGGCGCCATCCTCCCAGCTGCCCTCCCAGAGCTTGTAGCAGACCTCGAGATATTCCTCGGCGAGGTCGTAGCGATCGTCGTGCCTGGTCTGCGCCGGCTGGCCGATATTGAGGGCGCCGCTGTTGAGATAGGAGGTGACGATATTCCAGCCGACGCGGCCTTTGGTCAGGTGATCAAGCGTCGAGATGCGGCGGGCGAAGGTATAGGGATACTCGAAGGAGAGAGATGCCGTCAGGCCGAAGCCGAGATGCTCGGTCGCATAGGCCATGGTCGGGATGAGTTGCAGGGGGTCGTTGACAGGCACCTGCGCCGAATGGCGAAGCGCGGCATCGACATTGCCGTTCAGCACGTCGTATACGCCGAGCACGTCGGCGATGAACAGCCCGTCGAACTTGCCGCGCTCCAGCGTCTTTGCCAGATGCACCCAGTAGTCGAGGTCCTTGTAGGTCCAGGACTTGTCGCGCGGGTGGCGCCAGAGCCCCGGCGATTGGTGTCCGACGCAATTCATATCGAAGGCGTTGAGCCTGATTTGGCGGGTCATGTCTTTCTTCCTTGGAATTTAAGGATTGCTGCGGCCAAGGCCATAGGTCAGCGCCAAAGCGCCGACGAGCACGGCGCCCTTGACGAAATCCTGGGTGTAATAGGGAGCGTTCAGCATGGTGAGACCGTTCAGCAGCACGCCGACGAAGACGGCGCCGGCGATGGTACCGAGCACATTCGGGCGGCGTAGATTGAGAACGGCAAAGCCGATCAGCGCGGCTGCGACCGAATCCATCAGCAGCGAGCCGCCGGAGGAGACGTCGCCACGGCCGACGCGGGCGGCGATCACGATCCCGCCGAGCGAGGCGAGCGTGCCGGAAATGACATAGGCGAGCGTCTTCAGTCTGACCGTTGACGCCCCCGCGAGGCGGGTGGCGAGTTCGTTGCCGCCGGTCGCAAACAGCAGCCGGCCGATGCGGGTGCGTTCGGTGAGAACGAAAAGCGCGACGGCGACGGTCGCCATCAGCAATACGGAAACCGGCAGGGTACCGAGAATGCTGTAGCGGCCGATCAACAGGAAAGCGGGGTCATAAGCACCGGTCGCTTTCGAGCCGTCCGGCAAGGTGAGGCCTGATGAAATCGACCGGCCGGCGGTGGGTATCAATTGCAGGCCGGAGAGCAGGAACATCATTGCCAGCGTCGCCAAGAGATCCGGCACCTTGAGGCGCACGATGAGCAAGGCGTTGACGAGGCCGACCACGGCGCCGAAGGCGAGTACGAGGGGCACCGTCGCATAGACGTCGAAGCCCCAGACGATCATCGCATAACTTGCCGCCATCACGCTCGACGCGGCGACCGCGCCGATCGAGAGGTCAAAACCGCCGACGGCAAGCGTGACGGTGACGCCGGCGCCGAGAATGGCGACGACCGAGACTGCCTGAAGGATGCTCATCAGATTGGCAAAATTGATGAAGGCAGGCTGGGCGATGGTGAAGCCGACGACGAGCAGCGCAAGCAGGATAAATACTGCGCCGGCCCGCAGAAATGCGCCAAGAGCTGCTAGCTGGCCGCCATTGGTCCGCGGCCCCTTTGGCCGAGCGCCAGCCTTTGAAAGAGCGTCGTCGTCGATCGTCGTCATGCGGAAATTCCCTGAATGGCGAAAGGAGCGGTGAGCCCGCCTGCAGCCGGCTTCACCACATGGCGGTCGATGACCAGGATGCGGTCGGCCACCTCATAGGCCTCCTCCGGATCGGAGGTCGCGATCAGCGTCGCCCGGTCGGTGCGGGTGCGGATGGCGTCGATGATATCGCGGCGAGCACCGACATCGACGCCTTGAAAGGGTTCATCGAGCAGCAGCAGCCGACTTGGCTCCGCCTCCCAGCGGGCGATCACCGACTTCTGCTGGTTGCCGCCGGAGAGCGACCAGACCGAGGCTAGGGGGCCTTCGGCCTTGATGCCGAGACGGGTGATTGCCTGCACGGCCTCGCGCCGCTCGCGGCCGCCGATGAGGAAACCGCGCGGATACCATTTGGACAAATGCGGCAGGCTGATCGTTGCCGATAGCGAATGGCCGGGCCACGCCGGTGGCACCAGCGAGGAGCGATGACGGTCTTCGGCCGCCATGGCGACACCCGATGCAATTGCTTCTGCCGGGCTTTTCGGCCGGTATGGCAGGCCATCAAGTAACATCGCGCCACCACCAAGGGTCGTCACGCCGAAGATCGCCGAAAGCAATCGACTCTTGCCGGCGCCGAGCACGCCTGTCACCGCCACCACCTCTCCTTCATGCAAAGACAGGTCAAAGGTGGCGCCTGTCGGCCGCAGGCTGGCATCGCGCATTTCGAAAATCGCCGGCCCCGTTGTCGGCCGGGCATCCGGCCTCGCCGCGTCAAGCCTGCGGCCGATCATCGTCTCGATGGCGCCCGCAAAATCGATCGGCCGTGAGAAGGCGCCAACGACGCGGCCGCCGCGCATGACGAGCGCGCGGTCGGCGATCGCTTGGAGATCGGCGGTGCGATGCGAGATATAGAGGATCGCCAGGCCCTGCTTTCGAAGCCTCAGCAGAATATCGAAGAGGCGGCGGCTTTCTTCTCCGGAAAGGCTGGCCGTCGGCTCGTCGAGAATGAGGAGATCGGCACGGTTGGCAAGCGCGCGAGCGATTGCGATCAATTGCCGGTCGGCGCTGGCGAGCTCGCCGAAATCGCGGTCGAGCGGGAGGGTAAACCCGGCGCCATCGAGGATCGCCTGGGCGGCGCGGCGGATGCCGGCGCGTGAGACGAAGAAAGGGGTGCTGCGATCGGCAAAATGGTTGAGAAGCAGCGCATCGGCAACGGTCAAGCCGGCTGCGCCGACCAGATCGGTTGACTGATGCACGGTGACGACGCCGGCCTTTGCCGCTTCGGCCGGACTGCGCGGCACGAAGGGACGGCCATCGAGATTGATTGTGCCCGCTTCCGCCGAAAGCACACCGGACAGGATCTTCACCAGAGTCGATTTGCCCGCACCGTTTGCGCCCATCAGCGACACGATCTCGCCACGCTCGATCGAAAGATCGGCGCCAGCGAGCGCCCGCGTCGAGCCGAAGCTGCGGGTCAGGTTTTCGACGTGAAGAAGGGGCATCGGCACGGTCCGGGACTGCATTTGTACCGGGAGTGTGCCCTGTCTGGGCGGTCGAATTCCAGGCACGCATTTCCCGGCGGGCAGCGCCGGGGAAACAAAGAATCTCCCGCAGCCGGCAAAATCGGATCATTTAATCTACTAAAAAGATAGAGTTTATATCTAATACTTCGACACGTCGCGAGGTTTCCCTGTCAGACGACGTCTCTCATTGCTAAAAGGAACGCGACGATGAAATCCCTTGCACGGCTTGCTCTTTCCGCCGCCGTCATTCCGTTCATTTTCATTCAAGCCGCAAAGGCCGACGGCCTGTCCGGGGCTCCGGCTCCCTTCGACAAGGGCGGCGTCAAGGTAGCATTGATCAGCTATATCTCGGCTGGCGATTTCTTCCAGGCCTACCAGGCCGGCGCCGAGGCTCAGGCCAAGGCGCTGGATATCGACTTGCGGGTCTTCCCCGGCCGTCAGGACGCCGCCGAGCAGCGTGAGCAGATCCTGCAGGCAATCAATCTCGGCGTCTCCGGTATCGTCATCGACCATGGCCTGCCGGAATCGCTCGGCGATGTCGTGCAGCAGGCGCTCGAAAAGGACATCAAGGTCGTGGCCTTCGACGTCAACCTCAACAACCCCAAGGTTCCGCAGGTGGAGCAGAGCGACCACGAACTCGCCTCATTGGCACTCGAACAGGTTGTGAAGGACAACGGCAAGGATTTCAAGGCGGGCTATGTCTATGTCGCCGGCTTTGCGCCGCTCGACCGCCGCAATGAAGTCTGGGAAAAATTCAAGTCGGAGAACTCCGGCATCGTCGAAAAGGCCCGCTTCGGCAATGTCAGCGACACGACGGCGACATCGACTGCCGACCAGGCGAAGGCCGCGCTCACCGCCAACCCCGATATATCGGTGGTCTTCGCGCCCTATGACGAATTCGCCCGCGGCGTGAAGCTTGCCGCCAACGATCTCGGCTTCGGCAAGAAACTCAAGATCTATTCGGCCGACGTCTCGACGGCCGATATCCAGGAGATCACCGAGGAAGGCAGCCCCTGGGTCGCCACCGTCGCCACCAATCCTGCCGTCGTCGGCGCCGTCTCCATCCGTGCCGCCGCGCTCGAAATCGCCGGCCAGACGGTTCCGCGCCAAATTACCGTGAAGCCGACGCTTCTGACGCAGGAGAGCTTGCGGGCGGCCGGCGTCAAGACAATCGAGGATCTGGCACAGAAGATCCCCGCCTTCAGCAAAAGCGATGCGGCGACCGCCAGCTGGATTCCGGACAAGCTGTTCTGAGGCTGCGCACCATCTCGATCCTTCCGGCGGGAGCTTGGGCTCCCGCCGGATCATCTTGTTTACAGAATTGGAGACCCCGCCCATGAGCCAATCCAATGTCGTCTTCGCGACCAGCCGCAACCCGACGCGGGAAGACCTTTTCGCCCGCGCCGAGGAGATTTCGGCAGACCTGTCGCGCCGTGCCGCCGAACTCGACCGCGAAGGTCGCCCGCCGCTTGCCGAGATCGTCAAGCTGAAGAATACCGGCCTGCTCAACGCGCTGCATCCCACCCAGATTGGTGGCGGTGGCCTCGACTGGGTCGACGGGCTGAAGCTGGTGCGCATCCTCGCCCGCGGCGAGAGCTCGATCGGCCAGCTGCTCGGCTACCACTATGTCAACAGTCAATATATTTACTGGGCGCTCGATGGGGCGCGTGCCCATGCCCTGGGAAGCGAGACGGTCGCCAAGAACCTCTATTGGGGTGCGGCGGTCAATCCGCGCGATCCCGGGCTGGTGCTCACCCGCCGGGCCAACGGCTATGTCTTGAACGGGCGCAAATCCTTCTCCACGGCGGCGCGGGTTTCTGACTACATCAATGCCAATGCCGCACTCGACGACAAGATCGCCGGCTTTGCCGTGCCGACCGATCGGCCCGGCTACGTCGCCAATGACGACTGGGACAATATCGGCCAGCGGCTCTCCGACAGCGGCAGCGTCGAGTTCCACGATTTTCCCGTCTACGAGGAGGACTTCGTCAGTGAACCGACAGCACCTGACGTCGCGCCGCCGGTGTTGTCGACCTTCAACACACCGTTCATCCAGCTGGTCTTCGTCAACTTCTATCTCGGCACTGCCGAAGGCGCGCTGCAGGCGGCCGTCGATTATGTAAAAACTACCACCCGCCCGTGGATTACGTCAGGCGTCACGCGGGCGGCCGACGATCCCTATATCCTCGAACGCGTCGGCGAATTCACCGCAGCGGTCAAGGCCTCGGCCGCCCTTGCCGACAGTGCGGCAGCCGCCATGCAGGCGGGCCTCGACCGCGGCCGCGATGTGACTGCGCGCGAGCGCGGCGAGGCGGCAGCGGAAGCCTATGCCGCCAAGGTCAATGCCACCCATGTCTCGCTCGATATTACCTCGCGGGTCTTCGAGCTGACGGGGGCGCGCTCGACGGCGGATAAATACCGCTTCGACCGGTTCTGGCGCAATGTCCGCACCCACACGCTACACGATCCGGTCTTCTACAAGGCGAAGGAAGTCGGGGAATTCGTACTGAACGACAGGATACCGGAGGTCAGCCTCTACAGCTGAAGTGATCACGGCCTTGAAAGCAAAAACCCCGCTGCCAGCACCGGCAGCGGGGTTTTCAATTTAGAGTGAGACAAAAGTTTCAGAGCGCGCCGTTCCTCGGCGGCGTCACGCCGTTCAGATGGTAATTGCCGACGACGTGATATTTCCAGCGCACCGGATCATGCAACGTGTGGGTGCGTGCATTGCGCCAGTGGCGGTCGAGATTGAGGCCGATCTGCACCGAAGACGTCCCGGCAAGCTCGAAAAGCGTATTCGAAGCCTCGAGCGCTACTTCTGTCGTCAACACCTTGGCGGCGGCGACAGCAAGCGTCGCCTCGACCACCTTTTGCTCGGTCGTCTCGACCTGCGCGGCGTCGACCTTGTGGCCGGCACGCTCGACGAGAGCGGTCGCGGCTTCGAGCCGGATGGCGATCTGGCCGACCTTGGCGATCGTCAGCGGGTCATCGGAGGCGCGGTCGAGGCCGCTATCCATCCAGGGTCGTGATTTCGTCCTGACGAAATCAAGCGTCTCGGCAAAGGCTGCGCGCGCGATGCCGAGGTCGACGCCGGCATGGATGATCTGCCCGACGGAGCCGATCGTCGTCGGCCGTTCGAAACCCCTGTGATGAAAGACCACGGAATCAGCGCTGACATAGACATTGTTGAGGATCGTCGTACCGCTGCCGGTGGTGCGCTGGCCGAAGCCGTCCCAGTCATCGACAATCTCGACGCCTTCGGTGCCCTTCGGCACGAAGGCCATGGTCAGCCGGTCCTCTTCGTCGAGCGCGAAGACGGTGATCCAGTCGGCGAAGAGCACGCCGGTCGAATAGAATTTGCAGCCGTTGATCCGGTAGCCCGGGCCTTCGCGGGCAATGCGGGTGTTGTAATGGCCGGCCGTCTTCGTACCGCGCTCCGATAGTGCATTGGCGAACCGGTCGCCTGCGAGCACGCGGCTGAAGAAGTAGCGCTGCTGTTCCTCGCTGCCGTCGGTTCTGAGCGCCTCGAGAATATAGAAATGGTTCTGCGGGATCTGGCCTATCGAGCCGTCCGCCTGCGACAGGATCGCCGTGATCTCGGCAAGCACTGCGTTCGAGACATCCAGCCCGCCATACTGCGCCGGCACAGTGACCGCCAGAAGGCCGGACTGCGCGAGCAGATCGAGTTCGGCAAACGGCAGAAGCCGGTCGCTGTCGCGCTCGGCGGCGCGCACGGCAAATTGCGCCGCCAGCCTGCGAGCCGTTGCAATTGCCTCCTCGTCGCTGCCGATACGGTCGGCCACGGGCCGGATCTGATCTGCTTGCCTCAGCACGGTATTCATCGAGGTCTCCAAGTTCTGATGATCCTATCGGTGAAAGAAATCGGGTGTCGTGATAAGAGTACAAATTCTATAGATGGGATAGAAAATAAAAAGTGTTTGCTTATGCGCGGTTGCCCGGCGCGCTTAGTGTTTATCCGGCCTTTGCGCGGCGGCGGTGCTCCCGAAAGGATGAAGTCCCGTCCGGAATTTGCCGCCGCCGGCCTCGATTTGATCGAGGCGACCTCTTACCTATCGATATCCGCTACCCCCGCGCAGCGGTTTGAAAACCCGCAATGTGGGCAGGCGGCCGCCTTGCCCGACCATGAGGAAAATCATGACCCGTTCACGGCAGTTGCGCCTTGGCGCCTTCATGCGTCCCGTCAGTCTACATTCCGGCGCCTGGCGCTATCCCGGTTCCTATCCCGACGCCAATTTCAACTTTGCGCATCTGAAATCCTTCGCGCAGGCGCTGGAACGGGCGAAATTCGACGCCTTCTTCATGGCCGATCACCTGGCCGTACTCAACATGCCGGTCGAGGCGCTGCGGCGCAGCCACACCGTGACCTCCTTCGAACCCTTCACCTTGCTCTCGGCGCTCGCCGCGATAACGGAGCGCATCGGCCTCGTCGCCACCGCCTCCACCACTTTCGACGAGCCCTACCATATCGCCCGTCGTTTCGCCTCGCTGGACCATATCAGCGGCGGCCGCGCCGGCTGGAACATCGTCACGACGTCGAACCCCGACGCGGCGTTGAATTTCGGCCTCGACGAGCATGTGGAGCACGGCGAGCGCTATCACCGCGCCCGCGAATTCTACGATGTCGTGACCGGGCTCTGGGACAGCTTCGCCGACGACGCCTTCATCCGCGACCGGGAAAGCGGCCTGTTCTTCGATCCCGATAGAATGCATGTGCTCGGTCACAAGGGCGAGGAACTCAGCGTGCGCGGGCCGCTCAACATCGCCCGCCCGCCGCAGGGCTGGCCGGTGATCGTCCAGGCCGGCCAATCCGATCCCGGCCGCCAGCTGGCTGCCGAGACTGCCGAAATGGTTTTCTGTTCGCCGCGTGATCTTGCCGCTGGAAAGGCACTCTATGCCGACATCAAGGGCCGCATGGAAGCGATCGGCCGCAACCGCGATCACCTGAAAATCTTGCCCGCCGCCTTCGTCATCGTCGGCGACAGCATCGAGGAGGCGCGCGCCAAACGCGCGACGCTCGACAGCCTGGTGCATTACGACAGCGCCATCGCTTCGCTTTCGATCGCACTCGGCCATGATGCTTCCGGCTTCGATCCGGATGCGCCGCTGCCGACCGATATTCCCGACACCAATGCCAGCAAGACCGGCCGCGCCCAGGTTCTGAAGCTTGCCGCCGAGGAGAATCTGACCGTGCGCCAGCTGGCGCAGCGCTACGGCGGCTATGCCGGTCTTGCCTTCGTCGGCACGCCGGTGAGCATCGCCGACGAGATGGAGCGCTGGCTGGAGGAGGAAGGCTCGGACGGCTTCAACGTCGTCTTCCCCTATCTGCCGCAGGGCGTTCTCGACGTCACCGAACGGCTGGTTCCCGAGCTTCAGCGCCGCGGCCTGTTTCGCCGCGAATATGAAGGCACGACCTTGCGAGAGCATCTCGGCTTGCCTCGGCCGGAGAACAAGTTCTTTGCCGGCCGCACATGAAGTCCGGCTGGCTCCATGTTCATCATTTCGACCAGTGTTCGGACGCGAACTCCTTGTCGCCCCTGCCGACCTCGAACGCGTCGCTTTCCCCCGACACCAGTTCCAGCGGCCAGATGATGTTGCGGCCGGCGTTTGGATAAAGCACGCGATAGGCCGGCATGTGGGCAAGAAGCATCTGGCCGAGCGCGATCCCAAGATCGTAGAGCGACATGCGGAAACAGCTGAGCGAGGGCTGCAGAAACCGGGCGCGCGGGGCATCACGGAAGCCGATCACTGCTAGATCGCGGCCGGGCATGACGCCTGACTCCATCAGACGGCGGTAAAGGCCGATCGCCATCAACTCGTAGATCAGGATGATCGCCGTTGGCCGATCTGGCAGCAGAAGCAATTCATGGGCCGCCTGGTAGCCACCCTGTTCGCTCGATTTGACGCGAATGACGAGCGACGGATCAAAGCGGATGCCGTGCCGCTCGAGCGCCCGGCGGTAGCTCTCGACAAACACATAACCGAGATTGACCTCGCTTAACGGCGCCGTAATTGCGATCCTGCGGTGGCCACGCGCCACCAGCCGCTCGACGGCACGATCGGCGACGCCCTCGAAATCGAGATCGATCCAACGGGAATTGCTGGCCGAAAGGCTGCGGCCGACTGCAACAAAAGGGATCTCTGCCCGCGACAGGAAACCAATGCGCCGATCGATGCGCTGCGTGTTCGAGATGATCATCGCATCGACGATGCGCCGCGCGACCATGCGCTTCAAATATTCGTGCGGGTCCTCGTCGCTCGGGCAGGGCAGCATGACGAGGTCGAGCTTGTGGCGGGCAAAGACGCTCTGCAGGCCGCTGGTGACGCCGAGGAAGAAGTTGTCGGCGTTTTCGACCGCCTCGGCACTGGACTCGATCATCAGGCCTATGACCCTCGTCTCTCCCTGTCTCAGGCTCCGGCCCGACTGGTTAGCGACATAGCCAAGCGCCTCGGCCGCCGCCAGCACGCGACGACGCGTTTCCTCGTTGACATCCGGCTTTCCATTCAGAGCCCGAGAGACCGTGCCGATCGAAATGGCCAGGTGTTCGGCAAGCTGGCGGATTCCCTTCATCGGCTGCGATCCCTCCGGGCCGTAATTTTCGCAGTTGGCGTCTATTGACACCGCAAAATGTTTTCGCCTACAGTCGTAAACGTTTACGGAGTGCGTGTCACCAGGAGAGTTGGCGCCATTCCCCGGAGGAAATCGTGAAATTCAGTGCCATTCTGTGCGGGTGCGGAGCTATGTCCAAAGGTTGGTTGCGCGCCATCGCATCCAATCCCGATCTCGTCGAATCCATTACCATCGTCGGCCTCGTCGACCTCAATCGCGAGACTGCCGAGAAGCTCGCTGCGGAATTTGGGATCGAGGGCGCCGTGATCGGTTCAGGCCTCGCCGAGGTCATCGCCGCGACGAAGGCGGATCTGGTCTTCGATATTGTCATTCCGTCCGCACGTTATGATGTCGTGTCGACCGCACTCAAGGCCGGCTGCCACGTGCTCAGTGAAAAGCCGATGGCCGCCTCGCTGGCCGAGGGCGCCGCGCTGATCGATCTCGCCACAGAGACCGGCCGCGTCCACGCCGTCATCCAGAACCGCCGCTTCATCTCGGGCATCCGGCGCCTTCGCCGTTTCGTCGACAGTGGCGCAATCGGCGAACTTACCGCCATCCATTGTGACTTCTTCCTTGCGCCGCATTTCGGCGGCTTTCGCGAAGAAATGGACAATGTGCTTCTTCTCGACATGGCGATCCACACCTTCGACGCGGCCCGCTATGTCGCCGACAAAAAGCCGCTCGCCGTCTATTGCGTCGAGAGCAACCCGAAAGGTTCCTGGTACCGGCACGGCGCGTCGGCGAATGCCATTTTCGAGTTTGCCGACGATATCGTCTTCACCTATCGCGGCTCCTGGTGCGCCGAAGGTGAGCGCACCAGTTGGGAAAGCCAGTGGCGGCTCGTCGGCTCAAAGGGAATGCTGACCTGGGACGGTGAGGAGAATTTCAAGGCGGCCGTTGCCGGCGAAGAGCCTGGCCTTCTGCGCGGTTTTGCTCCCGTAAACGTTCCCGGTCCGGAACACGATGAAGAAACCCACGGCCACGCCAGCGTCATCGCCGATTTCATCGCGGCGATCGGCACGGGCAATCAGCCCGAGACCGTCAACTCCGACAATATCAGAAGCCTGGCGATGGTCTTCGGCGCCATCGAAAGCGCCAAGACAGGCCGGCGCATTGAAATTTCAGCATAGGATCAACTGACGTGAGCAATCCTGCAAAATCCATTCGCATCGGCACCATGGTCAGCGGCAACAAGGGCGACGCCGCCACGCGCATCGGCCAGATTGCCGAGCTGGGCTTCGAGAGCTTCGAACCCTTCTTTTGGCAGACGACGAAGGGACAGAACCTCGCCGAACTCGGCAAGCGCTGCCTCGACGCGATCGGCGACCGCGACATCACCATTTCGACGCTCGGCATGTTCGGCAACCCGCTGGAAGAGGACGCGATCGACCTGGAGACTTTGCAGGGCTGGAAGGACTGCATCGACAACGCCCATCATTTCGGCGCCACCTGCGTCGCCGGTTTCACCGGACGCATTCGCGGCAAGCCGCTGACCGACAGTCTTCCGCGCTACAAAGAGATCTGGAGCGAACTCGCCAAACGCGCCGCCGACAAGGGCATCAGGATCGCCTTCGAGAATTGCGCCATGGACGGCAATTGGGCAAACGGCGACTGGAACATCGCTCACAATCCCGACGCCTGGGAACTGATCTTCAACGAGACGCCTGATGACCATATCGGCCTCGAATGGGAGCCTTGCCATCAGATGGTCTATCTGATCGACCCAATGCCACAGATCCGCAAGTGGGCGCACAAGATCTTCCATGTCCATGGCAAGGACGCGACCATCCGCTGGGAAGTCATCAAGGAACACGGAATCTTCGGCAAGGAGAAGTTCGTCTTCATGCGCACGCCGGGCTTCGGCGACAGCAACTGGACCGACATCATTTCCGAGCTGCGCCTTGCCGGCTGGTCGGGCTCGATCGACATCGAAGGCTGGCATGACCCGGTCTATCGCGACGAACTGGAGATGACTGGCCAGGTTCACGGGCTCAACTATCTAAAGAAATGCCGGGGCGGAGATTTCATTGTTGATCCCTGATCAACCGCCTAAGGTGGAGCGCCGCCGGGCTGGGAGGCCGGGGCGGGGCGCCATGACTGACTAACTGGTCTTTTCGCGGCGCAGCCGCTTTTTTGGGAGGAAGGCATGAAAAGAATTGCAACACTTGCGCTAGCACTCGGCACGGCGATGCTGATGACATCGATCGGCCATGCCGAACAGAAGACCTTCAAGATCTGGTGGTTCGAGGAGCCGACCACAGCTCAGGGCATTGTCTGGAAGAAGGCGCTCGAGGAGTTCAAGGCGAAACACCCGGACATCAACGTTAGCTTCGAGCAGAAGACCTTTCAGCAGTTGCAGGCCTCAGGAGGCATGATCCTCAATTCCGATCAGGCCCCCGACGTGCTCGAGTACAACAAGGGCAACGCGACCGCTGGCTTGGTTGCAAGCCAGGGATTGCTGACCAATCTGGATGCCTACGTGAAGAAGGAGGGCTGGGACAAGATCCTTAACGAAGGCGATTTTGTCCTAAGCCGTTATGACGAAAAGGGCATCTATGGCTCCGGTCCTGTTTGGGGCGTGTCTGTCTTCGGCGAATATGTTTCATGCTTCTACAATATCGACATGTTCGAAAAGGCAGGCCTCAAGCCGCCGACGACGCTCGAAGAGTGGGTCGCTGACCTGGAAGCCTTCAAGCAGAAAGGTCTCACGCCTCTCGCGCTCGGCGCCATCGACACCAGTGGCCAGCACTTGCTTGCCTCCCTCGCCTACACCAAGGCCGATGACGCCTGGATCCAGAATTATCAGGGTTTGAAGGCCCCTCTCGACGGCGCGCCTTACCTCTATGCGGCGCAGACATTGGTCGACTGGGTCAGCAAGGGCTACATCAGCAAGGACTCCACGGGCATGAAGGACCCCGACGCAGCTCTGCTCTTTACCTCCGGCAAGGCACCAATGTACGTCTCGGGCACGTGGAATCTCGGCACCTTTGCCTCGACTATCAAGGACTTCAAGTGGGGTCAGTTCGTGATTCCAACGCCGAAATATTCTGTCGGCTCGACAGGCAATCTCTGGGTCGTTCCCAAGAGTAGCAAGAATCCCGATCTCGCCGCAGAGTGGATCAGCCTGACCTTGTCGCCGAAGTACCAAGCTGAACTCGGCAATGCGGGCGGCGTCCCGATCGCCGCTGATCTTTCCGCCATCACCAATCCGATCGGCAAGAACGCCGCAGCGGTTTTCAAGCAGATCTCTGACAAAAACGGCCTCGGTTTCTATCCTGACTGGCCGGTCCCCGGCTACTACGACGTGCTCAATCAGAAAGACACCGGCCTCTTCCAGGGCAGTCTGACTGCGGAGCAGTTCGTCGAAGAGATCAAGCAGGTCTACGACGACGCGCAGGAGAATCAGTAGCGCGACCGTGAACGCTGGGCTGCGCCTCCGGCGCAGCCCATTGTGGTAGGCTGAAGGAAGAATAATATGGCCATATCCAGCCAGAGATCGATCGACGGGTCACGAAGCTATAGCCTCTACCTCGTCCCGGGGGTGATCGGCTTCATTCTGATCGTGCTCATACCGCAGCTTGCTAATATCGGGCTGAGCTTCACGGCATGGAAAGGCGTTGGCACGCCGCGACCGGTCGGCCTGCAGAACTATCATCGCCTGCTTGCGGACGATCAATTCTGGGGATCGATGTATCACACGCTGCTGTTCATCGTCTCGATGACCGTGATACCCGTATGCATCGGCCTGGTACTGGCGGCTCTGCTGTTCGACTACGTCAGGGACCAATTCGGGGAATGGGTCTCAAGCTTCTTCAGGGCCGGTTTTTACTTACCGCAGATCCTGCCCGTAACGGTCGCGGGCGTGCTCTGGGGTTGGATTCTCAATCCCGTCGGTGTCATCAACATCACGCTAAAGGCTATCGGCCTTGATAATCTTGCCCAGAACTGGATCGGCGATGCGACATACGCGCTTGCTGCCGTCTCGCTCGTTATTGTCTGGATACAGGTCGGCTATTGTCTGGTGGTTTTCATGGCCGGTCTTTCGCGCATCGACCCTTCTCTCTACGAGGCTGCCGACCTCGACGGCGCAAACTGGTGGAGCCGGCTGGTGACACTCACCATTCCACTCCTGGCGCCGGAGATCTTCGTCGTTGTGCTGACGACGCTGATCGCAGCGCTTAAAGTGTTTGCGCCAATCTTTGTCATCACCGCCGGCGGCCCCGACAATTCCACCCTGGTACCATCCTATCTGACCTACTACCATTTCTTCACAACACAACGCGTCGGCTATGCCGCAGCTATCGCGGTCGTGCAAACGACTCTGACGATCGCTTTGGCTGTGATTTTCCTACGCTTCCAGAGCCGGCAGGAGTCGAAGGGGTAGATCATGGCTTACTCAGTTCTCAGCGATGGTAAGACCGAGGCAAAGGCGACGGCGGCAGCCGATGGCGCGAGACGCGATCCCATGCGGTGGGTGGTGCTGGCCATCCTTATCCTACTCCTCGCCTTTACACTCTTTCCTTTTTTCCTTGCTCTGCTCAACGCCTTCAAGGCGAGCGCCGAATACGCAGTCGGCGGACCGCTTTCGATCCCTCGGTCGATCGATCTCACAGCGATCAAGAAATTCTGGACGGTGTCGGATTTCAGCCGCAAGCTGCTCAACAGTGTGGTGATCAGTCTCGCTGTTTCGGTTTTGGGGGTACTGATAAGCCTGTTCAACGCCTATGCGATTGGGGTCGGCAAGGTGCCGGGGTCGCGAGTGATTTTGGTGGTCTTTCTTCTCGGCATTATGGTGCCGCAGGAGTCCATTATCTACCCGCTTTACTACATGGCGAAAGCGAGTGGCCTCTACGATACACAGCTTTCCGTGATCATCATTTTCGCGGTCCTGCAAAGCGCTTTCGGGACTTACCTGCTCTCGACCGTGCTGAGTACCTTCCCCAAGGAAATCCTTGAAGCGGCGGAGATGGATGGCTCGACTCACTGGAAAACGCTGTGGTTCGTAGTCGTCCCGGTGCTGAGGCCGACGCTCATGGTCCTGGGAACCTTCTTTTTCATCTGGACTTGGAATGAATTCTTGATCCCACTCGTCATGCTGGTTTCCAACAACAACCAGACGGTCTCGGTTGCCATGGGCCTCACCCGCGGACAGAACATGTCGGACCCGGTGCTGCAGGCCTCGGCGGCTTTCCTGGGTATAATACCGACCGTGATCTTCTTCTTGATCTTCCAGCGTACGCTAACGCGCGGCATCGCCGCTGGAGCGGTCAAGTGACGACGTTTTTCACCCTTGACCATCTTATCGGTCCCGGTTGGGGACCAGCAAGGTTTTCGGTATGAGCCAGGACATCCAAATCGAGCTCTCGGGCGTCGAGAAGCACTACGGCGCCTTTCACGCGCTTAAGAACGTCAACCTTTCAATTCCCAAGGGCACGTTCGTGGCGCTGGTCGGTCCGTCCGGATGCGGCAAGTCCACGTTGCTCCGTTCGCTTGCCGGGCTGGAAAGAATTACCGGCGGCACGCTGAAGATTGCCGGCAAGGTGATGAACGACGTGCCTCCGCGGGCACGCGATATCGCCATGGTTTTTCAGAGTTACGCCCTCTATCCGCATATGACGGTGGAACAGAACCTGACCTATTCGCTGAAAATGCACGGCGTTCCTAAGGCTGAGGCAAAGCAGAAGGCGGAGGAAGTCGCTGTCATCACCGGTCTTTCCCGGCTGCTCGACCGTTATCCGCGCCAGCTTTCCGGGGGCCAACGGCAGCGCGTCGCCATGGGCCGCGCCATTATCCGCAACCCTCAGGCCTTCCTGTTCGACGAGCCGCTTTCCAATCTCGATGCTGCGCTGCGTGTCTCGATGCGCAAGGAAATCCGCGCCCTGCACGACCGGCTGGGCGCTACCTTCGTTTACGTCACGCATGACCAGGTCGAAGCGATGACGATGGCCGACCACGTGGTGGTGATGCGCGACGGCGTGATCGAACAGCAGGGGGCGCCGCTCGAGCTTTACGATCGGCCGGCCAACCGCTTCGTTGCCGGTTTCATCGGTTCACCGGCGATGAATTTCATTCCGGCAATCGTCGCGGAAGACGGCAAGAGCCTGATCCTGGATTTCGGCGCGGTGAAGCAGACACTTGCCATCAACCGCGCTATCGAGCCTGGGCGCAAGCTCTTCGCGGGTGTCAGGCCTGAACATATCGAGGTTGTCGCTCCCGGGCAGGGCAGCTTCGACGTCCCGATTGCCTTCGTCGAATCGACCGGCTCTTCGACCTTCATCGTCGCGGCGACCGAGCCGGAACTAACGATCGTCGAGACTCGCCGCGACCGGGTCAAGGCGGGAGACATGATTGGCCTCTCGATCGATCCGGCTCAGATCCATCTCTTCGATGCATCGACGGACCGATTGACATAACAACCGGTGGACAGGGGCGGCGGTCAGCTTCATAAAGCCATCATCGGCCTTGGCGAAGGGATTGCCTCCGCACAAGTCACTCCGTCCCATCTGCAGCGTCCGGATTTTTCATGGCATCCTCCCTGATATCAGCGCGTCTTTCACCGACCGCGTCATCCCGCCTTGTCGTGCTTGCTGAAGCCGTAGTGAAGGCGGGCGAAACCGCCCGCGTCTCGCTGCGGCGGCGAACCTCTCGGGAAATGCTCGCCAAGGCGCCACGTGACTATCAGACCGAGATCGATGTCGCCGTCGAGCGGATCATCGTCGACGAAATGACCAAGGCCTTTCCTGATTATGCCATCCAGGGCGAGGAAGCCGTCGGCAACCGCACGGCCGGGCCCGACGCGCCGATCATCTACATCGACCCGATCGACGGCACCACCAATTATGCCTGGGGCGTCCCGCATTTTGGCATGACGATCGCAATCGCCGAAGGCGGCAGTCTGGTGGCCGGCGTCGTCTATGACGCCATGCAGGACGAGCTGTTCAGCGCCGAGCGCGGCGGCGGCGCTTATCTCGATGGCGAGCGTATCCGCTGCGCCGATGTCGGCGACATCGAGAACGTGCTCATCGGTGCCGGGCTGCCGGTCCCCGGTCAGGTCAAGGCGGTGGCGGAAGAGACTTATTTCGACGCGATCAAGCGCCTGATGGCCAACACGGCTGGCGTCCGCCGCCTTGGCTCGGCGGCTTTGTCGATCGCCTATGTCGCCTGCGGCCGGCTGGACGGCTTCTTCGAGGATGGGCTTTCGATCCATGATTTCGGCGCATCGGCGCTGATGGTCGAAGAGGCGGGCGGCATCGTCACCCGTTTTTCCGGCGCCGAAGTCGACGGGAAGGGCGATATCCTCGCCGCCAGCAAGGCACTGCATCCCTGGCTCAAGCAAGGCTTTCAAGGCAAAGCCTGATCGTTTTGAACCGGCAGCGACATAGATCTCAGCGTGATCTTCAATGGGCGGTATCGCCAGACTGCGCTCATGGCGCCCCTTATGGAAATCGGCGGCGCGAGACACTATCTTTGGGCAAACAAGGAGACACCCAATGACCGAAGAACGTGCAGTGCTCGCCGGTGGCTGCTTCTGGGGTATGCAGGACCTCATCCGCCGATTGAACGGCGTGATTTCGACCCGCGTCGGCTATACCGGCGGCGATGTGCCGAACGCCACCTACCGCAACCACGGAACTCATGCCGAGGCGATCGAGATCATTTTCGATCCGGCCAAGACCAGCTACCGCGACATCCTCGAATTCTTCTTCCAGATTCATGACCCGACCACGCGCAATCGCCAGGGCAACGACGTCGGCATGAGCTATCGTTCGGCGATCTTCTACACCAGCCCCGAGCAGGAGCGCGTCGCCAGGGATACGATCGCCGATGTCGACGCATCCGGCCTCTGGCCCGGCAAGGTCGTCACCGAAGTCGTGCCGGCCGGCGATTTCTGGGAGGCCGAGCCGGAGCATCAGGACTATCTGGAGCGGATCCCGAACGGCTATACCTGCCACTTCGTTCGACCCGGCTGGAAGCTGCCGGCCCGCCAGAAGATCGCCTGAGGGAATTCATGCATGCATGCCGGACGCAACGCCGGCATGCATGACCCGTTCAATTGTTTAGCCGCCAGGCCCGGCCGCAGTATGGTCGACTATGACACACACCATCTCGTCAATGTCGCGATCGTGAATTTCGTGGCCTCCACCGGCAATCCGGTGCAGTCGCGCGTTCGGCACGATCCGGGTGAAGGCCTTTGCGTGCTCGATCGGGAAGAGGGGATCGGCCGTGCCATGGATCGCGAGAACCGGCGCCTCGATATTGGATGCATGGTGCGTGGCGGCCTCGTCCCCACTCGAGAGCATGAAATGATTGGTCGCACTGACAAAGGAGGTGGCACGACCGATGTCGCGTGCGATCAGCGCACTCGCCGCCTCGCCATCGTGCGGATGCCTGGTGCCGGCCAGCATGGCTGAATCGCGGCGCATGAAATCGGCAATGGCTTCAAGGTCCGACCAGTCGATATGCTCGGCAGCAGAGGAATGCTCCTTGTAAGCCTTGGTCGAGGAAGGCAGGCCTTCGATCCCGATCGGCGACGTGCTGATCAGGGTGAGGGTCAGCACGCGCCGGGGGTGGCGCAAAGCGGCCTCTTGGGCGACGAAACCGCCCATCGACATGCCGACCAAATGCGCGGCTTCAATCCCATAGCCATCGAGAACGGCGATGGCGTCTTCGGACAGATCGCCAAACGAATAGCCGGGCTCACCGGGCGCATAATGCGTGGAAAGGCCGGTGTCACGCTGATCGTAGCGGATGACGTAGCGTCCCTGGGCGGCGAGTTCCTCGCAGAATCGTTCCGGCCACCACAGCATCGAGGACATCATTCCCATGATCAGCAGGATCGGTGCGCCGGCCGGGTCGCCGAAAGCCTGGGTCTGCAGTTTCGCACCTGTGAGTTCGACGATCTTGTCGGCGACGAGTATTGATCCGGTCGTTTCCATGGCATCAATCCTCCTGGTTGCAGACCGCATTACTCTCCAACTTGCATCACTGATCCTAATATGCAATCTGTTTTCGCGTCATCAGCCGGTTCGGCGTGATGTTTTTTGCCGATCCCGCGGCGGCATTTGCCAATATCGGCCGGGCGATGCGGCCGGGTGGGCGCCTCGTGTGGATGGTATGGCAGAGCCGGGAGCGCAACGCGTGGTCCGGCGCCATCCGCCAGGCCTTGGCGGCGCCCACTGCGGTTTCTGCAGGTACACCCGATCCGTTTTCGCGGGGCGATCCTGGTGTTGCTAAGGAGCTTCTCAGCGCAGCGAGGGCGTGTTGTTCGCTCGCGGGCATGGATCATCACCGCTCGCCGAACGGCGGGATAGCGGAGAGGCGGGCAGAGCAACGATCTTCATCGATGGTCAGCGGCGTCATCTTTCAAGAGTGAGGTATGTAGTCCAGACCGCCGTCGATCTGCGCCGGGCGCCCGTCGAGGAAAAGCTCGCCGATGCGCGGCGCCGTACGGGCGACGACCTTGCCGCGGCGGACGACCGCCAGCCGGTTCGGCTTCAGCCGCAGCGCCTCCAGCGTGTCGTTCGCCTGGAGGACGACGAGATCGGCATTGCAGCCTTTCTCCAGCCCGTAGCCTGCAAGCCCCATCGTCTTCGCCGAATTGACGGTCAGCGCGTCGAATATCCTTTTCTTGTCGTCGATGCCGGCCATCTGCGCGACATGAATCGCCATGTGGCCAACCTCCAGCATGTCGCCGGACCCCATTGAATACCAGGGATCCATGACGCAATCGTGCCCGAAGGAGACATTCAGCCCGGCATCCATCAGCTCGCGGACCCGGGTCATGCCGCGGCGTTTCGGATAGGTATCGTGCCGGCCCTGCAGCATGATGTTGATCAGCGGATTGGGGATCACATTGATCTCCGCCTCTGCCATCAGCGGGATGAGCTTGGAAACATAATAATTGTCCATCGAATGCATCGAGGTCAGATGCGAGCCGGCGACACGTCCCTGTAGGCCGAAGCGGATGGTTTGCGCGGCCAGCGTCTCGATATGGCGCGAGAGCGGATCGTCGGTTTCGTCGCAATGCATGTCCACCGGCAGGCCGCGATCGGCGGCGATGCGGCAGAGCGCCTCGACCGACGCCGTGCCGTCGCCCATCGTCCGTTCGAAGTGGGGAATGCCACCGACGATATCAACGCCCATATCGAGCGCCCGGTTGAGCGCGTCGATCGCCCCCGGCGAGCGGTAGTAGCCGTCCTGGGGAAAAGCGACCAGTTGCAGATCGATATAGGGCGCGACCCTTTCGCGAACCTCGATCATTGCCTCGACCGTCACCAGTCTGGGATCACTGGTATCGACATGGCTGCGGATGAAAAGCAGGCCTTGCGTCACCGCCAGATCGCAATAGCGCAGCGCGCGGTCGACCAATTCCTCCTTCGTCACGATCGGGCGCAACTCCCCCCAGAGCGCGATGCCCTCGAGCAATGTGCCGGAGACGTTCATCCGCGGCAGCCCGAGCGACAGGGTGGCGTCCATATGGAAATGCGGATCGACGAAGGGCGGGCTCACCAGCCTGCCCGTTGCGTCGATTTCCTCTGCGGCCTGCGCCTGCAGATTGCGCTCGACGGCGACGATCCTGCGGCCCTCGATACCGATATCGATGCCGGTTCGGCCATCGGGGAGATTTGCGTTTCTGACGATTAGATCAAACATCGGAACCTCGTTTGAAAGGGCGGCTTCACCGCTCGCCGCGGCGATAGGGCTGCATCAGCGCCTGCGGCACGCGGGCGCGGCGGGCCATGATGGCAAGAGCGGCAATGGAAAGGATATAGGGCGTCATCAGGAAGAGCTGATAGGGTACAAGTCCGCTTAACGCCGTTTGCAGCCGAAGCTGAAAGGCATCGAAGAAGGCGAAGAGCAGGGCGCCGAAGAGCGCGCGGCCCGGCCGCCAGGAGGCGAACACGACAAGCGCGATGCAGATCCAGCCGCGCCCCTGCACCATGGTCGGAAAGAAGCTGTTGAACGCCGACAAGGTCAGGAAGGCGCCGCCCATTCCCATCAGCGCGCTGCCGATGATGACTGCACCGTATCGCACCTTCATCGGATTGACGCCCTGGGCTTCCGCTGCATGCGGATTTTCGCCGGTCATGCGGATCGCGAGCCCCACGGGCGTGCGGAAGATGATGTAGGCCATCAGCAGAGCAATCACGATCGCAAGATAGGTCGGCGCCGTCTGCGTGAAGAAGGCCGGGCCGATGAAAGGCAGCGTCGAGAGACCGGGGATGGCGATCGGCTGGAACGGCACGATGGTGGGCGGCGTATTGGCAAGCGGCACGATAAGCCTGAAGACATAATAGCTGAAGCTGGAGGCAAAGAGCGTGACCCCGAGACCGGAGACGTGCTGGGACAGGCCGAGCGTCACCGTCAGCGACGCATGCAGCAAGCCGAACGTGCCGCCGGCGACCGCCGCGATCAGCAGGCCGGTCCAGAGATCGGCACCATGATAGACGGAAAGCCAGCCGATCATCGCGCCAAAGGTCATGATGCCTTCGATGCCGAGGTTGAGCACGCCGGCCCGTTCACAGAGCAGGGCGCCGAGCGTGCCGAAAATCAGCGGCGTGGCGATCCGCAGGATTGCCGCCCAGAGCCCGGCGGAGGCGATGATATCGAACAATTGCGTCATCGCCTTATCCTGTATTGCGTGAAGAACAATGCTATCAGCATCGTCAGCAGCGACAGCGCCACCGTGACATCGGCGATATAGGTCGGGATGCCGAGGCCCCGGCTCATGCCGTCGGCGCCAACGAACATCGTGGCTGTGAAAATGGCGGCGAAGACGACGCCCAGCGGATTGAGGTTGGCGAGCATTGCGACGACGATGCCGGCATAGCCGAAACCGGGCGACAGATCAGTCGTCACATAACCCTTGACGCCCATCACTTCGATCGCTCCCGCAAGCCCTGCAAGCCCACCGGAGAGACAGGCAACCTTCACCAGTGTTCTTCCGAGCGGCACACCGGCAAAACTCGCACCGGCAGGATTGAGGCCTGCGGCGCGCGACTGCATGCCGAACACCGTGCGGGACTGGACGAAGTGGACGGCGATCGCCAAGGCGATCGCAATCGCCAAACCGATATGCAGGCGCGAGCGGGCGATCAGCTTCGGCAGCATGGCATGATCGCTGACGGATTGCGACTGCGGCCAGCCGAAGGCGAGCGGGTCCTTGAGGACGCCATCGATCAGCATCGAGACGAAAAGCACGGCGATGAAATTCAGGAGCAGGCTGGTGACGACCTCATCGACGGAAAAGCGCAGCCGGAGCCACAGCGGAACCAGGATCAGCACCATGCCGGCGATGGCGCCGATCAGCAGCAGCAGCGGAATGAGAAGGGGTGCGGGAAGATTGCCCAGCAGTTTCGCGCTTGCCGCCGCAACGGCGATGGCGCCGAGATAGAACTGGCCCTCGGCGCCGATATTCCACAGCCGCGCCCGGAAGGCGACGGCGGCGGCAAGTCCGGTCAGCATCAGCGGCGTCGCCCGTGTCAGCGTTTCAGTCGCCGAAAGCCGCGAGCCGAAGGCGCCGGTCAGGATGCGCCAATAGGCATCGAGAACAGGTGCGCCGGCGATCGAGATCAAGATGCCCGCCAGTGCAAGCGCCGCGATCACGGCGATGACGGGTGTAGCGATCAGCAGGTAAAGCGGGCGGTGCTCGCGGCGCTCAAATCGCATGATCTGCCTCGCGGGTCTCTTGCCATTCGCCGGCCATCATCAGCCCCAGTTTGCGGGCATCGGCGCCGTCGGCGTCGACGGGCGGCGACAGGCGGCCGCCGACGATCGCCTGTATGCGGTCTGCCAGCGCAATCACCTCGTCAAGATCCTCCGAAATCAGCAGCACGGCAGTCCCCTGCCGACGGGCTTCGAGCAGACGCGCATGGACGGCGGCAACAGCGCCTTCGTCGAGGCCGCGCGCAGGCTGCGCCGCGATCAGGATGCGCGGTCGCCGATAGAGACTGCGCCCGAGAATGAGCTTCTGCATATTGCCGCCGGAAAGCAGCCGGGTGCGAATGGCCGGGCCGCCGCCGCGAACGTCGAAGCCGTCGATGATTTCCCTGGCGAAAGCGATGCCGGCCTTGCGGTTGACGAGACCGTGGCGCGAGAAGGCCGGCGAGGCGATACGCTCCAGCACGGCGTTTTCCCAAATCGCCATTTCTCCGATCACGCCCTCATGGTTGCGGTCCTCGGGAATGCGCCCGATACCGGCTTCGACAACATCGGCGACGCCAAGATTGCCGACCACTTCGCCGAACAGCCTGAGATCGCCGCTGCTGCGCGCCAGCGTGCCGGAAAGAAGATGCGCCAGTGCAGCCTGGCCATTGCCGGAAACGCCGATAATGCCGAGGATCTCTCCCTGATGCAGCCGGAAGCTGATCGACTTCAGACGATCGATGCCGCCGGTTCGCACGGAAACGCCTGAGGCCTCGAGTGCAACGGCGCCGGGGGTCGACGGTTCGCGAACGGGCCGCGTTACGCGGTGCCCGACCATCAGCTCGGCAAGTTCCGCCTTGCTGGTTTCCGATGCCCTGCGCTCGGCCACCATCCTGCCGGCGCGCAGCACGACGATGCGGTCTGCCGCCGCCATCACCTCGTCGAGCTTATGCGAGATGAAGATCAGCGACAGGCCCTGGCGGGCCATTTCCTTCAGGGTCGTGAACAGCCGCTCGGCTTCGATGTTGGTCAGCACAGCCGTCGGCTCATCGAGGATCAGGATGCGGGCATCGTTGTAAAGCGCCTTGAGGATTTCCACTCTTTGCTGTTCGCCGACCGAAAGGTCGCCAAGACGGGCATCCGGATCGACTTGCAGGCCGAAGCGCTCCGAAATCGCCAGGAGTTTCTTGCGCGCCGCGGATGTTGCCGATCGCCAGGACCAAAGGCCTTCCGTGCCGGTCATGACGTTTTCGAGAACGGTCAGATTGGGCGCGAGCGAGAAATGCTGATGCACCATGCCGACGCCGGCGCGGATCGCCGCGCGCGGCTTTCCCTGCGGCACCTCGGCGCCCTCGATCAGAATTCGGCCGGCATCCGGCACGTAGTGTCCGAAAAGGATGCTCATCAGCGTGGTCTTGCCCGCGCCGTTCTCGCCGAGCAGGGCAACGACCTCGCCTTTGGCGAGCGTCATGGAAATATCCTCATTGGCAAGATTCGCGCCGAAGCGTTTGCTGACGCCGACAATTTCCAGAACAGGCCCGGTCATGACGGCAACCCCGCCACCGGAAAACGATGCTGCCATCGCCCCTCGGCCTCCAGGCGCGCCGCCAGCGACAGAAGCCGCGGCTCGTCACCCATCGACATCATGAGCTGCACCGGCAGCGGCATAGCGTGCTCATCCTGTCCGAAAGGCAGCGTCAAAGCAGGAAAACCCGAAATATTGGCAAGGCAGGCAAGCGGCGCAAACGCGGTCATTCGTTCCAGATGCAGATCGGTGTCGGCATGATCGGACGGAAAGGAGCCTATCGCAAGGGGCGCGGATGCAAGCATCGACATCACCATGCAATCGACCTTGTCGAACAGTGCCCAAAGGGCGTGGCTCACCAGAACGGCAGCGTTCAGCGTGTTCCAGAGCATAGACGCCGAAAGCGCCCGCCCGCGGGCCGCGAAAGCCTGCGTGAGAGGCTCGGCCCTGCTTTCCTCAAGACCCGCTGCCTCGATGAGTGCGGAAAGATTGACGGAAACGATATCGGCAAAGGCGCGGCCGCTGGCGGCGACGCTCCATTCGAAATCGGCCCACGCCAAAGGAACGATGACGTGTCCGTCGCTCTCCAGCATGCGCGCCGCGTCTTCGACGGCGGCAAGCCGGCTACCCTCGGTCGAATAGGTCGGCCCGGTATCGGTGAGCAGGCCGATCCGCAGACGGCCGTTGTCGATATCGGCGGGAGAGGGATCGGGAACGGGTCCGCGTGCATTACCGCTTAGCCGGTCGAAAATCAGCGCAGTATCCCGCACCGAGCGGCAGACCGCCAGTTCGCTCGCAATGCCGGCAAGGTGGTTGCCGAAAGATGGCCCGCCGGGGATGGCGCCGCGGGTCGGCTTCATTCCGACGAGACCGCAGCAGGCGGCGGGCACGCGGATCGAGCCGCCCGCGTCGGTGGCATGGGCAATCGCGACGATTCCGGCAGCAACCGCTGCCGCCGCGCCGCCGGACGAGCCGCCGGCGGTGCGCGTGGGATCGAGAGGGTTGCGACAGACAGGTCCGATCGCCGGTTCGCTGGCGAGCGAAAGGCCGAATTCCGGGCTCGTCGTCAGGCCGAACAGACAGAAGCCGGCGTCGCGGAACCGCGAAGCGAGATCGGAATCGGCTTCGCCGCCCTTTCTCTCGAAGAGGCGGGAGCCGGCTGTTACCGGCAGTCCGCGGAAGGGACCGCCGAGATCCTTCGCCAAGGTCGGCACGCCGGCAAAGGGCCGCGCCGCGAAACGACGGGGCACGGTCTGCCGCTCCCGGTCGCAGGCATGCGCCGCGGCGAGGCCCATGGCGCCGTCGAGATAGGCGATCGCGCCGAGCGGCGCATGCAACGCGGCGGCCTCAAGGGAGATGTGCATCGCTTCTGCAGCGCTCAGGCTGCCATGCCTAATCGCTGCCGCCAGTTCCGTCGCGTCGCCCTGCATGAGCCGAACTACTTCGGCTCTTCCATCACCTTCGGAACTTCGAAGGTGCCGGCCTTGATCTCCGCCCGCTTGGCTTCCATCGCGGCCTCCGCCTCGGCAGGCGCAACACCCTTCACGAAGACGATGTCGCTGCCGCCTTCCTTCATCAGGCCGTAAGAGGTGTAGTTCCTGCCGACCGGTTTGCCGGCGGCGACATCGGCGATCGCGGCATCGAGGATCGGGCGGAAATACCACATGGCGTTGGCAAACACCGTATCGGGATAGCGCGGCGTGTAATCGATCAGCGAGCCGATCGACTTGATGCCGCGTTCCTTGGCGGCGTCGGCCGTGCCGATGCGCTCGCCGAACAGGATGTCGGCGCCGGCGTCGATCTGGGCAAGACCGGCCTCGCGAGCCTTCGGCGGATCGAAGAAGGTGCCGATGAACGAGACCAGGTGTTTGGCGTCGGGGTTGACGGCCTTGACGCCCGCGGCAAAGGCGTTGATCAGCATGTTGACCTCGGGGATCGGGATGGCGCCGACCGAACCGACGACGTTCGACTTGGTCATCTTGCCCGCAAGCATGCCGGCCAGATAGGCGCCGTCGTGGTTCCAGGTGCCGAAGACACCGAAATTGTCGCCGGCCTGCTCGCCGCTCGAACCCAATACGAAAGCGGTATCCGGATAATCGGCCGCGACCTGCCGGGCCTCCCTCTCCACTGCATAGGCCTCGCCGATAATCAGCTTGTTGCCCTGTTCGGCATATTCGCGCATGGCGCGGGGATAATCTGTGCCGGAGACGCCTTCGGAGAAGACATATTCGATGACGCCATCCTTTGCTGCGTCCTGGAGGGCCTTGTGCAGACAGGAGTTCCAGGCATTTTCAACCGGTGAGGCATGGATGCCGGCAACTTTCAGGGGCGCAGCCGCCCTTGCGAGCGGCGCGAAGCCGCTGACGCCAAGCGCAATGCCCGACGCAATCACTGCTCGGCGTGAAATCAGCATGTCTTTGGTCATTGATTGTTCCCCTTTTTACCATCTGGTTCAAAAATCATAGTAGCGCCCAAAAAGGTGTCAAGCAGAGAACCAGCTTAAAAATCAGGCTGATGGCCGCCGCGACCGACAGAACGAACGAGGGCTTGGCGCGACGACATTGGCAGGATATGCATTAGAATATTGGGTCGGGGGAAATGAGGATGGGTGAAGAAGAGGACGCCTCGCGGGGACCGATCGCGAGCCGGTCGTCGTCCTGGGCGATCGGCTTGAGTGCATGGCTGGCGCGCAGTGGCGTGACGCCGAACAGCATTTCGCTTTTCTCGATCGTCTTTGCCGGCCTCGGTGCGGCACTCATCCTGTTCTCGACACATCCGATCGCCGTGATCGGCGCGGCAATCTCGGTGCAACTGCGGCTCGTCTGCAACCTACTTGACGGGATGGTCGCGATCGAAGGCGGCAAGAAAACCAAGAGCGGGCCGATCTACAACGAATTCCCCGACCGCGTCGCCGACAGCCTGCTGCTTGTCGCCGCCGGTTATGCCTGCGGCGTTCCCTCAATCGGCTGGCTATCGGCGCTGCTTGCCGCCCTTACCGCCTATGTCAGGGTGTTCGGAGGAGCGGTCGGCCTGCCTCAGGATTTCAGCGGCATCATGGCCAAGCAACGCCGCATGGCGGTGTTGACGGCGGGCCTCCTTGCCCAGAGCATCGAGACACTGATATCGGCCAGCCGGTGGTCTCTGCTCCTCGCCTCCGCCATGATCGCGGCCGGCAGCCTAGTCACCTGCATCACGCGCACGACGAGACTTGCCCGCTCGCTGGAGAGACCATGATTGCGCTCATCCGTCGTCTTCTCGTGCTGTTCGTCCGTATTGTGGTCGGCGCCCGAAGCGAATGGCGGGGCTGCACCCCCGATCCGACCCGCCGCATTTATTTCGCCAATCACAACAGCCATGTCGATACCGTCGCTGTCATGGCCGCCCTGCCGTATCAGGTGCGCCGGCTGACCCATCCGGTCGCGGCGCGCGATTATTGGGGAACCAACGCCTTTCTCCGTTTCATCGCGGAAAAAGGCCTGCGTGCTGTCTTGATAGACCGCAAGCCTCTGCCCGACAGTAATCCGCTGGCGCCCGTCGAGCGCCTGCTCGAGGAGGGGCGCTCGGTCCTGATCTTTCCGGAAGGAACGAGAAACTCCAGCGACGAGATCGCTCCGTTCCGCAGCGGCATCTATCGCCTTGCTTGCCGTTTTCCCGATGTCGACCTCGTCCCGATTCATCTCGACAACCTTCAGCGCATCCTGCCGAAGGGAAGCATGCTGATCGTCCCGATCACCTGCACGGCGCGGTTCGGCAAGCCGCTGCGCGTCGAAGCGGGCGAGGAAAAGGGCGCGTTCCTGGCCCGCGCCCGCGCCGCGGTCATCGAGCTCGCCGACGGAGGCCCCGTCGCATGACCAGCTTTTTCTCCATCGTGCTGGCCGCGATCCTCGGCCTGCTGGCCGTCGCGTCGGCCATCGGCTTCGTCCTTCAACGGCGCGCGACCGAGCCCGGGTCCGTCGCCACCGTCCACAACCTCAATGCCCGTATCCGCTCATGGTGGATCATGGTCGGGGTCTTCGGCGGCGCGATCCTGCTCGGCGATACGGCGACGGTCATTCTATTCGCATTCCTGTCATTCATGGCGCTTCGCGAGTTCTGGACGCTGACACCGTCGCGTCGCGGCGATCACCTGGCGCTCTTCCTGTCCTTTTTCGTGGTCCTGCCGCTTCACTACGTGTTGCTCGGAACGGCGTGGTACGGGCTCTTTTCGATCTTCATCCCCGTTTATGCCTTCCTGATCCTGCCGGCGGTGGCCACCCTGACGGGGGACGTCAACGAATTTCTGGCGCGCAGCGCCAGAGTGCAATGGGGCTTGATGCTGACGGTCTATTCGATCAGCCACGCCCCCGCGCTCCTTATGCTGCAGACCGGCACACCCTCCGCGCTTCTTCTCGTCTATCTCGTCGTCGTGGTGCAGCTCAGCGACGTTTTCCAGTATGTCTGGGGCAAGCTCCTGGGAAAGCACCGCTTCTCGCCGAACATCAGCCCGTCGAAGACGCTGGAAGGTCTCTTCGGCGGCGGCGCATCGGCGATCCTTCTGGGAACGCTACTCTATCGCCTGACGCCGTTCTCGCCTCTGCAGGCGGCCGCCGTGAGCACGGTCATCGTCGTCGCGGGCTTCTTCGGCGGCTTCGTGCTCTCGGCGATCAAACGCGACCTCAACGCCAAGGACTGGGGCTATGTTATTGAGGGCCATGGCGGCGTGCTCGACCGCCTGGATTCCATCACCTTCTCAGCGCCGCTGTTCTTCCACATCGTCCGCTATTGGTTCACGACATAGGCATGGTCATGTTAAGACCGGTCGAGATCTTCCAGACTCGCGAACAGTCGGCGCTGAACATCCCGCTCCTGGCTATTGATAGCTGACATCAGCATGGCCATCGTTTCCCGCAGCCCGTGCAGCTCGTCCACCAGCTCCATGACGATATCAACGCCGGCTTCGTTGACGCCCATATTCCCCATCAGGTCCAGGATGAGCCTCGCGCGGGCGACGTCGGCGTCGCGAAACCGTCGCTGGCCACTCGACGTCTCCGGGATCAGCCAGCCCTGTTCGACCCAGAAATCGAGCTGGACGACA
Source organism: Rhizobium etli CFN 42 (assembly GCF_000092045.1). NCBI lineage: Bacteria > Pseudomonadati > Pseudomonadota > Alphaproteobacteria > Hyphomicrobiales > Rhizobiaceae > Rhizobium > Rhizobium etli. Next base: position 111,651 of record NC_007763.1, on the reverse strand, counting down.
TCGATTTTCAAGCAAAGACGGAATTCGAGATCATCCATGATCAGGCCTCCATGTTCTTCCTCGGATCGTATGGATGTGCGGCCGCCCATTCCTGCACCAGGGACGTCAGCCGGTCGTCGGGGCGATCGGGCAATACGATCTTCAGCGAGACGTAGACGTCACCGTGCCCGCCGCCGCGTTTCGGAACGCCCTTGCCCTTGAGGCGCAGAACTTTGCCGGTGTTGGAATGCGGCGGCAGCGTGAGACTGACAGGTCCGGACGGCGTCGGTGCGCGAATCTTGCCTCCGAGCACCGCTTCGCCGAGCGAAATCGGCAGCTCCAGGCGGATGTCGTCGCCGTCACGCGTGAAGAAGCGATGCGGCCGCACCCGGATTTCGATCAGCGCGTCGCCCGCCGGTCCGCCCCCGATGCCCGGCTCACCCTTGCCGCGCAGCCGCAAGGTCTGGCCATCGCGGGTTCCCGGTGGGATCTGCACCTCGAGCGCGGGGCCATTGGGAAACTTGACCTCGGTTTTGGCGCCGTTGACGGCCTCGAGGAAATCGACCTCCATGGAGAAACGCCCGTCCTGGCCATGGCTGCGCGCTCGGCCACCGCCGGTGCGGCGCGAAAAGAAGCTCGCAAAGATATCATCGGCGTCGCCGAAATCGGCGAAGCCGGCGCTGTTGTGATAGGGATCGTTGGGACCGCTTGCCGAGGCATAATCGCGATAATAGTTGCGCTGGGCCCGCTCGGCGCCCGACATATCGATCTCGCCGCGGTCGAAGCGGCCGCGCTTTTCCTCATCACTCAAAATCTCGTAGGCGGTCGAAATCTCCTTGAACTTTTCCTCGGCGTGTCTGTCGCCGGGGTTGAGATCGGGGTGAAGTTTCTTGGCGAGCTTGCGGAACGCGCTCTGAATATCCTTCTGCGTGGCATCCCGCCTCACGCCCAGAAGCTCATAGGGATCCTGGCTCATGCATCTCTCCGGTCGGGCAGTGAATACTGCTGGTTGGGTTGGGATTGATATAGGTTGCCTGGCCGCCGCAGGGGAGGGGGTGGTCAAACGTCAAAAGCCCGCCGTGCCATGATCGGCGGCGGCTCGCCAGGATCAGAGCGAAGCGGCGTCTTCTGTTTGAGCCGCAGAGTCTTCATCGGCATGATCGAGGCGCCGGTCGATGAGTACCGAGCACCCGGCATGGCGCGCGACCTTCTCGACGATCGAGGAGAAGACATAATCGGTGATATCAGGCACGTGGGATGACAGCAGGATTAGCTCGGCCGCTCTCTCCCTTGCGGCCGACACGAGCAGCGAGGCGGCAACGCCGATGCGAACCTCGATCATCGCCGGGATGTCCAGCTCCTTGCACAGCGACGCAAGTTTCCGTTCGGCGTCGATAATGGCAGCCGTCTCGAATTCCTCGGGGATGTCTGTCAGGTGGTGGCGCGGGATATTTTCAATGACGTGCATGACGAAGATCGTTCCGCCTTCGTCCACCAGCGCCGCAGCCCGGCGCAGCAGACGCTCGGCCGTCTGTCTCGAGCCCATGCCGATGCAGCAGATGATCGTGCGATACATGAGATCAATATCCTCGAATGGAGTCATTTTCCTGATCATAGCGCTAGCGACAGCGTCTGCTTTGACTAAAGTCAAGCCGGACTGCCGCCGGCATTTGGCAACCATCGCCCGCCTCAAGGCGAGAATTCAGCCGCATTGTCGCAATTGACGGCCGTCCGATCGGCGGTAGCTCTCATGCGGTGCCGTCACAACATCGAGGTTTCAGATCCGAACTTTGCCATTATCCGAGCGGGCGCGATGGGAGGCGCGGTCGCCAAACGATTGATCGAGGGTGCGGCCTGAACCGGCCGTTTTCGTCAGGGTTGCCAAGGCTCTGACGATTGCGTGAAGCCGCTCCGATAGCTGTGACAAAACCTCATCGCCTCTGCTATGTCAGGAAAAATGCGGCGACCCAACCGGCGTCGCGCTCTGTCTGATCAATGCCAGGAGTTTAAAAGATGAGCGGTACCTCCGACTATATCCCCCCGAAGGTCTGGACCTGGAACAAGGCAAATGGTGGCCAATTCGCCAACATCAACCGCCCGATAGCAGGACCGACACATGAGAAGGAGCTTCCGATCGGCCGCCACCCGCTGCAGCTTTATTCGCTCGGCACGCCGAACGGCCAGAAGGTCACGATCATGCTCGAGGAACTGCTGGCCCTTGGCCATAGCGGTGCTGAGTACGACGCCTGGCTGATCAAGATCGGCGAGGGCGACCAGTTCGGCAGCGGCTTTGTCGCCGTCAATCCCAACTCCAAGATCCCGGCGCTGATGGACCGCAGCGGCCCGAAGCCGATCCGCGTCTTCGAGTCCGGCGCCATCCTCACCTATCTCGCCGAGAAATTCGGCGCTTTCTTGCCGACCGAGCCGAGTGAGCGCGCCGAATGCCTGTCGTGGCTGTTCTGGCAGATGGGAAGCGCGCCCTATCTCGGCGGCGGCTTCGGCCATTTCTACGCCTATGCGCCTGTCAAGATCGAATATGCGATCGACCGGTTCGCGATGGAAGTGAAGCGTCAACTCGACGTACTCGATCGCCGTCTTGCCGAAAGCGAATATGTGGCAGGCAGCCAATACACGATCGCCGATATTGCCATCTGGCCCTGGTATGGTGGCCTGGTGAAGGGCTGGACCTACGGGGCGGCCGAGTTCCTGCAGGTCGAGGACTACAAGAACGTGCTGCGCTGGGCCGACGCCATCCACAGCAGGCCGGCCGTACAGCGCGGCCGGATGGTCAATCGCCTCTCCGGCGAACCCTCGACGCAATTGCACGAGCGCCACGACGCCAGCGACTTCGAGACCAGGACGCAAGACAAGCTGGCGGCCGCCGAGTAAGCAAGCCGCATCAGCGACGTGTCGCAGCAATAAACAGGCTCCGCCGCCTTCACGGCGGCGGAGCGCTTGCGAACTGCCGGACCTCAGTTCTTGACCGTATCCTCCAGGAAGAAACGGCCGAGCGGGTTCTGGTGGAAGTTGTCGATATTCTTGCGCGAGACGTTGATATAAGGGCTGTAATAGAGGTCGATCCAGTTGACGTCTTCCTTCGCCATTTTCTGCAGATCGACATACATCTCTTCACGCTTCTTCGGGTCGAGCTCGAGACGCGCCTTGGCGACCAGTTCCTTCACCGCCTCGTTCTTATAGTTGGTCAGATAGTTGTTATTGGAATCATGGCCGAGAACGAAGGTGGTCTTCTGGTCCGGATCGAGAATGTCGTTGGTCCAGTAGTTGACCGAGATGTCGTAATCCCCGGCAACGGTCATGTCCCATTCCTGGCTCGGATCGACCTTCTGCAGGTTGGCGGTGATGCCAGCCTTCCGCAACTGCTGCTGGACTAGGATGGCCGTCTGTTCGTCGACTTCGTCGCCCGCGCGCACGAGGTAATTCAGCGTCAGATCGGACGCTCCGGCCGCCGCCAGCATCTCCTTGGCCTTCGCGGGATCGTAGGGCCGCTGCAGATTGTCGGCGTAGTGAAAGAGAGCTCCCTTCGGAATGTAGGAATTGGCGACAGTTCCCTGGCCGAAGGTCACGGCATCGACAATCGCATTCTTGTCGATGGCCATATCGAGCGCCTGACGGACTTCCTTTTTGCCGAGCGCACCATGCGCGTGATTGATCAGCAGATGGTCCTCTCGCGTCGAAGCATCGATGTCGACATTGAGATTGGGATCCTTTTTCAGCTCTTCGACGCGGGAGAAGGGAACAAATATCGCCGCATCCAGCTCACCGGCCTGAACGTTCAGCATTCGGGTGTTGTCGTCAGGAACCGAGATCCATTCGACGCCGTCGAGCTTGACGCGGTCGGCCTGCCAGAAGTTGGGGTTCTTCTTCAGGATCACCCGGTCGCCGCGCCGCCATTCGTCAATGACGAAGGCGCCGGATGCGACCGGCTTTTCGCCGTAGGCCTCGGCACCCAGGGACTCCATGCCCTTCTTGGAGATGACCGAAGCATTGGGCAGCGCAAGCGTCGAGAGGAACGGCGCAGACGGGTTTTTGAGCTTGATCGTCAGCGTATGCGTGTCGGTCGCGATCGCCGTTTCAATCACCTTGTAGGAATCGCTCCAGAGCGAGGCAGGATCGTCGCGAATGCGCAGAAGACTGTAGGCCGCGTCTTCTGCCGTCAGCGGCGAACCGTCGGAAAATTTCGTATCGCGAATCTTGAAGGTGTAGGTCAGGCCCTCATCCGAGGCCGTCCAGCTTTCGGCAAGACCGGGCTCCAGCTTCGTGCCTGTCTTGTCGACGCGGATCAGCACGTCGTAGACGTTTGAGAATACCCAATTGTCGATGTTCTGGGCAGTTTTAATCGGATCGAATATCGTCGAATCCTCGCGGCGGCCGATGGTGAGCACACCGGCGGCTTCGGCATAGCTGGCGCTGAGCGCCAGACCGGCGAGGAAGGCTGCGAGCCCGATTGATTTCCACCTGTTTGTCATGAGTTCGTCCCCTTCGTTGTTATGGCATGCGTTTTGATGGGCTGGATCGGTATCGATTGCAGATCCTCCTTGCCGCCGGCGCCCCGCGGCAGCGGCTTGTCGGGATCGATGTCGGGAATGGCGGCGATCAGCGCCGCCGTATAGGCATGCTTCGGCCGCGCGAAGACCTCTTCGCAGCGGCCTTCCTCGACGATCTCGCCGCGATACATGACGACCACGCGTTCGCAGAGATTGCGGACGATCGCGAGATCATGGGCGATGAAGATCAGCGTCAGGTTCATCTTCGCGGTGAGCTCGCGGAAGAGTTCGATGATCTGCGCCTGAATGGTGACGTCGAGGGCGGCGACACATTCATCGGCAATGATCATCTTCGGGTCGACGGCGAGGGCCCGGGCGATGCCGGCGCGCTGGCACTGGCCGCCGCTCATGCTGCGCGGTTTGCGGCCAGCGAATTCGCGTTCGAGGCCGACGAGATCGAGCAGAGCGTCGATCCGCGCCGGGATATCCGCCTTGGCCACCTTGCCCTGCACCTTCAGCACCTCCGCAAGCATCTGACCGATCGTCAATCCAGGATTGAGCGCATTATAGGGGTCCTGGAAAACCATCGCCGTTTCGCGCCTGAGCTTTGCCAGGCCCGCGCGCTTCTGCAGCGCCAGATCGACGCCGTCGAAAGTGACATGACCGGAGGAAAGGGGCGTAAGGCCAAGCACGGCGCGGGCAAGCGTGCTCTTGCCGCTGCCGGATTCACCGACGATGCCGACCGTCTCCCCGGCCAGGATCTGCAGGCTGACGCCGGAAACCGCGCTGACCGTCTTGGCGCCGCCCTTCAGCAGGCCGCCGCCGGCTCTGAACTGCACATGGAGATCGTCGATTTCAAGCATTAGTCCCGCCTGCCGGCCGGCGACCGCCACCTCGGGCGAGGACGTGGGAGTCTCGCCTGACATCGAAGGGTGGCTGTCGATCAGGCTGACTGTATAGGGATGCTGCGGCCGTGCGAGGATCGCCCGCTTCGGCCCCGCTTCAATCAGCTTGCCGCCGCGCATCACGGCAATGCGGTCGCAGGTCTGGGCGACGATGCCAAGATCATGGGTAATGAGAATGATCGACAGTCCGCGCCGGTCGCGAATATCGATTAACAGCCGCAGGATCTGTGCCTGGATGGTCACATCGAGTGCCGTCGTCGGCTCGTCGGCAATCAGGATTTTCGGGTTGCAGGACAAAGCCACGCCGATCATTGCCCGCTGCCGCATGCCGCCGGAAAATTCGTGTGGATAGCTGTCGTACTGACGCTTCGGATCGGGGAAGCCGACCTGCGCCAGGATATCAGTCGCAGCAGCGCGAGCCTCGCGGGCGCCGAGCCTCTCGTGATAGCGAATGCCCTCGGCGATCTGCTCGCCGACCCGCATCACCGGGTCGAGATGGCTGGTCGGGTTCTGGAAGATCATGCCGACCTCGCCGCCGCGCACCGTCAGCATTTCGCCGTCGTCGACCCGCATGAGGTCGCGTCCTTCGAGCAGCACCGATCCGCTTTCGATCTTCAACAGCGAGGAGGGCAGCAGCCGCAGCAGGGAGCGGCAGAACAGGCTCTTGCCTGAACCGCTCTCGCCGACGAGGCCGAGGACCTCGCCCTTGCCGAGATCGAGCGACACTGCATCAAGCAGCGTGCGCGGGCCGGAATCGAGATGGGCGCTGACGGTGAGATCGCGAACGGAGAGCAGGGAGCCGCTCATTCGTGCACCCCCAGCAACTCGCCCAGCGCATCGCCCAGCATGCTGAAACCGAAGGCGAGGCAGACGATGGAAAGGCCAGGGAACAGCGTGATCCACCAGGCGGTGGTGATGAAACTCTGCCCTTCCGCAACCATGACGCCCCACTCGGCGATCGGCGGCTGGACGCCGAGACCGAGATAGCTGACGGCGGCGCCGCTGAGCAGCACCAGCGTCGCATCGGACATGGAAAAGACGATCGATCCGGCGATTGCGTTCGGCAGCAGGTGGCGGAACATGATGCGCGGGCGGCTGAAGCCGAGGCTGACGGCGGCAACGGCGTAGTCGCTGCTTTTCAGCACCAGCATCTGCGCCCGGATCAGCCGCGCATAGGACACCCAGCCGACCAGCGCCATCGATATGTAGAAGCTGCCGAGACCAGGGCCGAGAATCGCGATGATCGACAGCATCAGCACGAGAAAGGGGAAGGCGAGGATGATATCGACGAGACGCATGAACAGCGCGTCGACAATGCCGCCGAAGAAGCCGGCGACCGTGCCGACCGTCGTGCCGATCAGAAAGGGGAAGATGACGCCGATCAGCGCCATCTGCAGATCGATGCGCGCGCCCCAGATGACGCGAGACAGGATATCGCGGCCGAAATTGTCGGTGCCGAACGGGTGAAGCAATGACGGCGCCTGCAGCCGCACTTCGGCATTCTGCATGATCGGGTCATAGGGCGCGATGATGGGCGCGCCGACTGCCAGCAGGACGAAAAACAGCAGCAGGCCGGCACCGACGGCAAGCATCAGCTGCCGGCGGAAAAACCGGCGCCAGCCGGGCGATGCAGGCACGATCGCCTCGACGCTCATAACTTCACCCTCGGATCGACGGCGACGGTGACGATGTCGGCGAGGAAATTGATGAGCACGGTGGCGCAGGCAAAGACCATGGCGACGCCCTGAACCACCATGTAGTCGCGTGAAAAGATCGCCCTGACAAGCAGTTGCCCCATGCCGGGCAGCGCAAAGACGCTCTCGACCACCACCGTGCCGCCGATCAGCCAGCCGATATTGACCGCAAGCAGGTTGATCGTCGGCACCAGCGAATTCGGCAGCACATGCCGCCAGAAGACGATGCCTTCCGGCATGCCGCGGGCGCGCGCCGCCGTCGCGACGTCCGACTTCAGCGCTTCGATCATCGCCGCCCGCAGGCTTCGCGTCAAAACGATCGAGAGCGACAGCGCCACCGTCAGGCTCGGCAGCACAAGATGGGAAAGCTTGTCGCCGATGGTCTCGCCATAGCCCGAAACCGGCAGCATGCCGAGCTCGACACTGAAGAGGATGATCAGCATCAGTCCCAGCCAGAAGGGGGGAAAACCGATGCCGAAGGTCGAGACGATGCGCACCGCATGGTCCGACGCGCGGCCGGCATTGCGTGCGGCGATTGCCGCCAGCGGCACCGCGATCAGCACCGACAGCAGGACGCTGGAGGCGACGAGCGCAAGCGTCGGCTCGATGCGGGTGACGATCAGCTTCAGCACGTCGACTTTATAGAGGATCGACTTGCCCATCTCGCCATTGGCGAGGTTCTTGAGGAAGTAGAGATATTGCACCCACATCGGCTGATCGAGGCCGTATTGGGCGCGGATGCCGGCAAGGGCTGCCGGCGTCGCGCGCGTGCCGAGAATGTTGCGGGCGGGATCACCGGGGATCAGGCGGACCAGAATGAAAGTGATGACGCTGATGCCGAAAATGACGGGCAGGAACTGCAACGGTCGCGTCAGAACAAACTTATAGCGATGCATGACGGCGATCGCCCCTTTGACTTCGTCGGCTCCGGTCCACTGCCTCTTGCATCAGCCTGCCTCGTGCCGGGCCAGAAAATCGAGAAGCGCCGGATAATAATCCTGCGGGTTCTCATAGAAGGGCATGTGGCTGGCATTGGCAAACACCTTGAGCTCGGCATTCGGCAGCGCCAGCTTCATCCTCAGCGCGCAGGCCGGGGTCAGCTCGTCATGCTCTCCCGCGGTGATCAGCACCGGCAGCGTCAGCCGCGGCAGATCGGCAATCCGGTTCCAGTCCTTGAGGTTGCCGATATAGAGAAACTCGTTCGGCCCCTGCATCGTCTCATAGGGCGCCATGTTCCAGTCGTCGAGCGAGCGGCGGACCGGCGCCGGCCATTCCGGCAGACGGCAGACATGGCGGTGGTTGAGGATGGTGACGGCGGCGAGATATTCGGGATGATTATAGGTGCCCTGCGCCTCGTGCTTCTGCATCATCGAGACGGTTTCGGGACCGAGTGCCGCGCGCAGCCGCTCCAGTTCCGAGATCAGATGCGGCATGTCGGCGACGGTATCCTCGAGAACCAGCGTTTTGAGGTTCTGAGCGTAAGTCAGCGCATATTCGATCGCCAGCCACCCGCCCCAGGAATGGCCGAGCATGTGGACCTTGCCGAGCCCCAGCGCCTTGCGCACCGTTTCCGTCTCCTCGACATAACGGCCGATCGTCCAGAGCGAGGGATCGTCCGGCCGGTCGGAAGCGCCGGTGCCGAGCTGGTCGAAAGCGATGACACGACAACCCTTGTCGACGAGACAGGAGTGCGCCTCGCGCAAATAGTCGCACGGCAGGCCCGGGCCGCCATTCAGGCAGAAGACCGTCTCGTCGCCGGACCCGAAACTATAGGCGACGACGCGATAGCCATCCACACCGACCTCAAATCGCGCGTCCGGCTGCAATTCACGCCACATTGATTGCTCCAGCAGAAAATATCCCTTGCTCATTATTTGGGCATGGTTAAATTTTTACCGGAAATCGCGCTCCGTGCCAGCTATAAGAAGTGATAGGGTAGGGCGCTTGCCGAACCGGGGACGCCCATGCTTGATGACATCGGAATGATCAGACGGCAGTTTACGACGCATGAAACGCTGGAGGGCCGGATCGACCAGGCTTTCGAGGCAATGAAGCAGCTGGGCTTCGAGGCCCTCATCTATGATTATACGCCGGTACCCTATGATATTGATGGCGTGATCATGGTACCGTCGCTGCTGAAGCTCAGGAACATCGCCGAGGACATGCACGACTATTGGTTCGATCGCGGTTATTTCCGCATCGATCCGGTCCAACAGGTGGCGCTGCGCACCTCCGCACCGTTTTTCTGGAACTATGATCCCGACGCCGATACGCTGATCAGGCGCTTTATGAGCGAGGACACTGCACCGGTGACGCGCTATTTGAGTGAACGCGACATGTCTACCGGCGTCACTGTTCCGGTGCATATGCCGCGCGGAGACTACGCGACCGTCACCGGCATCCGTTTCGGCCGGAACAGCGATTTCGAACGACATGCGCTGCGCTATATCGCCGACTTCAACCTGCTGGCGCATGTTTTTCACGAGACAGCCTATGCGCTTTTCGACAGGAAGGACAAAAGCGTCGGCATCCGCCTGACAGAACGGGAGCGCGAATGTTTGCGCCATTCTGCGGAAGGCTATTCGGCCAAGGAAATCTCCCGCATCATCGACCGTTCCGTACCCACCGTGGTCATGCATCTCAATGCCGCAGCAAAGAAGCTCGGCGCCCGCAATCGAACGCAGGCTGTGGTGCGCGCCACCCACTACCGCCTGCTTGAAGACCGGCCGACTCAGACCTGGTCACCCTATAACTTGTGATAGCTGCCTTCGCCGTCGCCGCCGCGTTATGGTTTCCGAACCTTCGAGGATTGGAGAAGTCGGTGACCGAAGTCGCAACAAGTGAAGCCTATCTGCCCTTTCGCGATTACCGGACCTGGTACCGCGTCACCGGTTCACTCGATAGCGACAAGTTGCCTCTCGTCGTTGCTCACGGAGGACCCGGCTGCACGCATGACTATGTCGATTCCTTCAGGGACATCGCCGCTCTCGATGGCCGCGCGGTGATCCATTACGACCAGCTCGGCAACGGCAATTCCACCCGCCTTCCCGACAGGGGCCCGGACTTCTGGACGGTCGACCTCTTCCTCGAAGAGCTGAGCGCTCTGCTCGCCCATCTCGGCATCGAGCATCGTTACGCCTTCCTGGGCCAATCCTGGGGCGGCATGCTCGGCGCCGAACATGCTGTGCGCCGGCCGCGAGGTCTGAAGGCGCTTGTCATTGCCAACTCCCCGGCCAACATGCACACCTGGGTTGCCGAAGCCAATCGGCTCCGCCAGGAACTGCCGAAAGAGGTCCAGGACACGCTGCTGAAGCATGAAGAGGCGGGAAGCCTCACCCATCCGGACTACATCGCCGCCTCACGCGCGTTCTACGATCGCCATGTCTGCCGCGTGGCGCCATGGCCGCCCGAAGTTGCACGCACCTTCGCGATCATGGACGAAGACAACACAGTCTATCGCAACATGAACGGCCCGACCGAATTCCATGTCATCGGAACGATGAAGGACTGGACGATCGAAGACAGGCTCGACCGCATCGAAGCGCCGACGCTGCTGATCTCCGGCAAGTACGACGAGGCGACGCCGCTGGTCGTGAGGCCCTATCTCGAACGCGTGCCCCGCTGCGAGTGGGTGCTCTTCGAACATTCCAGCCACATGCCGCATGTCGAGGAAAAGCAGCTTTGCCTTACGACGGTTTCCGGCTTCCTGTCGCGCTACGACTGACCCGTAACCCGGTCCGTCACGATCGGCGGACCAGCCATTTCTTGGCAACCCGGCAGGCGATCGTATAGGCCGGATCGAAGACGTTGCCGACATCGTAATGCACCACCTGACCCAGCAAATGGCTTGCCGCCGTCTTGTCAAGGCCGTAGTCCGATGCGAGCCAGTTCAGCATTTCACTGGTGGCATGCTGAAGCGCCTGATCGAGGGGCCGGGCATTGCCGATGGTGAAGATGTCTTCGGCGGTTTCGCCGCGCGGCCAGATGAGGCCAGCCTTCTTTTCCACCGTCAGTCGCACCGTCACTTCGAAGGTGGTCTCGACGCCGGTACCGACGATCTCACCATCGCCCTGGATGGCATGGCAATCGCCGAGAAAGAAAAGCGCACCGGGAGCCGATACCGGGAAACGAACTGTGGTGCCGGGACCGAACCGGCGATAGTCCATATTGCCGCCATATTCCCCGCTCGTCGCCGTCGAAATCGCCTGACCTAAACCCGGTGCCACGCCGAAACAGCCGATCATCGGGGCGAGCGGCAGAATGAAATTTTCAAGGCCGGCAACCGGCTCCGACAACCGTACGGTCAAGGCTTCGCGATCGATGGCCCAAATCGCCATATCGCGCGGCGGCAGGTCGCGAACCGTTTCGGGATCGATGACATTGGCCGCGACGATGCTCCGGGTAAAACCAGTGTCCCGTGTAGGGATCATGCTGATGATCTCGACCTTCAGCGCATCTCCGGGTTCGGCGCCTTCGACGAAGATCGGGCCGTTCATCGGGTTGGGACCGGAGGTCCGCCGGATGCCGTCCTTGTCATAGCCGATGGCGTCGAGCGTCTCCGTGACGACGGTATCGCCGTCAGCGATATGCCAAGCGGGCGGAAGAGAGCCGATGACATTGTGAAAGATCGTCGGAATGAAGCGGTGAGTGGTCATGAGAATACGGCTCTCGCTCTTAGGATGCCAGCCGCGGCTGGGCTGCCCGGCTGAGAGTCGAGACTAGATCAAAGATGATCTGGGAAGCCAATATCCCGACATCGTTTAGGCCCGTATCAATTTCGCGATCGTGACCCGACGTCGCCGCGATCGGTTGCCCGATCAGCTCCGGAGCGTTATGGCTGATCTTGCCTTTCACTCTCCGGATGCTATATGTAGGTAAGTGCCTACATCGGAGGTGGATTATGAGCGTGACACATCTTTCCAGCCGCGAACTAAATCACGACGTGAGCAGGGCAAAGAAGGCGGCGCAAAATGGTCCGGTCATCATCACGGATCGTGGGAAGCCATCCCACGTGTTGATGACCTATGACGAATTCGAGCGGCTAACCGGCAAGCCCCGCACTCTCGTCGATGCTCTCTCAATGCCAGGCCTGTCGGATATCGACTTCGATCTGCCTCGTGTTGAGATCGCCCCCCGAGGAGTCGATCTATCTTGAAGTATCTGCTGGATACCAATGTTGTTTCCGAACTACGCAAGGTCGGAGACGGCAAGGCCGATGCGAACGTGGTCGCATGGGCTGGAGCGCAAGATGCAACAAGCCTATGCATCTCCGCCATGACGATCCTGGAATTGGAACGTGGAATACTCGGCGTGCAGCGCCGCGATGCAGCGCAGGGCGCTCGTCTTCGTGCGTGGCTGGAAAATCAGGTTCGACCGGCATTCGCCGACCGTATCGTGCCGATCGACGATGCGGTCGCGACGCGCTGCGCGCATCTGCATGTTCCAGACCGGCGCAATGAAGCCGATGCCTTGATTGCCGCGACCGCCCTGGTTCACGGCCTGACCGTCGTTACCCGCAATGTCCGGGATTTCGAAGGCGCCGGCATTATCGTGCTGGATCCGTGGCAAAATTGATCTCCCTGCCGAAACTAGAAGTGGCGCGGCGTTTCTTTGCGACCTGTCACGGCAGTTGATGTATGGTCACGTTCGGAACAACGTCTCGCGCGATCTCGCAGAGATGCCAATGGTGGGTCAGGTAGATAACCTGTCCGACCTTTGCCATTTCGCCGAGCAGGCGGAAAACCTCTTCGGAGCGGGGATTGTCGAAGCTCTCCATGATGTCGTCGGCGACAAAGGGTACGGGCCGGCGAAACGCTGCGAATTCCTCGTAACCCGCCAGCCGAAGCGCGAGGTAGAGCTGGAACTGAGTGCCGGTCGACATCGCGTCCGCCAGCTTCGAACCACCGTCGCGCGACACGCCGATCAATATCTCCTTGTCCCGGTCGGGCTGGGTCGTCAGGCCGGAATAATTGCCGCCGGTGATCAGGCGAAAGGCTTCCGATGCGCGGTTCATCATCGAGCTGCGGTGTTTTTCCCGATAGATATGCAGCGCCTGTTCGGCCGCGAGCGTGCCGGCGCGCAGCGTCAGATGCCGCACCGCCAGTTCCTCGATCTCGAGGAAGATGGTTCGGCGCTTGGCCTCGATCCGGGCCACAGCGTCGTCTCCGCCGACGGCCTCGAGCTTCTGCCGCGCCAGCGACACGTCGGAATAGAGAAGCTTCGCACGCTCGGTAAGATCCTCGATCCGGGCGCCAAGCTCCATGGCGTCGCGCTCGACCGCAGAGGCATCGACACCGTCAAGGCGCCGTTCGGCTTCGGGAAAACTTGCAATACGCAATGCCTCGGTGATCTGGTGGCGCAAGGTGGCCGCCCGCTCCTCCAGCCGGTCCCGCTCTCGGGACTGATTCAGGAATGCTTCGACCGAAGCAAGCGAGTCTGTGGCGAAATAGCCGGTCAATTCGTCCTTGCGGGCATTGTGAACGGCCAATTCCTCCTCCAGCGCACGCCGTTTTTCCAATTGCTTTTCGAGATCTGCCTGCCGGTCTGCCCGAAGCTGCGCCGCATGCCGCGCCGCCTCGTGACGTTCCACGAGCGCGTTTGCGGAGGCGAGCGTATCCACCGCCGGCCGGCTGAGGCCGCAGTCTATAAGAAGACCGGCAATATGCTCGCGGAATTGCTGCTGGTCGCGCTCCATCGCGGCAACACGACTTGCGAGGTCATCCCTCTCCTTCAGGATGGAGGGCAGTGTAGCGAGCGCATTCAGCATTGCGCGGACGGCGGCCATCGAACCGGCCTTGTCGGCAAACCAGGTTCGCGACAGCGCCTCCGCCCATTCCCGCTCCCAGGCCGCCATGGCGGCTTCCGCCTCCTGCCGGTCGCGCTCGCGTTCCCTGAAATCGCGATTGAGATCGTCGAGCGCCTTCTCATGCGCCTGCCGCGCCGCCTGTTCCGCTTTGCCGGTGGCAAGCATATTGTTCGCAGTCTGTATCAGGTCGGCGACCGACAATTGGTCGACGCCATTGTAACCGGCATCCGCAAGGCTCGCCGCAAGCGTCGCGACATGCCCGTCCAGTTCGAGGCGTAGCGCGTCCACCGCGTCTTCGGCCAGCTGCAGATCGTCCCAGGCGGAAAGCGCCGCTGCTCGCCTGGTGCTCCATGCCTCGAGCGAGGCAATACGCGCCACCGCTTCGGGGTGACAGTCGATCGCATCGGGCAGCAGACTACCGATGCGCTCGGCGAGCGCATCCTGTTCGGCGCGCGCCTCGACAAGCAGTTCCCTCTGCCGTTCGATCGCTGCTGCCGTTGCCGCTTCCGTCTGACGGAGCTGGCGCAGCTCGGCCAATTCCTGCGCCCGCGACAGCCGGCCGGCGGACAATACGTCGTCCTGGCGCATCCGCTCCTCGAATGTCCGGGCCGTGGCGGCATTGAGGCTGGCAAGATGCGCCTGCCAGGCGGCATCGCGCGCATCGCGCAGCCCTGCGGCCTCGGCATCGTCTATCGAACCGCCGGCGGCGAAGGCCGCGATCCGGGCTTTGGTCAGCGCCTGCTCGGTACCAAGATCGCGCAGCTGTGCCTCGTGATCCGCAATCCGCTTGTCGATATAACTCGCCTGACTGCGCCAGGCGTCGATCTGCCGAGGCTCGGCCCCGGTCGTCCGCTGCAGGGCGACGGCATCACCTGTCCAGGGCGCAAGCTGTGCGAACTGCTTCTCCTGCATTCGCTTCGCCTGGGCAAGTGTGCGTTCTTCCAAGGTAAGCCGCATTGCGAGATCAGACCCAGCGAGCCGGCTCAGGGCGACCTCGATGCGGCCGAGACACGCGTCGAGAACCGCGGCTCCCTTTTGCGAGCCGCCTTCCTTGTCCAGCCTTTCGAGATTTTCTCGCGCTCGCAACAGTTCGCGACCGGCCGCAGCCAGTCTCGCCTCGACGCCGGAGCGCCGTTCAATGAGATCGCGGACGATGCCGATCAGTGAAGCGGGCAGCAGCAGCGCCTCGGGCGTCGCATGGTCCGGCTGTTCGAGATCGGCCAGCAGCCGCACCAACTCGCCTTCCTGTTCGGCCAACGCCAGCCGGCGCTTCGGCAGGTCGTTCTCAGCCGCGGGATAGCGCGCCCGGCCCTGATCCAGCAGGTCCATATGCGCGGCGACCGCCAGCGCTTTGTCGTCGATCGTGATCGCCTCGATCTCGTCGGCAAGCTGGCGCAGCGTGCGGTCAGCGGTTTCGACAAGCGCCTGCAGGCGCGTCTCGTCGCGGAAAAGCTGCGGCAGCAGTGTGAACCATTCGGCCGGCGGCCGCGGCAGGTCGCCCATGCCGGCTGCATCGGCGTCCAGCCGCCGGAGCTCCAGCGCCGCCGGCACGGCGCCGAGAAGACGCGTCAACTCCTGGTGCCGGGCCTTGGCCTCGGCCAGTTCCCGCGTCGTCGCGGCATAGGCGGCGTCGGCCCGCTCGTGGGTCGATTTCAGGCCCGAATAGGTGGAGGCCAGCGTGTCGATGGCATTGCGCTCGGCCTTCAGCGCTTCGAGCGAGCGTTTGAGTTCCGCAACCTTCGTGCTCGACGACCGCTTCCTGTAGATCCCATTGGCTTCGTCGACGGCCGTCGCCAGCGAACGGCTCAGGCCGGCAAGACCCGAGCTTGCCGAGAACAGCAGCTCGCCGAGCTCGCCCTTGCTTTGGAGGATAGCGTTGCCGCCTTCCTTGAGCGACTGGTCGTCGAGCGAGAACATGGTGCGATAGGCCTCGCGGCCGACGCCCCCGAGCGCGCCCGCGAGCAGCGCCTCGTTCACAGCCTGTCCCCGATCATCGACGAGGCTGCCGGTCCGCAATTTGAGCCGCGCCAGCTCGTGGTCCGCGCCACCGAATTCCAGCCGCGCACCGACCTTCATCGTGTTGTAGGGATGCAGGAAATTGTAGGTGCTGCGCTCGCCTATGCCGTAGAGCAAATCGAGATAGGCGGCGAAGGTGGTCGACTTGCCCGCTTCGTTGAGGCCATAGACGATGTGCAGGTCCGGCGACCCCTGACGGGCCGCGCCGAAATCGATCGAGTGGTCGGTGAACTTGCCATAACGGATGAGGTCGAGACGGCGCAGGCGCATCAGCTGTCTCCCCGCTCCGCAACCTTCATCCGGGCGGCGATATCCTCGGCGCCGTCGGCGAGAAGGCCGTCGATGAAGCGTTCGAAACCTGTCTCGTCATTCCCGGCAAATGCCCGGCTCTCGGGCGGCAAATCGGCGAGCAGGTCCCGGACCATCTCCCTGACATCGTCGCGAAACCCGCTGCGGGCGATGACCTCGTCGCGCATCAGCGCGCCAAGTTCGACGACGGGATCGGCGGCGGACGCGTCTGCGGGGATCGAGGGCGCTTCGAAGGCGAGTTCCAGCTTCTCGATCCAGGTGCGGCCGATCACGTCGCCGCGCCGCTCGGCTTCCGCCTGCATGAGGTCAACATCGCGCCGCAGCTGCCAGGAGAGCGGCGTGCGGCCGGAAAGCCTGAGGCGTGCGACAAGATGCGGCGAAGCCGTGCGGTCGCGCTGCGCCATCAGCGCCGCCTCGACCACCACGGCCGCCTCACGCCAATCATCGACACCCGTAAGGTCGACATTGACGCGCTCGAACTGCGCGATGCTGGTTCGCCGCTCGTCGACCGTCACGGTCCGGTCGTCCGCCACGGTCACCAGCGATACGGTCTTGACGCCCGACTCGTTGATGTCGCGGCCTTGCGGCATGCCGGGCATGATGATCGTTGCCGTGCCGGGATACTGGCTGCGCTGATGAAGATGCCCGAGCGCCCAGTAGTCGAATCCCGAGGCGTGAAGGTCGAGCACGTTGCAGGGCGCATAGACGTCATGGCCGGCCGATCCGGCAAGGCTCGTATGCATGATGCCGATATTGACGGCACCCGCGACCGGCGACTTGAATTTCGGCAGAAGCGGGTCGGGCGCTTGCGGCTTGGCGAAGCTCAGGCCGTGGATCGCGATCGAAAGGCTGCCCTTCGTCGCCTCCACGGTCTCGGCGTGGCCGCCGAAGACCTTTACCGTATCGGGCATCACCAGCTCCTTGGCGATCTTCGACATCGCATCGTGATTGCCGCGGATCTTGAAGACGCAGATCCCCGCCCGGTGCAGCCGTTCCAGCTGGCTTGCCAGAAAGCGCGCCGTCTTCATCGACGTCTGTTCGCCGTCATAGAGATCGCCGGCGATGACCAGCGCATCGACCTGCTCTTCGAGGCAAAGGTCGACGATCGCGATCAGCGCCTGCCGGCTGGCGTCACTCACGAGATCGGCCAGCTCGGCGTTGCGAAGCGCCAGCGACCGAAGCGGAGAGTCGAGATGGAGATCGGCAGTGTGGACGAAACGATAAGCCATGAATGCAGAAAATCGCGTTGCGACAGGATGAGGAGCCGGTGCCGTCGGACCGATGAACGCGCGGTCGCTGTCACCTGGCCTTGAGCGAGAGAATATGGAGCACGCGTCCAAGGGGCGCGAGCGAAATGGGCCGGTAAAGCCGGCCCATCCACAATCAATGTTGCTCGACCGGGGCCGGTACGGCCGCCGGCGCACCCTGCTGCCCAAACCGATCGGCGACTAGCAGCGACAGCCACTGCCTTGGAACGCAAAAGGGCTTCTTGACACAAGCGCCGCTCCGGTCTTTGATGGCGACCATTCACCAGGGGTGCCCCGGCAAGGGGCTGAGATTCTGCTGAACAATACGGCTTTGCCTGTTGTGGCGCGGTGACCCGTTGAACCTGATCCAGTTCATACTGGCGTAGGGACGGTGCGGACGCTGCGGCTGTTGGGCGGATTTTCGCTTTGTCGCGCAAGGCGTCTTTTCATCATTCCAACACTGGAACTGGGTCTCCAAACGTCAAACCTTGGAGCCTCATCCATGAATATTGTCGCGCCCCAGCTTACTCCCGTCGTCACCACCGGCTCGCTTCCGGCCTCGACCAAGATCGTAAAACCCGGAACCCTCTATCCGGACCTGCGCGTGCCGATGCGCGAAATCAGCCTTCACCCGACCTCCGGCGAGCCGCCGGTAACGGTCTATGATTCCTCCGGCCCTTATACCGATCCGGCCCATGTGATCTCCATCGACGCCGGGCTGCCACGTTTGCGCGAGAGCTGGATCAAGGCCCGCGGTGATGTCGAATCCTATGACGGCCGCATCGTCAAACCTGAAGACAATGGTTTTGCCACCGGCGAGCGGCTGACGCCGGAATTTCCCGTTCGCAACACGCCGCTGAAAGCAAAAGCCGGCCGTGCCGTCACCCAGCTCGCCTATGCGCGGGCAGGCATCGTCACGCCGGAAATGGAGTTCATCGCAATTCGCGAAAACCTCGGCCGACAGGCAGCGAAGGAGGCACTCGCGCGCGACGGCGAGAGCTTCGGCGCGCATGTTCCGGATTTCGTGACGCCCGAATTCGTGCGGCGCGAAGTCGCCGAGGGTAGGGCGATCATCCCCGCCAATATCAATCATCCGGAATCCGAACCGATGATCATCGGCAGGAACTTCCTTGTGAAGATCAACGCCAATATCGGCAATTCGGCGGTCACCTCGTCGATGGCGGAGGAAGTGGAGAAGATGGTCTGGGCGATCCGCTGGGGCGCCGATACGGTCATGGACCTTTCCACCGGCCGCAACATTCACAATATCCGCGAATGGATCATTCGCAATTCGCCGGTTCCGATCGGCACCGTGCCTCTTTACCAGGCGCTCGAGAAGGTCAACGGCATTGCCGAAGATCTGACATGGGAAGTCTATCGGGACACGCTGATCGAACAGGCCGAGCAGGGCGTCGATTATTTCACCATCCATGCCGGCGTGCGGCTGGCCTACATACCGCTCACGGTCAATCGCGTCACCGGCATCGTCTCACGCGGCGGCTCGATCATGGCCAAGTGGTGTCTGCATCACCACAAGGAAAGCTTCCTCTACGAGCATTTCGAGGAAATCTGCGACATCTGCCGTGCCTATGACGTCTCCTTCTCGCTCGGCGACGGTTTGCGTCCGGGTTCGATTGCGGATGCCAATGATGCAGCGCAATTTGCCGAACTTGAAACGCTTGGCGAATTGACCAAGATCGCCTGGGCGAAGGATTGCCAGGTGATGATCGAAGGTCCCGGCCACGTGCCGATGCACAAGATCAAAGAGAATATGGACAAGCAGCTCGAGGTCTGCGGCGAAGCGCCCTTCTATACGCTCGGACCGCTGACGACCGACATCGCACCGGGCTATGACCACATCACCTCCGGCATCGGTGCCGCCATGATCGGCTGGTTCGGCACGGCGATGCTCTGCTATGTCACGCCGAAGGAGCATCTGGGGCTGCCCGACCGCAGCGACGTCAAGACCGGTGTCATCACCTACAAGATCGCCGCCCATGCCGCTGATCTCGCCAAGGGCCATCCGGCCGCGCGCATCCGCGATGATGCGCTCTCGCGGGCGCGTTTCGAATTCCGTTGGGAGGATCAGTTCAACCTCTCCCTCGACCCGGACACGGCGCGTTCCTTTCACGACGAGACCCTGCCGAAGGAGGCGCATAAGGTGGCGCATTTCTGTTCGATGTGCGGCCCGAAATTCTGCTCCATGCGAATCTCCCATGACATTCGCGCCGAAGCCCAGAAGGAGGGATTGGAAGCCATGGCAGCCAAATACCGCGATGGCGGCGATCTCTACATGCCGGTCGCAGAGGTCGCGAAAACGCCTGCCGGAGAATGACGATGCGCATTCTCGTCAACGGGGCCGGCGTTGCCGGCCTCACCGTGGCCTGGCAGCTGTACCGCCACGGCTTCCGCGTCACCCTTGCGGAGCGGGCCGGCACGGTCGGCGCCGGGGCCTCCGGCTTTGCCGGCGGCATGCTGGCGCCGTGGTGCGAGCGGGAAAGCGCGGAAGAACCGGTGCTGACGCTCGGTCGCCTTGCCGCGGACTGGTGGGAAGCGGCATTGCCGGGCCACGTCCATCGCCGGGGAACACTTGTCGTGGCGGGCGGACGCGATACCGGAGAACTCGACCGCTTTTCCCGCCGCACAAGCGGATGGGAATGGCTGGACGAGGTGGCAATCGCAGCCCTCGAACCGGATCTCGCTGGCCGTTTCCGCAGGGCGCTGTTCTTCCGGCAGGAAGCGCATCTCGATCCGCGGCAGGCGCTCGCGGCACTGGCCGCAGGACTTGAGGATGCCCGAATGCGACTGACGTTGGGCGTCGTCGGCGAATCGGACGTTGATCATGACCGGGTGGTCGACTGCACGGGTGCCGCCCAGATAGGCCGGCTGCCCGGACTGCGCGGCGTTCGAGGCGAGATGCTCTGCGTCGAAACAACCGAAGTCAGCCTCTCCCGTCCTGTCCGCCTGCTGCATCCGCGCCACCCGATCTACATCGTACCGCGCGACAAAAACCGCTTCATGGTCGGGGCAACGATGATCGAAAGCGATGATGGCGGCCCGATTACCGCCCGTTCGCTGATGGAGTTGCTGAATGCCGCCTATGCGATGCATCCTGCCTTCGGGGAGGCACGGGTGACGGAAACCGGCGCAGGCGTGCGGCCCGCTTATCCCGACAATCTGCCGCGTGTGACACAGGAGGGACGCACCCTCCATGTCAACGGCCTCTACCGCCACGGCTTTCTACTGGCGCCGGCCATGGCCGGCGAGGTCGCGCGTCGTCTTCTTACAGAACAGGGACAACCGGAAAGGAGGGCCTCATGACCTTCATCATCAATGGCGAGGAACAGGAGGTCGCAGCCGCGACGCTTGCAGATCTGCTTCTCGCGTTGGACTACGAAGGCAGCTGGATCGCAACTGCGGTGAACGGTGAACTGGTGCACCGCGAGGACCGCGCCGATTTCCGGCTCGGCGAACGCGACCGCATTGAAATTCTCTCACCCATGCAAGGAGGCTGAGATGCTGAAACTTTACGATGTTGAAGTTGGCTCAAGGCTGCTGCTTGGCACCGCACGCTATCCGTCTCCCGCTGTCCTTGCAGAAGCCGTGAGACGCGCGAAGACGGAGATCGTCACCGTCTCGCTGCGGCGCGAGGCGGCCGGCGGCAAGGCGGGCGGCGCCTTCTTCGAGCTGATTCGCGAGCTTGGCGTGCGCGTGTTGCCGAATACGGCCGGATGCCACAGCGTACAGGAGGCGGTGCTGACGGCAAAGTTGGCGCGCGACGTCTTCCGCACCGACTGGATCAAGCTCGAGGTGATCGGTCATCACGATACGCTGCAGCCCGACGTATTCGGACTTGTCGAGGCGGCCCGCATTCTGTCGGGCGAGGGCTTTCAGGTCTTCCCCTATACGACCGACGATCTTGTCGTCGCCGAAAAGCTGCTGGATGCCGGTTGCCGCGTTCTGATGCCTTGGTGTGCGCCGATCGGCTCCGCGATGGGACCGGTAAACCCGATGGCGCTACGGGCATTCCGAGCACATTTTCCGGATGTGCCGCTCATCGTCGATGCCGGCGTCGGCCGCCCGTCTCACGCCGCCGCTGTCATGGAATACGGCTATGATGCCGTACTTCTCAACACCGCCGTTGCCGGCGCTGGTGATCCCGCCGCCATGGCCGAGGCCTTCGCGCTTGCCATCGATGCCGGCCGCATTGCGCATAGCGCCGTGCCGTTGGAGCCGCGCGATATGGCCGTTCCTTCCACTCCCGTCATCGGAAAGGCTGTCTTTTCATGAGGCTCGATCCCTTCTATCTCATTGTCGACAGCGCCGACTGGGTCGAGCGTCTCGTGCCGCTCGGCGTCAAACTCGTCCAGCTGCGCATCAAGGACCGGCCGGAGCCAGTGCTTCGCGAGGAGATCCGGCGTGCGAAAGCCGCCTGCGCGGCAGCGGCCTGCCAATTGATCATCAACGATTACTGGAGGCTGGCGATCGACGAGGGATGCGATTTCATTCATCTCGGGCAGGAAGACCTGATGGCTGCCGATCTGGCTGCCATTCGCCGCGCCGGCCTGAAGCTCGGCCTTTCCACGCACGATCCATCAGAACTAGAAACCGCGCTGGCCGCCGCGCCGGACTATGTTGCCCTTGGGCCGGTCTGGCCCACGATCCTCAAGGAAATGAAATGGGCGCCGCAAGGCGTCGAACGCCTTGCGGACTGGCGGCGGCGTGTCGGACCCATGCCGCTCGTTGCCATTGGCGGGATCACCGCCGAACGGGCGCCGCTGGTATTGGAAAACGGCGCCGATAGCGCTGCCGTAGTCACTGATATCACCCGCAACCCGGATCCGGAGGCCCGCACCCGACAGTGGCTGGCGGCGACCGCGCCTTGGCGATCTGTCGGGTAAGACGCCGCACCGCGCCCCTGTGAAATATATTTCAATACGTGAATTATATTGACAGACCTCGAGCTTTAGGCTTAGCTGCCCATACCGGACGTCGAGGAGGCAGTCCGGACTTCAATGTGATCAGCGGCGCCTTTCGGCGCCCTCGGGCTTTTGGGAGAGGCTTCGGCCTCAAGGAGGACTCTTGCGCACTTTACTCACCACGACCGCGATGGCGGTTTTTGCTGCAACGTTTATCGCCGGCGCCGCAAGCGCGGGGACGGAAAACCCGTTCCGCTGCAAGCCGGGCGAAAAATACGTCATGAACGTCATGGTTTCGGGGGTCGAATATTGGTTCCCGGTTTACGAGATGTTCAAGCAGGCGGGGCAACAACTCGGTTGCGAAACGGAATATACCGGCACGCCGGAATATGACGTCAATAAGCAGATCGCCACCTTCGACCAGGCGCTGGCGCAAAAGCCGGCCGGCATTCTCGTTCACCCGATGAACTCCGACCCGTTCATCGAGCCGATCAACCGCGCCATCGACCAAGGCACGGCAGTCGTCACCTTCGCCGCCGACTCACCGCTGTCCAAGCGCGTCTCCTTCATCACCTCGGACAATACTCGCGAAGGCACCTATGCCGCCGACGCGATCGCCGAGAAGATGGGCGGCAAGGGCGAATATGCCGTTCTGGAAAACCCCGGCCAAGACAACCACGACAAGCGCATCGCCGCCTTTATCGCCCGCATGGAAGAGAAGTGGCCGAATATGAAGCTCGTCGGCCGCGCCGCGTCCAACCAGGATCCGACCAGGGCCTATCAGGGTCTTTCCAGCCTCATCCAGGCCAACCCGAACCTTGGGGCGGTCTTCATGCCGGAAGCGAACTCCGCGATCGGCGCGGCGCAGGCCAACAAGGAAACCGGCGGCAAGGTCCTCGTCATGTGCGCCGACGTCAATGCCAACATCCTCGACATGATCAAGGCCGGCGAAGTCTTCGGCTCGATCAACCCCAACCAGGGCATGCAGGGTTACATGGGCTTCATGCTGCTGTGGCTTGCCAAGCACCCGGAACTGATCGACCCGATGAACGACGCCAAACGCTCGGGCTTCAACCCGATGAGCATCCCGGTCGTCGACAACGGCCTCTCCATCGTGACCGCCGCAAATGCCGATGACTTCTACTGGGACAAGTACCTGAAGCATCGCGGCACCAAGGGCATCGAGGAATAAGACCCCGAAAGGGCCATCCGTTCGGTGCGGATGGCCGAGATTGAGAGGGAGGGGAGATATGGCGGAGCCCGTGCTCACCATTCATGGCGTCACCAAGCATTTCGGGGCGGTGAAGGCGTTGAGGGATGTCGACTTCACCCTAGAGCGCGGTGAAGTCCATGCGCTTTGCGGCGAGAATGGCGCCGGCAAGTCGACGCTGATGAACATCATCGCCGGCGTGCTGCAGCCGACCGAAGGCGAAATCCGTGTCGACGGCAAGGCTGTGCGCATTTCCTCTCCCGCCGCCGCCCAGTATCTCGGCATCGGCCTGGTGCACCAGGAAATCGCACTCTGCCCCGATGCCACGGTTGCCGAAAACATGTTCATGGCGGCGACCAATCGCCGTCGGGCGCCGCTCATGAACTATCGCAGGCTGGAGCGCGATGCCCAGGCGGTGATGAACCGGCTTGCCGCAATCGATGTCCGCCGTAGGGTCGCCGACCTGCCGATATCAAGCCAGCAGCTCGTCGAGATCGCCAAGGCGCTGACGCTCGACTGCCGCGTGCTGATCCTCGACGAACCGACGGCTGCCCTGACCGAGACCGAGGCGCAACAGCTCTTCTCGATCATCCGCGATCTCAAGGCGAACGGCATTTCGATCATCTATATCAGCCACCGCATGGCGGAAATCTTCAGCCTCTGCGACCGGGTTACCGTGTTCCGTGACGGCCGCTACGTTTGCACCGATCGCCTTGCCGACCTGACGCCGGATGACGTGGTGCGCCGCATGGTCGGCCGCGAGATCACGCAGCTCTATCCCGACAAGCTCGGTGCCGACGAAAGGTCAGGCGGGATCATTCTCGAGGTCGACGGCATCAGTGACGGGGCGCGTTTTCACGACGTCACCTTCGGCCTGCGCAAGGGCGAGATCCTCGGCATCGGCGGCCTCATCGGCTCCGGCCGCACGGAAATCGCCGAAGGCATCTGCGGATTGCGGCCGCGCACGGCAGGCACGGTGCGCCTGCACGGCGCGGCCCAACCGATCCGCGCCTATTCGGATGCGGTGAAAGCCGGCATCGTCTACCTGTCCGAGGACCGCAAGGGGTCGGGCATCTTTCTTGAAATGTCCATCGCGCAGAACATATCGGTGCTGGATCTGAAGGCGCTCACCAATGCGGTCGGCCTGCTGAACGGCCGCGCGGAGGCCGCGCTGGCGGACGACTTCGCCCGGCGGTTGGCCGTGCGCATGAGCGGCATCGAGGCGCCGGTGAAATCGCTTTCCGGCGGCAACCAGCAGAAGGTGGCGATCGCCAAGCAGCTCGCGGTAAAGCCGAAAGTCATCCTGATGGACGAGCCCACGCGCGGCATCGATGTCGGCGCGAAGGCGGAGATCCACCGCGTGCTGCGCGAGCTAGCAAGCGCGGGCATCGGCATCATCGTCATCTCGTCGGAAATGCCGGAGCTTCTCGGCCTTTCAGACCGTCTGCTGGTCGTCCGCGAAGGGCGCATCGCGGGAGAGCTCAGTGCCGACGAGATGTCGGAGGAGGCCGTGATCCGCCTTGCCTCCGGCATGGGCAGCGCAAGGGCGGCAGACCATGCCGCGTGAAGAGAACATGGGAGAGAGG
The DNA here is from genome assembly GCF_000092045.1 of Rhizobium etli CFN 42. Taxonomy (NCBI): domain Bacteria; kingdom Pseudomonadati; phylum Pseudomonadota; class Alphaproteobacteria; order Hyphomicrobiales; family Rhizobiaceae; genus Rhizobium; species Rhizobium etli. The sequence continues at coordinate 86,476 of NC_007763.1, read as the reverse complement.
GAAATGGCAATCGACACGATGGCGGCAGGCCTGCCCAGGACGTCGTCCTTCAAACGCATCGCCACGATGCGCGAGGCGGGGCTGATCGCGATCATCCTGGCGCTCGGCATCGTCATGAGCTTCGCCTCGCCGCACTTCCTGACGCTCGGCAATTTCCGCGCCATGCTGATGAGCTTTTCCGTGGAGGGCATCGTCGTCGTCGGCATGACGATCCTGCTCATCGTCGGCGGCATCGATCTTGCGGTCGGCTCCGTCGTCTGCTTCGCAATGGTGCTTTCGGGCTCGCTCTTTCTCGCCGGGCTCGATCCGTGGACGGCCTCGCTTGCCGGCATTCTTGCCAGCAGCGCCATCGGCGCCATCATGGGTTTCTTCGTGACCGTCGTCGGGCTCAACCACTTCATTACGTCGCTGGCGGGCATGGTGATCGTGCGCGGTCTCTGCCTCATCATCACCAAGGGCACGCCGCTCTCGCTCTTCACGCTGCCGGCCGGCTTCAAGGCGGTGGGGCAGGGCACGTTCTACGGCATTCCCTATGTCATCCTGATCTTCGTCGCCGTCGTCATGCTGTTCGATTTCCTGCTGCGCCGGGCGACCGCCTTCCGCAAGGTGTTCTACACCGGCAGCAATGAAAAGGCGGCGCTCTATTCCGGCATCAAGACGAACCAGGTGAAGTTCTGGGTGACGGTGCTCTGCTCGACGCTCGCCGGCGTCGCCGGTGTCATCTACATGTCCCGCTTCGGGGCGGCGACGCCCACGTTCGGCGTCGGCATGGAGCTGAACATCATCGCCGCCGCGGTGATCGGCGGAGCCTCGCTGAACGGCGGCTCGGGAACCATCCTCGGCGCCATTCTCGGCATCGCGCTTCTTTCCCTCGTCACCTCGTCGCTGATCCTGCTAAATGTTTCCGTCTATTGGCAGGACATGATCAAAGGATGCATCCTGCTTGCCGCCGTATCCATCGACCATTTCCTGCACAAGCGGAAGGCCGCCTGACATGCCGATCGCCAAACTGAAACCCAGGACGACAGCCCCGCGCGAAGAAATCGTCATCGCCCGCCAGATGCACCAGGCGCTCGTCCTGCATTTTCTGGAGGGGCTGACGCAGGCGCAGATCGCCGATCAGCTCGGAATCTCGCACGCCACCGTCAACCGCCTCATCAAGCGGGGCCGTCAGCTCGGCCTGGTCGAAATCAAGATTAAGTCGCCGATCGAACCGCTTGTCGACATGGAGGAGCGGCTTCTGGCGCTCGGCGGCATCAGCCGCGCGGTCGTGGTCCCGACCGTCTCAGACAATCCGCAGACCGCGCTGCAGGCGGTCGGCGAGGCGGCAGCCCGCCTGCTGCTCGAAGAAATCGCCGATGGCGACACGATCTGCATCACCGGCGGCAAGGGCGTCAGCGCCGTCGTCGCCGGCCTCCAGGCGCCGCGCCGCTTCGATGTCGAGGTCATCCCGGCCACCGGCTGTGTGCAGGGCAAACACTATACCGACGTCAACCACGTCTCGACCCTGATGGCCGACCGGCTTGGCGGGCGTTCCTACCAGATCCATGCGCCGCTCTTTGCCGATGATGCCGAGCAGCGGTCGATGCTGATCAACATGCGCTCCGTCGCCGACGTCTTCCGGCGGGCGCGCGAGGCCAAGGTGGCGGTGGTCGGCATCGGCTCGATCCTGACCGATGATTCGAGCTATTACGACCTGCACCCTTCCTCCAGCACCGATCGCGCGGCGATCGAGCGTTCGGGCGCCAGCTGCGAACTGCTCGCCCATTTGCTCGACGATCGCGGCCGCGTCTGCGACTACAGCTTGAACCGGTCCCTGGTTTCGCTGACGCTGCCGGAATTCGCCTCGATCCCGACGAAGATCGGCGTCGCGAGCGGCCCGAACAAAGCCGGGCCGATCCTCAGCATCCTGCGCGGCAATCATCTCGATACGCTCGTCACCGACGAGGCGGCGGGTGCGCGCATTCTTGAACTCGCATCCGAGGAAGGATTTTCCGCATGAGCGGCGAACAGTTGACCCGTGAAATCGGCCGCTCCGGCGTCAAGGCCTCGGCCGTCGGCCTCGGCACCTGGGCGATCGGCGGCTGGATGTGGGGTGGCACGGACGAGGCGCAATCCATCGCCGCGATCCAGGCTTCGCTCGATGCCGGCGTCACCCTCATCGACACGGCGCCGGCCTACGGCCTAGGCCGATCCGAAGAAATTGTTGGCAAGGCGCTCGCAGGACGCCGCGACAAGGCGGTGATCGCCACCAAATGCGGGCTGGTGTGGCATACGCAGAAGGGCAACCATTTCTTCGACCAGGACGGCAAGCCGGTGCACCGCCATCTCGGGCGGGATTCGATCGTTCACGAGGTGGAGGAAAGCCTGCGCCGCCTCGGCACTGACTATATCGACCTCTACATCACCCACTGGCAGGACCCGACGACGCCGATCGAGGAGACCGTTGCGGCGCTGGAAGAGCTGAAACAGGCCGGGAAGATCCGCGCGATCGGCGCCAGCAACGTCAACCGGTCGGAACTCGAACAATATATCGAGACCGGCTCGCTCGATGCGATCCAGGAGCGGTTCAGCATGATCGATCGCCAGATCGAGACGGACCTGCTACCGCTCACCATCGCCAACGGCGTGTCGACGCTCAGCTATTCCTCACTGGCGCTCGGCCTGCTTTCCGGCGCCATCGGGCCTGAGCGCGTGTTTTCCGGCGACGACCAGCGCAAGGACAATCCGCGCTTTTCCGTCGCCAACCGCCGCAAGGCCAAGGATTTTGCCCAGGCGATCCGGCCTGTCGCGGAGCGCCACGGCGCCAGCATCGCGCAGACGGTGATCGCTTGGACGCTGGCGCAGCCCGGCGTAACCTTCGCGCTTTGCGGCGCGCGAAACCCGGCGCAGGCGCTCGACAATGCGCGGGCCGGAACGCTTCGCCTTTCAACCGCCGATCTCGCGGCCATCGACACCGCCATATCGGCGCAGCTGGCCACCATGGACGGATAACGGAAGCCATCATGAACCGTGTGGAAACAATGGACGGGCTTCGCCAAAGCCCGAAGGTGGACGTTTGCGTCCTCGGCGGCGGCATCAACGGGCTCAGCGTGTTCCGCGAGCTGGCGCTGCAAGGCGTGAACGTGCTGCTCGTCGAGCAGGGTGACTATTGCTCCGGTGCGAGTGCTGCCCTCTCGCGCATGGTCCATGGCGGCCTGCGCTATCTGGAGAATGGCGAATTCAGCCTTGTGCAGGAATCGCTCTTCGAGCGCGACCGGCTGCTGCGCAACGCTCCCCATTATGTCGCGCCTCTGCCGACGACGGTGCCTGTTTTCGACATCTTCTCCGGCCTTGCCAACGGCATCGTGCGCTTCCTCGGTCTCACCCGCCGTCCGAGCCGCCGCGGCGCCGTGGCCATCAAGACCGGGCTCGCCATCTACGATTTCCTGACGCGCAAACGCGCGCTGATGCCCCGCCACCAGTTCCGCGGACGCCGGGCGACGCTCTCAAAATGGCCGGCGCTCAATCCCGGGATCCGCAGTTCCGCAACCTATTACGACGCCTGGGTGAGCCATCCGGAGCGGATCGGAATCGAATTGCTGCGCGACGGCCTGTCTGCCGGTCCGAATGCCCGGGCCTTGAACTATGCGACGATTGCGCAGGCTGGGGCGGGGGACTTTCAGCTCTGCGACGGCGTCGCCGGGGAGACGTTTCGCATCCAGCCGCGGCTGGTCGTCAACGCAACGGGGGGCTGGATCGACATCGCGAATGGATCGCTGTTTTCCGAAGGCACACGGCCTGAACCCCTGATGGGCGGCACCAAGGGGTCGCACCTCATCATCGACAATCCCGCGCTCCGCGACATGCTCGACGGCCACATGATCTATTACGAGAACGAGGATGGGCGCATCTGCATCCTCTTTCCCTATCTCGGCAAGGTGCTGGTCGGCTCGACGGACATTCGCGTTGATGACCCCGGCACCGTACGCTGCGAGCCCGACGAGCGCGACTATATCCTGCAATCGCTTGCCTTCGTGCTGCCCGGCATTGGCATCCGGCCGGAAGAGATTGTTTTCCAGTTCGCCGGCGTGCGCCCGCTGCCCGCCAGTAAGGACAGCTTTACCGGACGGATCCCGCGCGATCATTTCTGCACCGTGATTGAAGGCCATGAGGACGGCCCGCCGGTGCTCTGCATGATCGGCGGCAAGTGGACGACGTTCCGCTCCTTCGGTGAGCTGGCGGCCGATATGGTGCTGGAACGGCTCGGTTGGCCGCGGCGCATCGATACGGCGGAAAGGGCATTTGGCGGCGGGCGTGCCTTCCCCAAGGACGGCGGCGGCTGGGTTCGTGACCTTGCGGCGTCGACGGGCATCTCCATCGATCGCGCTGCGATCCTCTTCGAACGCTATGGGACCGATGCGGAGCATGTCGCCGGCTTCATCGCGGCAGGCCCCGACCATCCTCTGCCGCATGCCGGCTACAGCCTTCGCGAAATCCAGTATCTGATCGGCGCCGAAGCCGTCGAGCATCTCGACGACCTGCTGCTGCGTCGCACGACACTGGCAATTTCCGGCGAGCTCTCGCTCGACATGGCTGACGCCGTGCTCGCCCTGCTGGCCGCCGCAAGAGGCTGGTCGGCTGAGCGCGCCGCCGAAGAGCGCATCCGCTTTCTCACCATCATGCGCGAGCGCCACGGCGTCGCCGAAGCAACCCTTTCCGCAAGGAACGAACGAAGGAGTGAATTATGCGAGACAACCGCAAGGTCCGGATGAACCGGCTGTTCGGCAACGGCCGTTGCCTTGATGTGGCGATCGATCACGGCGTCTGCAACGAGCCGTCCTTTCTCGACGGGCTGGAGAACATGCCCGCGGTCGTCAAGGCGCTGGTCGATGCGAGACCGGATGCGATCCAGATGAATTACGGCCAGGCCGACCTGTTGCAGGATCTGCCCGGCAAGGACAAGCCGGCGCTCGTCATGCGCATCGACATGGGCAATCCTTATAACCGCATCCGCCACCGCGACATGTGGGCGGTGCTGCAGAACGAAGCAGAGCCGCTGGTCGGCGCCTTGCAGATGGATGCCGCCTGCGTAGTGGTCAATCTGTTCATGCTGCCGGATGAGCCCGATCTCTTCCGCCAGTGCGTGCAGAACATTTCGCGCGTCCGGGCGGACTGCGAGAAATACGGCATGCCGCTCATGATCGAACCGCTGGTCATGCAGCCGGTCACCGAGCGCGGCGGCTACATGGTCGATGGTGATGCCGACAAGATCGTCACCTTGACGCGGCTTGCGCGCGAAATGGGCGCCGATATCGTCAAGGCCGATCCGACGACGAATGCGGAGGATTTCCACCGCGTGGTCGAGGCGGCGCGATGCCCGGTGCTGGTGCGCGGCGGCGGCAAGGAGGATCTCGCCGCCGTCTTTGCCAAATCCACTGCCTTGATGCGGCAGGGTGCGATGGGCATGGTCTATGGCCGCAACATTTACCAGCATGCCAACCCGAGCGCCGTCGTGCGTGGGCTGATGGCGATCATCCACCAGGATGCGAGCGGCGAAGAAGCCGTTGCGATCTACCGTCAAGGCTGAGAGGCTGGAGCAATTCCCGGAAAAGCGTGAAGCAGTTTGTCCTTGGAATTGCGTAGGCAATGACAGAACCTTGGGAGGGGTTCGCAATGGGAGAATATCTGTTGGGGCTCGATGCCGGCAACACCGTCATCAAGGCGGTGATCTTCGACCGCGCCGGCCGGGAAGTGGCCTATGCGGGAGAGGAGGGGCATAGCCGCATGCCATGTCCCGGCCATGTCGAGCGGGATCTCGGCGAGCTTTGGGCCAACGCCAAACGCGTCATCCGCACCTGCCTCGACCGGGCAGGCATTGCTGCGGCCGATATCGCCGCAATCGGCTGCGCCGGTCACGGCAACGGGCTGTATGCGCTGGATCGAAATGGCGAACCCTTCCTCGGCATCCAGTCGCTCGATACGCGGGCGACCGGGCTCGTCGAGAAATGGGCGGCCGAGGCTGTCGGCGATCGCACCTATCCGATCGCCCGCCAACGGCCCTGGCCCTCGCAGACACCGACGCTGCTCGCCTGGCTGAAACGGTATCGCCCTGAGTTTTTCCAACACATCGGCACGGTGTTCTGCTCCAAGGATTTCGTCGTCAACCGGCTGACCGGCGAGCGGGTCAGCGAGATGTCGGATATGTCGGGGGCCGGACTGCTCGATTTCGCCGCCCGCCGTTATGACCGCACGCTGATGGAGGCGTACGGCCTCGGCGACTGCATGGGCCTGCTGCCGCGGCTGATCGAAAGCGCCGACATCGCCGGCAGGGTGACGGAAGAGGTCGCCGCGGAAACCGGCCTTGCCGCCGGCACGCCGGTGGTCGGCGGGCTCTTCGACGTCGTCGCCTCGGCACTCGGTTCGGGCGTCTCGCGCACCGGCAGCGCCTCGATCATCGCCGGTACCTGGAGCATCAACCAAGTCATCATCGACCGGCCCGATCTCGGCAGGCCTGTCTTCATGTCCTCGACCTTCGACCGCACCCGCTGCCTGGCGATGGAAAACAGCGCCACGTCGGCCGCCAATCTCGAATGGCTGGTGCGGGAATTTTTCGATGGCGAGCATGCGGAAGGCGTCTCGCCCTTCGACGCCTGCTGCGCGCTGGCGGCGGAAATTCAGCCGGCTGCCGACGACCCGCTTTATCATCCCTATCTCTACGGCGCCCAGCAGGACGGCCATGCGCGGGCCGGCTTTTACGGCGTTGCCGGCTGGCACACGAAGGGACACATGATCCGCGCCCTTCTCGAAGGCGTTGCTTTCGGCCACCGCCACCATGTCGAGACGCTCCGCGAGGCGGGGGCTGTGTTCGACCAGGCGGTGCTGTCCGGCGGCGGATCGCGCAGCCGCCTCTGGCCGCAGATCTTTGCCGATGTGCTCGGCGTGCCGGTTTCTGTCGCCAGCTCCAGGGAAACCGGAGCTCTCGGTGCGGCGATCGCGGCAGGTACCGGAGTGGGCCTGTTTGCCGATTTCACGGAAGGCGCGGATGCCATGGTGCGTCTCGACCGGCACTATCGGCCGAATGCCGCGCTCGCCGCGCATTACGACCGGCGCTACGCGCTTTATAATGACATAGCGGAAGCCATGGCGCCGCTCTGGCGGCGGCTTTCGGCAGCCGAACCTAGCGCGACGGGAGCTGCAGCGTGACGATGCAAGGCAATGAAACGCCGATAGACGAGGGAAGCTACGATTTCATCATTGTCGGCGCCGGCTCCGCCGGCTGTGTTCTGGCAAACAGGCTCTCGGCCGACCCTGGGAATCGCGTGCTGCTGCTCGAGGCCGGAGGCACGGACCGCTATCACTGGGTCCATGTGCCGATCGGCTATCTCTACTGCATGGGCAATCCGCGCACCGACTGGATGATGAAGACGGCCGCCGAGGCCGGCCTCAATGGCCGCGCACTGAACTATCCGCGCGGAAAACTTCTCGGCGGCTGTTCGTCGATCAATGGCATGATCTACATGCGCGGCCAGGCGGCTGATTATGATGGCTGGCGGCAGGCAGGAAACGCCGGCTGGGGCTGGGACGACGTTCTACCCTATTTCCTGAAGTCGGAAGACAATTACCGCGGCAAATCCGCCATGCATGGCGCCGGCGGTGAATGGCGCGTCGAGCGCCAGCGCCTTTCCTGGCCGATCCTCGACGCCTTCCGCGATGCGGCGGAAGAGCTCGGCATCCCGAAGACTGATGATTTCAACGATGGCGACAATGAGGGCTCGGGCTATTTCGAAGTCAACCAGAAGGGCGGACTGCGCTGGAACACGACGAAAGCCTTTCTGCGGCCGGCGACGAAGCGCGCGAATCTTCGCGTTCTGACGGGCGCGGAGACGGAACGGCTGGAGTTCGACGGCAAGGCGGTTTCCGGAGTGCGCTTCCGGCTTGGCGGCCGGCTCTGCATCGCTCGTGCCGCCCGCGAGGTCGTGTTGTCGGCGGGTGCCATCAACTCGCCCAAAATCCTGGAACTCTCCGGCATCGGCCGGCCGGAGCTTCTTTCGGCCCTTGATATTCAGGTTCGTCACCCCCTGAAGGGCGTTGGCGAAAATCTCCAGGATCACCTGCAGATCCGCACGGTCTTCAAGATCGAAGGCGCACGCACGCTGAACCAGCTTTATCACAACCTCTTCAGCCGCGCCGGCATGGGGCTGCAATATGCCGTCAACCGGTCCGGCCCGCTTTCGATGGCGCCGAGCCAGCTTGGCATCTTCGCCAAAAGCGATCCGGCGGTTGCGACGGCGGACCTCGAATATCACGTCCAGCCGCTCAGCACCGACCGGCTTGGCGAGCCGTTGCACCGCTATCCCGCGGTCACGGTTTCCGTCTGCAATCTGCGGCCGGAAAGCCGCGGCACCGTGCATGTCACGACCGGCGACGCCAGCCAGCCGCCGGAAATCCGCCCGAACTATCTGTCGACGGCCGGCGACCGGCTGCTTGCGGCAAAATCCATCCGCCACGCCCGCAGCCTGATGCAGACGAGGGCCATTTCACGTTTCAACCCGCAGGAAATGCTGCCGGGCCGGGAATACGAGACCGACGACGATCTGATCCGCCGTGCCGGCGACATCGCCACGACGATCTTCCATCCCGTCGGCACCTGCAAGATGGGCAATGATCCGATGGCGGTGGTGGATACGCGGCTGCGCGTGCACGGCGTAGCGAAGCTTCGGGTCGTCGACGCTTCCATCATGCCGGCGATCGTCTCCGGCAACACGAACTCGCCGGTGATCATGATTGCTGAGAAAGCGGCCGAAGCCATCATCAAAGGCGATTAGGAAGGACCATGCCCCCTGCAACCAACCGGCTGTCGCGTCGCTCGAGCCCGCCAGAGTGGCTCGGCATTAGAGTCTGTCATTGTTATTTTGAACCATACCCTGCATGTCTGAGGTCGTTGGAGCACTCCTGGGCCGGCGTCGTCAAGGACCAGCTCAATCGCGTCCTTGAGGATGATGGCCTGTTCTTCGCTCCGGAACTTTCGACCTCCAATCGGGCGACGATCGGCGGCATGGTCTCGACCGATGCCTGCGGCCAGGGCTCCTGCCTCTACGGCAAGACCAGCAACCATGTGCTCGGCCTCAGGATGGTCCTGACCGATGCGACGGACTGGTGGTCGCGTCCCCTCGACGACGTGTCTCTTGCCAAGATCAAGTCTCGCGATGATCGCGTCGGGGAGATCCATCGGACAGTCGACAGGATCGCGCGCGACGAGCGTGCGCGCATCGAGGAAATCTTTCCGCGCCTCAACCGCTACATGGCGGGTTACGACCTTGCGCATATCCGCCGCGACGACGGACGCTTCGACCTCAATGCGATCATGTGCGGCTCGGAAGGCACACTGGCGATGATTGCCGAGATCGAGCTCAACCTTCTGCCGATCCCGAAATGTGCGGCGCTGGTCAATATCCGCTACGACGACTTCAACATGGCTCTCGAAGACGCAAGGTCGCTGACCGCGCTGAACGTCGCCTCAGTAGAGACGATCGACGAGAGGGTGCTTGGCCTTACCAAGGGCGATATCGTGTGGAGCGGCATCGCCCGGTTTTTCCCGGACGACCAGCGCGGCCCCGCCAACGGCATCAATATCGCCGAGGTGCCGGCCGACGACCCAGTCGAGTTGGAACAGAAGCTCATGGCGGTGACGTCGGCGCTGGCCGGCGCCGATGTCGTCCGCAACATCGGCCTTACGATCGCCCAGGAGAAAGCGGACGTCGAGGCGATATGGAGCATGCGCAAGCGCGCCGTCGGGCTTCTCGGCAACGTCGAAGGCCCGGTGCGCCCGGTGGCTTTCGTCGAGGATACCGCCGTCCCTCCCGACAATCCCGCCGCCTATATCCCAGAATTCCGCGCTCTTCTCGATGCTGCCGGCGTCTCCTACGGCATGTTCGGGCATGTGGATGCGGGCGTGCTTCATGTGCGGCCGGCCCTCGACCTGACGCGGGACGACCATGTGCCGCTCATCCGGGAAATCACCGACGCGGTGGTGGCGCTTACCCGCAAGCATGGCGGCGTTCTCTGGGGAGAGCACGGCAAGGGTGTGCGTTCAGAATATGTGCCGGAATTCTTCGGCGATCTCTATCCCTGCCTTCAGCAGATCAAGAAGGCGTTCGATCCAGAGAACCGCCTCAATCCGGGCAAGATCGCCGCGCCCGACGATGGCGCGCTCATGAAGATCGACGAGGTTCCCTTGCGGGGAAGCGTCGACCGGATCATCGGCAACGAGGTCCGCGCAGCCTTCGACAATGCGGCCAATTGCAACGGAAACGGCGCCTGTTTCGATTTCGACGAGAACAGCCCGATGTGCCCGTCCTACAAGGCGACCCGCAACCGGGTGTACTCGCCGAAACGACGCCCCGCCCTGATGCGGGAATGGCTGAGGCTGCTCGTCGATCAGGGTGTCGACCTCCGCGAGGAAGCGGTTCGGCTCCGCAATTCGAACAAGGCGATCGGGCTTGTCAGGAGGGCGTTCAACTCGCTGAACCCGGCCAATCGGACCGATTTTTCGCATGAAGTGCGGGCGGCCATGGATACATGCCTCGCCTGCAAGGCCTGCGCCGGTCAATGTCCGGTCAAGGTCAGCGTCCCGGCGTTCCGCTCGAAGTTCCCGAACCTCTATTACGGCGGCTACCTCAGGCCGCTGAAAGATCCGCTAGTGGCCGGCATCGAGGCGACTCTGCCGCTGATGGCGCGGATCCGTCCTCTCTACAATCTCCTTGCCGGAACGGCTGCCGGCCGCGCGGCGATGAAGCTTGCCGGCTTGACCGCGCTGCCGAAGATGCCGGCGGCGTCGCCGCTGCCGGCCTCGGGGTTCCGACCGCCGACGCGGAGCAGATCATGGAGATGTCTCCCGAGTCGCGCGGCCGCACCGTCGTCTTCATTCCCGACGCCTTCACTGCGCATTTCGATCCCAAAGTGGTCGTCGCAGCCATCGAGGTCGCCCGCAAGCTCGGCCTGTCGCCGTTCATCGCGCCGCCGCTCACCAACGGAAAAGCGCTGCATGTCCACGGCTATCGCGACCGTTTCGAAAAGACGGCCGTCGCGACCTCGCGCTCCCTGGATCGTTTGGCGAAAATCGGCGTGCCGCTTGTCGGGCTGGACCCATCCATGACCCTCGCCTATCGCAGCGAGTACAAGACCTTGCCGAAAGGATTATCCCACGCAACCGTGCTGCTGCCGCAGGAATGGCTGGCCGCAAACAGCAAGACCCTGGCCGAGGCGGTCGGGCGGCAGGCCGTGGCGACGGTCCGGCTTCTGCCGCACTGTACCGAACGCACCAACATGCCCTCAACCGTTGCGCAGTGGAAAGCGGTCTTCGGCACCCTCGGCATCGATCTGCAGGTGGCCGATGCGGGTTGCTGCGGCATGGCGGGAACGTTCGGCCACGAAGCCCGCAACAGAGAGATTTCCGAAACGCTCTATGCGATGAGCTGGGCAGAACAGATCGCCGCCGGCGAGGACGGGACCGTCGTCATGGCGACCGGCTATTCCTGCCGGTCGCAGGTCAAGGAAATTGACCGCAGGACGATCCCCCATCCTCTGGAAGTCATCCGGGATCTGTTAAGCTGAAAACCCGGGCGCAAGGCAGCGCGATCGCGCGGGCGACGCGCAACCCGCATTTCCCGAGTTTTCTGGAAGCGGTAATGGAGAGCATCAACTTCGAGCTGGTGCTCAGGCACCGTCAGTCGTCACGCGCCTATCAGGGATATCTGAAGAGGATCAACAAGGAGCATGCGGTGCGATGGTTCCTTTCGCGCGCGGCCACAGTTGCGAATGGTCCGCCGCAGGAATCAAGTTCCATAACGTTGATTACGCCAGATTCGCCTGTAGCCGCAAAGTTAGAATGTCCTGTTTCTGCAAAGTTGGAATGTCACACTCCCCGCATTTGCTAACGTGGGAGATTGCGGATGGGATTGATTGCGATGAGCGAGCGTGATCTGCAGCGGATCGAGGTTCTGTCGAAGGTGATCGCCGGCCGGATGACGATGGTCACGGCGGCGCATGTGCTTGCTCTGAGCGAGCGCCAGGTGCGGCGGCTGTTGGATCGCATCAGCACCGACGGCGCGGCGTCGATCCGCCATAAGGCGATCGGTCGGCCGTCGAATCCTCCCTCCCGTGACGTCAGGCCCGCTGGTGTACATCATTTGTATGTACATCGGAATTGACGCGGCAATGCAACTTGCCTGAAGGATCAGACCGCGATTGGACCTGCTCTAACCAGGAGCGAAGGGAACGAAATAGGGGCGATCAGGTTAGTCCAAGCAAAAGCGGCCTTTCGAACCCTGGCGGCAAGGCGAACCCGAGGAGCACATTGTGAATGTCGTAAGTTTCCCGCGCCAGCGCCGCGATGATCCCGATCGCGCTTTCGTGAGCACCGACGCGGATAAGCGGCGGCTCTACAAGTTCGCCTTGCAGTACGAGATGGGTGGCAAGAGCTGGGCGACCGACATCTGGGCCTATTCATCCGAGGACGCCGAAGATCGCGTCGCTGCGATGCGGCGATCGCTGACGATGTGCGGTCAACTCTATGCCGAGGTGGAGGCCGACGCTCCGACGCAGTTCTGAGGACATGCGAGGCGGCTGAGGCCGTCTCCGGAATTTTTCTGCTCGGCTTTCCACGACCGGCAACGGCAGGCAACTACGATGCTTTGCCGCCCCGGATGGAACAGTTTGTTTCTCAGGGAGTTCAGGGTCGCGACATATCTGCCGGGATTCCCTTGGACAATGTCGGGAGGTAAAAATGTCTGCGAGACCGAAACATCATCCGACTATCGGTGAGAGCACGCACGCGGCCGGCGGATGGCCGGCGGCGAGAGCTCTTGGAGAAATTCTTCTACGCGAACACGTCCCGCGGTCCGGACCGTCGTTGTTAGCCTATCACAACAAGCCTGACGGCTACATGTGCGTGAGTTGCGCCTGGGCCAAGCCTGCGAAGCCCCATCCGATGGAATTTTGCGAAAGCGGCGCAAAGGCGACCGCCTGGGAAATTACCACGCGCCGCGCAGACCGCGCCTTCTTCGCCGCTCACAGATTGCAGGAGCTGGAAGAGTGGAGCGATCACGATCTCGAAGAACAAGGTCGTCTGACACATCCGATGCGATGGAACAGCCGGACCGACAAATACGAACCGGTCAGCTGGAAGGAAGCCTTCGACGAAATCGGCAGAGAGTTGCGGGCCGTTCCCCCGCAGCAGGTCGATTTCTATACGTCCGGACGTGCCGCTCTTGAGACATCGTACATGTATCAGCTGTTTGCGCGCATCTTCGGCAGCAACAATTTGCCGGACTCTTCGAATATGTGTCACGAAAGCACGTCAGTCGGCCTTCCCGAAAGCATCGGGGCCACGGTCGGCACGGCAATTCTTTCCGATTTCCAGAACTGCGACTGCATTTTCTATCTGGCGCAGAACGTCGCGACCTCCTCGCCGAGAATGCTTCACGATCTGCAGGACGCGGTCGATAGAGGCGTGAAGATCGTTACTTTCAATCCCTTGCGCGAGCCAGGCCTCGAACATTTCACCAATCCGCAAATACCGAGTCAGATGCTGACGGGCCGCTCGACGCCGATATCCTCCGAATATTATCAGGTGAAGAATGGCGGCGACGTCGCGGCGCTCTTCGGGATCTGCAAGGCTCTGATCGAGGCCGACGATGCCATGAAGGCATCGGGCATGAGCAAGGTCTCGGGCGAGGACGCCTCGCCTGACGATCCGTCCAGCGCCGCAGCGGTCGCGTTTGCCGCCTCGATAGCTGCTGCCGACAAACGGCATGTGCTCGACCACGATTTCATCGAGACACATACGGCGGGTTTCGAAGAATTCGCCGGCGCTGCGCGTCGGCACGACTGGGCCGAACTGGAGCGCATTTCCGGCCTGACCCGCCAACAGATGACGCAGGCGGCCCGCACCTATGCCAATTCCGAGGCCGTGCTGATGATCTACGGCATGGGGCTCACCCAGCAGGTCATGGGCGTGCAGAACGTTCAGATGGTGGTCAATCTCGCCCTTTTGCGGGGGAACGTCGGCAAGCCCGGCGCCAATATCTGCGCAGTGCGAGGCCACTCAAACGTCCAGGGACAGCGCACCGTCGGCATAACGGAAAAGCCAGGCCTGGTGCCTCTGACAAGCTGGCGGAACTCTACCAGTTCGAGCCACCGAAGTGGGAGGGCCGCTCGACGGTCGACACCTGCAAAGCGATCATGGAAGGCGAAGCGAGGGCCTTCGTCAGCCTCGGCGGCAATTTCCTGCGCGCCGTCCCGGAAACCGACGCAATGGAAGAGGCGTGGCGGAAACTTCGCCTGAGTGTGCAGATTGCCACGAAACTCAACCGCAGCCATGTCATCCATGGTGAGATCGCCTATCTCCTGCCCTGTCTCGGCCGGCTGGAGATCGATGAACAATCGAGCGGTGCGCAAGCCGTCTCCATCGAAAGTTCGGTGGCGCATTTCCACGGATCGCGCGGCAAGGCAAGGCCCGCAAGCGACGAGCTTCTGTCGGAGCCGGCTATCGTCGCCGGCATCGCCAAGGCGACGCTGACGCAAGGCCGCGTTCCTTGGGATGAATGGGTGGGGGATTATTCGAAAATCCGCGATGCGATCGAAGCGACCTATCCCGAGACCTTCAGGGACTTCAACAAGCGGATGTTCCAGCCTGGAGGCATCCCACGGCCGGTGCCGGCGCGCGAGCGTAAATGGACGACGCCAAACCAGAAGGCCAATTTCGTCACGCCGCCACGGCTCTTTCCCGAGTTTTTCATCGATCCGGCCGCCGACCGGGTCCTCAATCTCACCACCCTGCGGTCGAACGACCAGTTCAACACGACGATCTATGGTTGCAGCGACCGGTACCGCGGCGTAGACGGAACCAGGAAAGTCGTCTTCATGAATGCGGACGACATCCGCCGGATGGGCTTGAAGGAGGGCGATTTCGTCGACCTGACGACCGCCATCGATATTGCCCGGACGCGCCGCGTCACGCGCTTCAGGGTTGCCGGGCACGATATTCCGGCAGGCTGCTGCGCAGCCTATTACCCGGAGGCAAATCCGCTCTTTCCGCTGGCGCATCACGACGCGAAATCCAAGACGCCGTCTTACAAGCTGTTGCCCGTGCGCCTTAGCCTCTCGACCCAGCCATCGCCGTTCTGATCCAGGCCGCGGCGATGAGCGAAAACAGGTTCGGCAACTGGTTTGCGGTGATGACGGTTCTCTGCATATCCGCCGTCGGCGCAGTCATTGGCTGGGCAAGACATCCCAGGCAATACCGCGCCGATCCGCCTGTCACGTCGGCCCTCGATCAATTCAGACTGATGCCGGGCGGGATCGGCGGCGCCCCGTCGGATGTCTATTTCGCGCTTGGCAAGCCCTATGAGACGACCGCTTATGATCTGAGCCAGGGCAAGCGCCTTTATTCCTGGTTCGGCTGCCCTACTTGCCATGGAGACGGACGAGGCGGGACCGGCCCTTCGTTCCTTGACGGCTGGTGGTTTTATGGCTCGGAAATGGTATCGGTCGTGGCATCCATACGCGACGGACGGCCTCACGGCATGCCTGCCTTCGCCAACAAAATGACAAGCGACCAGATCTGGCAGCTCGCGGGCTACGTCAGGACGATCGGTGCCTATTCCGCTCCCTATACCGCGCCGAGCCGCAACGACGACAAGCATACGAGACCGGCCGAGAACCGGGCGCCGGCCGCAACTCTTTTCGAGGAAGGGCCGGTGGGCGTCCGCTCCGATCGAGGTGTCCGGCCTTGAAGATCACCCCGGCATGCACCCTGTTTCTGTCCGGCTGCGTTGCCGGCACGCAGTCGGCGCTGAATGCGGACGGACCCGCCGCTTCGGAACTCAAGAGCCTGATATTCCTGTTCGTCGCCGTCTGCGGCGTGGTTTTCGTGCTTGTCATGAGCGTCATGGCATGGGCGCTGGTTCGCAGGAAAAACCAGGCCCCCGGCGAACCGCAGACTGAGCGTTCCATGGGCAGGGTCGTTACGGGCGCGATCGTTATGACCTTCCTGGTCGTAAGCTTCCTGACCATCACCAGCTTTTATGCTACCAATGGCGTCGACCGCGGCCGGGACAATCTGCCGACCATCACCGTTCGCGGGCAGCAGTGGTGGTGGCAGTTTACCTACCTCGACGCGGATCCCGCCAGGACATTCCAGACCGCCAACGAGCTGCATATCCCGGTGGGAACCGATGTCCGGCTGCGCCTGGAAGCGACTGATGTCATTCATTCCTTCTGGGTGCCTAACCTGACGGGAAAGCAGGATCTGGTCCCCGGCCGCGACAACCGGCTGACGCTGCATGCCAGCAAAGCCGGCATTTATCGCGGCCAATGCGCCGAATTCTGCGGCCTGCAGCACAGCCACATGGCGCTGTTGGTGATCGCCGAGGAGCCGGCGGACTATGCCAGATGGCTGGAGTCGCAGAGAAAGACGGCAGCCGCACCGGCCGACAGTGATGCCGCTGCGGGAAAGCTCGTCTTCATGAGCAAGCCTTGCGCCGCCTGTCACACCATCCGCGGCACCGGGGCATCGGGCACGTCAGGGCCTGACCTCACCCATGTCGGCAGCCGCAGCATGATTGCGGCGGGGCTGCTGGAGAATACGCGGGGATCGGTTGCGGCATGGATTGCCGACCCGCAAACGCTGAAGCCGGGCAACAACATGCCGTTGGTCCCCCTTACCGGCGAAGAACTGCGACAGTTGAGCGCCTACATGAGTGGTCTGCGATGACCGGCAGCGGCAGACCCCCTTCCCCCGCCGATCTGGCTGCCGGCAGTGAAGAAGCGGAAGCCTTCCTCAGGCGCACATGGTCGACGCCTTCCGGATTTCTGGCAGCGCTCTCCACCGTCGATCACAAGATCATCGGTCGGCGCTATGTCGCGACAGCCTTTGTCTTTCTTATCCTCGGCGGCGTGCTGGCGCTTGTGATGCGCATCCAGCTCGCCTTTCCCGAGACCCGCTTCATCAGCGCGGACCGGTACAATCAGATCTTCACCGTGCACGGGAGCAACATGATGTTCCTGTTTGCAGTACCGGTCATGGAGGCGATGGCGGTCTATCTCGTTCCTCTGATGGTCGGAACCCGCAACATCGCCTTTCCCAGGCTGAATGCCTTCTCCTACTGGATCTACCTCGCCGGCGGGCTGCTGCTGTGGATCTCCCTCGCCCTCGATACCGCCCCCGATGTCGGCTGGTTCTCCTATGTGCCTCTGGCCGGCCCGCAATATGGTGTCGGGAAACGGGCGGACCTCTGGGCACAGATGATCACCTTTACCGAGGTCTCCGCCCTCGCCGTTGCCGTCGAGATCGTCGTGACGGTCTTCAAGCTGCGGGCGCCCGGCATGTCGCTCGATCGGATCCCCGTCTTCGTCTGGTCGATGCTGGTCACGGCCTTTCTGGTCATCCTGGCCATGCCGGCGATCATGTTTGCCAGCTCGTCCCTCATTCTCGACCGGCTGGTCGGCACCCAGTTCTATAATCCTGCGGAAGGTGGCGACGTCCTTCTCTGGCAGCACCTGTTCTGGTTCTTCGGTCATCCCGAGGTCTACATCATCTTTCTGCCGGCAGTCGGCATCGTCTCCGCCATAATCTCCACCTTCACGCAGCGTCCCGTCTTCGGCTATATGCCGCTGGTGCTGGCAATGATCGCCACAGGAATTCTCTCCTTCGGCCTGTGGGTGCACCACATGTTCGTGGCCGGCCTGCCGCGGCTGGGGAGCAGCTTTTTCACCGCCTCGAGCATGGCAATCGCCATTCCCGCCGGAACCCAGATCTTTTGCTGGCTGGCAACGCTGTGGGATGGCCGTCCGGTCTTCAAGACACCGCTGCTTTTCGTCATCGGCTTTCTCATCACCTTCGTCATCGGCGGCCTGACTGGCGTCATGGTGGCGTCGGTGCCGCTCGATAGCCAGGTCCACGACACCTATTTCGTCGTCGCCCATTTCCATTATGTGCTGATCGGCGGCTCCGTCTTCCCGCTGATCGGCGCGATCTATTACTGGTTCCCGAAGATGACCGGGCGGATGATGAGCGAAAGGTCCGGCCGATGGGCCTTCGGCCTGATCTTCACCGGCTTCCACCTGACTTTTTTCCCGATGCACATCCTGGGCCTCCAGGGTATGCCGCGGCGCGTCTACACCTATCCGCCCGAGCTGCCCTGGGCCGGCTTGAACCTCTTCGTCAGCCTCAGCGCCTTTATCCTGGCCGGCGGATTCCTGGTCTTTTTCATCGATGCGCTGCGCAGCTTCCGCCATGGCCCGCGGGCCGGCCCCAATCCCTGGAATGCGTCAACATTGGAGTGGGCCGTACCCTCGCCCCCTCCCCCTTATAATTTTCGGCATATTCCGGTGGTCGAATCGCGCGAGCCGCTCTGGATGTCGGACGAGACATTGGCGGTGGCGACGGGACTTCGGCTCGATCGGCGGGAACTAATCGTCAGCAGTGTCACCGCGGGCGAGCCGGAGGCGCGGGAGGCCTCGCCAGCCGATTCCATCTGGCCATTTCTGGCCGCCATTGCCACGGGCATCATGCTGATCGGTTCGATCTTCAGCCCGTGGGCCGTTGTCTGGGGAGCCGCTCCGGTGGCTATCACCCTGACAGGATGGTTCTGGCCCAAGCAAACGCGGGAGGACGAGTCATGAAGGAGCGCGTGGTGGCCGATCTGTCGAAGCTTCCCCTGCACGGCTTGGGCAGCGCGAGCCTGACCTTCTGGGGAACCAGCGCCTTCATGCTGATCGAAGGCATGGGATTCGCTCTGGCGATCGTCGTTTACTTCTATCTCATGAGCCTGGCGCCGCATTGGCCGATCGAAGCCCCTGCCCCGGATCTCCTTCCCGGCACAATTCTGACCCTGCTGCTTCTCGTCAGCATCGTGCCGAATATGCTCGTCGCGCGGTGGGCGAAGCAGAGGGACCT
Organism: Rhizobium etli CFN 42; assembly: GCF_000092045.1. NCBI lineage: Bacteria > Pseudomonadati > Pseudomonadota > Alphaproteobacteria > Hyphomicrobiales > Rhizobiaceae > Rhizobium > Rhizobium etli. The sequence goes on along the minus strand of NC_007763.1, from coordinate 67,536 downwards.
GCGAAAGGTGCGGGTGGGACTGATCGTCATGACGCTTCTCGGAGCGTCACCCCTCATACCCCGCGCCTTCGAATTTCGTGCACTGCACATAGGTTGGGACGACGATGCCTATGGATCAATCATCTGGACGATGCTCGGCCTGCACGCCACCCACATCATCACCGATCTTATTGATACGATTGTTCTCGCCTGCCTGATGTTTTCAAAGCATGGCGACAATGCTCGGCGCTACGGCGATGTCGAAGACAACGCGCTCTACTGGAACTTTGTCGTCCTCGCCTGGCTTCCCCTCTACGGGTGTATCTACTGGGTGCCGCGGCTATGAGAACAGCAACGACAATCGGTCTTGTTCTTATGGCGACACCGCTATCGGCACATGAAGGCCATACTTATGCGAGTTCCCTTCACTGGACGGCCGATCCCTTGATAATTGCGCCGCTGGCGTCTGCGCAGCCCTCTATGCAAGCGGAAGCCTTCGCTTCATGTCGCGATCATCCGCGGGCCGTCGCGTCTTCATGCACCGTCTTTTGGCCTATTGGGCCGGCTGGCTGGTGCTTGCCGCCGCGCTTGTCTCTCCCCTGCATTGGCTGGGAGAACAGCTTTTCACCTTCCACATGATCGAACATGAGCTGGTTATGGCGATTGCCGCGCCGCTCATCGTCTTGGCACGCCCGTCGGCGGTGTTGCTGTGGGGGCTGCCAAGGATCGTCAGGCGACGGGCGGGGCACGTGCTCGCCTTACGCGTGTTCCGCAGGACCTGGACAATGCTGAGCAACGGCAGCCTCACGACGCTGCTGCACGGGGCGGCGATCTGGGCATGGCATTCGCCCCTCCTGTTCGACGCCGCAATCGAAAGCACGCCGCTCCACCGTCTGCAACATCTTACCTTTTTCCTAAGTGCCGTCCTGTTCTGGTGGCCCGTCATCTGGAAGACGGACAGAGGGCTTGCGGCCTGGCATCTCTTCCTAACCATGCTCCATATGAGCATTCTCGGAGCCTTGATCGCGCTTTCACCAAACGTACTCTATGCCACGCAGACCCGAGCCTCGGGAAGCTGGGGCTTGTCACCGCTTGAAGAGCAGCAAGTGGCAGGCCTGGTGATGTGGGTGCCTGCCGGAACTATATACGCGGCGGCCGCTCTGGTGCTGATGGCATTATGGATCCGGGATTCCGGGAAAGGAGACGCAGGTGCAACACCGATCGCCGCCCCATAATTCCCTTCGACCCGCCGTCATGATCGCGGCATGCATGATGAGCCTGACGGCGGCATTGGCCCTGGCAGACGTCTACCGGCAGCGATCGGAAAAGCGAGCCGCGGCGGTCGCCATGACGAAAGGCGATCCCGATCGGGCACCAGCGATCTTCCGCCGATATGGGTGCGCAGGCTGCCATACCATTCCAGGCATCGCAGGCGCAGACGGCAAGGTCGGCGGCGATCTCTCCGCTCTGCGCGAACGGGTCTATATTGCCGGCGTCCTCAACAATTCCGCCGATAATCTCGTCGGCTGGATCGTCATGCCGCAGGCCCATTCGCCAAAAACGGCGATGCCGGCGACCGGAATATCCGATCAGGAAGCCCGTGATCTCGCCGCCTATCTCTATGCCAACTAGGAAGAACCGGTTAATCGTCCGCAATTGAATGCCCTATGGATGGGGCGTCGGCCGCGGCGGCAGCGACTTGACGTACCGGGCGATGGCCATCCTGTCGACCTCGGGAAGTTCCGCCGTGTTCTCTACGACGTCCGCCATGACCCAGCCGACATAGCCGTGGCCGGGCGTCATGCCGCTGCGAAGCATTTCGACTAGATCCTGCTCCGACCACGAGCCAATGCCTATCGGTGTTATATTGGGGTTGAAGCCGACATCTTCCGAACTCACTCCGCCGGCAAATCGCGTTTTCGGCTTTATCGCACCGAAGATATTGCGGGAGGAGTGGCACTCGGCGCAATGGCCAAGCGTCTCCACGAGATATGCGCCGCGATCATGCACGGGATCGCCATTCTCCGCTCCTCCCGATCTGCCTTCTCGGAAGAACAGCAGCTTCCAGAAACCGACAAACCGCCGGATGCGAAACAGCGGAGAAATCTGATGCGGTTGCGCGCGCTCCGGCACGGGCGAAAGCGTATGCAGAAAGGCGTAGAGATCTCTGATATCGCCGAGCGTCATGCCGGTATAGCTGGCATAGGGGAATGCCGGATAATAATGTTGCCCTGACGGAGAGACGCCTGAAATCAGCGCATTGGCGAGATCGGCGACCGACCATGATCCGATACCGGCCTCCGGGTCGGGCGAGATATTGGGGACTCTGAAGATCCCATAGGGTGAGGCCAGTGCGAGATCGCCCCCCAGCCTGAAGCGGTCCGGCTGTCCGGGGGAAGCATGACAGGAGGCGCAGTCGCCCGCAGCAAAAACCAGTCTGCCACGCCCGGCATCTCCCGACGTCAGCGTGGGATCGCCGGCAACGACACGGGGATGCGGCCTCGTCAGTAGCCAAGTCGAGGAGAAGACAAGGAGGACTGCAGCGACAGCGGTCGAAATCAGTCGGGCACCTCTGAGCATTCTGGACCCGCTAGTCTAGGTGAAACAATCGCCTCAACCGGGCGGCGGCTCGACCTTGTATGGCCGCCGACCTCGGCGGCAGAGATAAACTTCTCGCTCGGGATTGGCCTCTATGACAAAGCCCGAGCTGCGCAGCATCGCTTCGACCGCTGCCTTATTGGGAATGAACCAATTGGTGGGATCGGCGGCAAAGCGCTCTTCGACAAAGAACAGCTTCGGGAAATCCGATCGGTCGAAAATCTTCCATTCCGAAAAGTCGTAGTCTTCTTCAAGCTTGGCGATACGCTCTTCGCCACGCTGCAGGCATTGGAACAGCATGAGATCTGCGACCACATGCTCGTAGAGCAGATCCAATGCCAGCAACGGATGGCGCAAGTGGTAAAGCACGCCCATGAAGAGCACCAGATCGAACCTCTCGCCGAGTTTCGACACCTCGTAAACCGACATCTGCCTGAACTCGACATCAAGGCCGAAATGATCGGCGGCGAAACGGGCCTGCTCGAGATAACGTGGGTCACTGTCGATGCCCAACACCCGACCGGCATTGCGGCGCTTCATCTCAAGCGCATAAAAGCCGGCATTGCAGCCGATATCGAGAACGCTGCATCCTTCCAGATCCTTGGGCACAACATGCTTGAAGCCTTCCCATTTGAACGCCGGATAGTCGCCGAGAAAATGATCCGGCGCGGTTTCGATCTCTCCGAACCGCATATTCTGAAACCAGGGACCCAATTCGCTGATACGCTGTTGCAAAGCCAGGTTCATCATCGTTTGCATCCGCTTCTCGGTCAGTTATCCAAGGGGGCAGCCTGCGAGGCCGCCGCGGCGCACTGACGGCGAGGCGCAGCGACACGTTTACGGGGACGATCGTCCAAATTGGCGGCAAACCAGTCGATCGTATATCTGAGCCCTTCGGCAAGGGGCACCGTCGGCTGCCAATCGAGCAGTTCTGTCGCGCGAGAAATATCGGGCCGCCGGCGTTGAGGATCATCCTTCGGCAAAGGTCTGTAGGCAACAGCCGTTCGCACCGGCACCATCGAACGGATCATCTGCGCGAGCTCGTTGATGGTGAATTCCCCCGGATTGCCGAGGTTGACGGGAACACCAGGGTTCGGCCGCACATCCATCAGCGCCATAAGGCCGCCGACAAGATCGCTGACGTAGCAGAAGGACCGGGTCTGCATGCCGCTTCCGTAGATGGTGAGCGGTTTCCCCGAGAGGGCCTGCACGACCAGGTTGGAGACGATCCGGCCGTCATTTGCCTGCATTCGCGGCCCATAGGTGTTGAAGATGCGGGCGACCCGCACGTCGACGCGGCCGGCACGCAGCATGTCGAAGCAAAGAGCTTCCGCGGCGCGCTTTCCCTCGTCATAACAAGCACGCGGTCCTGTGCAGCTGACATTACCGCGATAGTCCTCTTTCTGCGGATGCTCAGCGGGATCGCCATAGACTTCGCTCGTCGAGGCCTGGAGGAAGGCGGCCCGGTGCCGCTCGGCAAGCGCCAGCAGATTACCCGTACCGGCAACGCACGTCATCATCGTGTGAACGGGATCCGCCTGGTATTGCGGCGGGGACGCGGCGCAGGCCAGATTATAGATCTGGTCGAGCGGTTCGCCGATTTCAATGAATTTGCAGATATCCTGTTCGATGAGCCGGAAGCCCGGATGGTTCATCAACGGCCTGACATTGTCTCGCGAGCCGGTAATGTAGCTGTCGACGCAAATGACGGTGTCGCCACGGCCGAGCAGAGCATCGCAGAGATGCGAGCCGACGAAGCCGGCGCCCCCTGCCACCAGAACAGTCTTGCTTTTTCCGCGACGATTGGCTTGAAGCATCGATACTCTCCTTCACGCTGAGATACGGTCAAAAGCTGGATTAGCGGACAGATTCGAAAGAGACCGGGCGAGCTCGCCGGCACGAGCGACACCGGTATGACTGCTCATCACCAGCTTTCTCGCTGCTGCGGCGGCGGCCAGACGGTCGCTGTCGGGAAGCTCCGTCAGCAGCGCCACGACATCCTCCGGCGTGCGCACAATGAACAAAGCGTTACGGTCCGGCAGCAGTTCATCGAGACCCTGCCAGAAGTCGCTGATGATAGGCGCCCCGCAGGCGGCAGCCTCGAACAGCCGCACGCTGGGAGACCAGCCGGCGGCAATCATATCGCTGCGGGTCACGTTCAGCGTGAACCGCTGCCGGCTGTAAAAGCTTGCGTGATCGGCAGGCGGCAGATGCTCGATGCGCTCGACGTTGGCCGGCCATTCAATCTCGGCTGGATATTGCGGCCCGGCGACAACGAAGCGCATCGAGGGCAGGCGGCGCGCCGACTCCAGCAGAAGGCGCTCCAGTGTCGGCTGCCGGTCATGGCTATAAGTTCCGAGATAGCCGAGATCCCAGCAAGTGGGCTCGCCGGTATTGGCATAACGCCCCTCGTCGACCGAACAATAGAGCGCGACGGCTCTGCGCGCGCCATATCTCTGTTCGAGCCGCGTCAACACCCTTCCTCCGGAGAAGGAGAAATAAGTGTCAAACAAGGGAACCTGCCGCAGCGCCAGATATTCCTCATCACCGCGATCGAGCTTGGCGAGGGTGACCGGCGTGTCAATGTCATAGAAGCAGAGACGTTTCAGCCCCAGCGCCCCGAGCCCGTCGATGAGCGGCACACCATCGGGAACATAGGATCCGACGATGACGGCATCGGCCTTGTCGAGCCTTTCGCCGTGACGCTCGAGCATTGCGCCGATATCGGAATAATAGGCGAGCTCGCAGAAGTCAGGCGAAGGGAGATCCCGGTGGCTGGCATACCACGGCACGTCCCGCTCCACGAACAGGACCCGATGGCCGTCCTGCCGAAGACCCTTGATCAGGGCGCGATAGGTCGTGGCGTGACCGTTCCCCCAAGAAGAGGAAAGGGAGAGCCCGAGGAAGACGATATCGAGCGATCTCGTCATTCGGCGGCCTCCCGCGCGCCAAGACGGGCGCGAAAAATCTCGTCTGCAGTTTCGGCGCGATTGACATAGGTGTGTTCGGCCAGAACGCGCCGGCGCGCCCTTTCTCCAATTTCCCGGGCGGATTGGTGGGATAAGCCGCTGAGCAAGGCAGCCACGTCCTGTCCGTCGCGCGCGACCAGGACCTCCTCGCCGGACTTCAGAAAGACATCGATGCCCTCCCAGTAGTCGGTAATGAGGCAAGCCCCGGCGCCGGCCGCCTCGAAGACCCGCGTCGCAGGGGAAAAACCATTCTCCGCCATACTGGCGCGCGATATGTTGAGGACCGTCATCGGCGTCACGTTGAAAGCGTTGTGATCGCGCGTCGGGACATGGCCGATATAGCGGACGTTTGAAGGGATCGGCTTGTCCTGCCAGCCGGAACCGCCAAGCAGGAATGTCCGGTTTGGCAGACGCGACGCCGGTTCGAGGAAGAAATGCTCGACCCTCGCCTCGCGATCCGGCAGGCGATTGCCAAGGAACCCGAGGTCGGCGGCGAAGCGGTAGTCCTGCGGCACCGGATGATGCGTTTGCGGGTCCAGCGCATTGTAGATCGGCACACATTCGGCCGCTCCGACGGAACGGTATGCGTTCACGACGGGGTCGCCGCCGCCATAGGTCAGCACGAGATCAAGCCGGGCGAGCGCAAGGCGTAGCGGATGATCGGGGTTGGCCCTGAGTTCGGCAAGCGTCGCCGGCGCATCGACGTCCCAGAAGATTTTCAACGCGTGCGGGCGTGCATGACGCAACACCTCTTCCAGCAATCGATCGTCCTCGAAGCCAACACCACTCGCCTTAACGACGATATCAGCTTCGACTGCCTCGCTTGTGACGGCCTTGAGGGCGTCGATCGTCCCTTCGTAGACGACGAGCCTGCACCAGTCCGGCGGATCCATGTCACGGTTCTTCTGTCGGTCATAGACATCCGGCTCATAGAAGGTGATATCGTAACCCTTTTCCGCCAGCGCCCGCAGCAGGCCGCGATAATAGGTGGCGGCGCCGTTCCAATAGGCGGAGACGAGACTTGATCCGTAAAAGGCGATCTTCATTCGGCAGCCTCCCTGGATTGCAGGTTTGCGGTGACCCTATGCGTGCCGCAGTGCGCCAGAATGGCGAAAAGCTCGTCGACGCGGTGGCGGCAGGTGTGACGGGTCTTGATCGTTTCAAGGCCGGCGGCGGCAAGGTTCGCAGCCAGATCGGTATCGGAGAGGACGTCGCGCAGGCTTTTCTTCATCTCCTGTCCGTCACCGACGACAAGGTAGTCCCTGCCGGATTCGAAGAGATGTTCGGCGTCTTTCCAGGGCGCCGAGATCAGGGGTATTCCGCAGGCGAGCGCCTCGAAGACACGGATGGTCGGAATACCCGGCAGATGTTCGACATAGGGTCGGCGCGGAATGTGTACGGTGACCTTGTGGCGGGCGAAGGCCGCGGGAACCTCGGCATTGGCGATCCAGCCGCCATAGGCGGTGCCGACTTTGCGAAGTTCGTCCAGCGCATGGTCGGGGTAGCGGACGCCGCGCACGACCGCGTCGAGCTTCAGATCCCTCGCAGGATGGATCAGAAATTCGCCGATTTCGGCGGACCGTTCGTCGTCGCCCCAGTTGCCGATCCAGATGAGGTCTCCGCATTTCTCGATCTCCGGCAACGGTCTGAACAGCGCGTCATCCGCCGCCTCGTGCCAGATGAAGACGGATTTCCCCCAGCCGGCTCTGAGATAACGCTCGCGCAGCGTCTGCCCGAAGGCCAGCACACCATCATAGTCGTCAAGCGCCAGCCCTGCGATATCGCCTTCGGCGGAGACGGCCCGATGGTGCGTATCGTGGAAAAGCAGGGTGAAGGCCGCGCCGTCGCGCCGGATGCGGCCGAGCCTCTCGACCAATTGCGGCTCCGTCCACTCGTGAACGATGACGACATCGGCATCGGAAAGCGCTGCTTCGTGGTCGAATCCCTTGCCGTAGATCTGCGAACGGTGCTGCGGAAAGGCTTGGTGAAATGCCTCGACCGCAGCCGCCCCCTGGTCTCGCACCAGATTGGCCCGGCTCCAAGCATCCTGCGGCTCCAGCGCCAGCGTCTCATGGCCGCGCCGCTGGAGATCGCGCATGATGCCGCGAAGAAAATGGGCATTGCCGTGATTCCAGTCGGAGACCAATGAATGGGTGTAGAAAATGAACTTCATGATCACTCCGCTGCTGTTGAAAAACCGCGGGCGCACATGCCGGAATAGATCGAGCACATCGCCTCTGCCTGAGCCTCGACGCTGAAGCCGGCGGACCTGGCACGCGCTTTTCGTCCGAACGCTGCCCGCAGTTGCGGATCGTCGGCAAGAGTATTGAAGGCATCGGCGAAGGCATCGGAGCGATGCCGCTCGGCAAAAAGAGCGGCTCCGCCCCATATCTCGCGATAAGTGGGAATATCAGAAAGCACCAAGGCCGCGCCCGTCCGCGCCGCTTCGAGAGCGGCTAGACCGAAAGGCTCGTAGAGGGACGGCGAGGCCACGATGGCCGCCTGCCGCGTCAAGGCGCTCATCCGCTCGTGCGAAAGCTCGCCGCGGTAATCGGCATGGCGAAATCGCGTGGTCTGGCCATTGGGACCGGTGGTCGCGCCGGCCGCCGCCACCGTCCATCGCGTCATAGCTGCAGCCTTGTCCAGCACCGCGCCGTTTTTGCCATCGTCCCACCAGCGCCCGGCAGCAAGAACAAAGTCCTGCTTGAGCTCGTCGGAAGCCTCAAGGGCGCTGGCGTTGTGAACGACCTGAAGATTTCCGATCGTTCCATAGGCCGCTTCCATCGCTCTCGCATGGCTGCGGCTTGGCGCGATCACCGCGTCCGCACATGCAAAGCCCTCTTGGTTCAGCCGGTACTGCCATTGCCAACCCTGCGGCACTTGACTTCCGCGGACTGCGGCAAACCAAGTGACGACACAGGAATGGCAAACCACCGCAATCGGCAGGTTTGTTTCCATGCCAGCCGCCTGCGATGGCAGATTGAGATGCAGAAGATCGGCCTGTTCCCGGCGCGCGAGATCCGCAATCAGGCGCGGAACTTCGGCAACTGCCTCTTCATTCTCGACCGTCCAGTCGAGCGGCGCATCCAGCCAGACGAGCTTGCCGACCCGACTGGCCTCGGCGACCTTGTCGTCTGCCGGGAAAGGACCCAGCCCCGCAAAGACAACCTCGATGTTGTTCGATTTCAGGGCTGCGGCCAAGTCCATGGCGTAGCGCCAGACGCCGCCGATGGCGTCAACCGTCATCAGCACGCGGCGGTGCCCCCTGCATCGTTCATGTTCGCTCATGCCGATGCCTTCCGCTTTTCTCTGCGGATCTGCCGGCCGCCGAAACGATGGGCGATCAGCCATTCGGCCAGGTGCCGCAAACCATGACGCCATCCGATTCCGGCTTGCCAGCCGGTTTCCTGTTCAAGTCTCGTCGTGTCGGCCACGAAATAGAGCTGATCGCCGGCGCGCCATGGGCCAAAGCTGGTTTCGACTGGACGGCCCGCAAGCTCTTCGATCTCGCGCAGCACCGCGAGCACGCTGACGGCGTTGCGCGGCCCGCCGCCGAGGTTGAATGCTTTGCCGCTGACCTGCCCGATATTGGAAAGCAGCACCCGATAGGCAGCAACGGCATCATCGACATGCAGAATATCGCGCACCTGCTTGCCGTCGCCGTAGATGGAAATGGGTTCCCCGCCGAGCGCGCGAATCAGGAAATGTGCCACCCAGCCCTGGTCCTCGGTGCCGAACTGGCGCGGTCCATAAATGCAGCTCATCCGCAGGACGGCGGCAGGGATGCCGTAGGACTTCGCATAGTCGAGGATATACTGATCGGCCACGCCCTTCGAACAACCGTAAGGCGTACAGAAATCGAGCGGCCGATCCTCCCCGATCCCCAGCGTCCTGATGCTCTCGTCTTCGGGAAGATAACGATCATCGAGTTCGATCATGCCGAGATCGTCGAGAGCGCCGTAGACCTTGTTGGTGCTGGCGAAGATGATCGGAGCTCGTTTGCCTGCCCTGCGAATCGATTCCAGCACATTGAGCGTGCCGCGCGCGTTCGTTTCGAAATCCTCCAGCGGGTCGACGAGGCTGGTGGTCACCGCCGTTTGCGCAGCGTAGTGGAACACCGCCTTGGCATCTCTGAAGGCTGCTTCGATGCCCAGCAGATCGCGAACGTCGGCGAGGACCGGATGCACCCGCCCGCCATGCCGCTCTTTGAGCCAGGAGAGATTCTGATCGACTCCCGATCGTGCCAGATTGTCGAGAATGATGACGTCCTCGCCGTCGCTGAGCAGGCGGTCGGCGAGATTGCAGCCGACAAACCCACTGCCGCCGGTGACGATGATCGGAGCTGCGCCTGAGGTGATGTTGGGAGCGGCAAGGGCCGCGACCTCCTCCAGCCTCTTGACGCCTCCTTCCGTGAGAAGGCGGGCAAGAAGCTTCGGTTTATTGTCGTGGCTGACAGCGCCCAGATGATAATGCCGCGGATCGAACCACAGGCCTTCCTGAACCGGAACATCCGGCGGCACGTCGCGCCATGAATACCAGTACATGCGATCGGCCGGTACTTTCAGCGCCTTTGTGAAGCGCCGCGCCTGTTCAATCTCGTCATTGCGCCAGGTGGAGTAGCCGGTTTCGGTGATCCATATTTCGGCATCGGCATTATAACGATCGATAATCCCACGCATCTCTCCGAGATGCATGTCCCAGCCGCCCCAGGTTGCCTCCTCGCTATCCCAGGTTCCAGGGAAACCGTGGAAGCCGACGGCGTCGACGACGCCGAGCACGCCGCGCGTGCCCATCAGATTGAGCCAATAGGGATCGAAGGGGCACGGGCCGCCAAGTACAGGTTTGTAGCCCCTCTGCTTCGCCCAGTAGGCGGCGCCTCCGACCATTTCGCAGAAAAGCAGAAAGTCGCTGTCGTGGCGCCAATCCCAGTCAAGCAGGTTGTTTGGTTCGTTCCAGAGCTCGATATGACTGATATAGCGGCCATAGCGCGTCAGAACATGGTCGACGAAGTCGGCATAGGATTTGAGATTCACCGGAGGGCCTGAAGACCTGCCCGTCCGGGACAGGGACGGCGGCGTGTAGTGAATGCACGGCAGAAGATCGATTTGGCCGCCGATACGCGGGATCAGCCAATCGAACCATTGCTGGCCGCCGGGGGCCAGATATTCGGCCCAGGAAAGATGTGTGCGGAGATAACTGGCGCCACTCTCCAGGATATCCGGCAACGCGACCTCAGCCCGCTCATAGTCTCCGGGCCGGAACCATTCGACAAAACCGAACCGCCTCGTCTCCTGATCGGATGCTCGAGCACCGGCCTTGTTCATGAAACCAGCCCCCGCTCTTCGAGTTGCCGCTTCATTTCGGCGCCACGGTCGACCGCCCCGCTCTGGCGCACCCATTCGACAAAGGGAGCGAGCGCGTTTTCGAGACGATATTTCGGTTCGAAGCCGAGCAGTTCGCGCGCCTTGGAAATGTCGGCAAAGCAATTGCGGATGTCGCCCGAACGCGCCTTCTTCATGATGTCAGGGCCGATCTCGGGCACGCCCATGGCATCGGCGAGAAGCGTCGCGACATCGGCGATCGAATAGGCCTGGCCGCTGCCGATGTTGATCACGTGACCGGCGGCTGCGGGTTTTTCCAAGGCCAGGCGAAAGGCTGTCGCCACATCGCGGACATGGACGAAATCGCGCCGCTGCTTGCCGTCCTCGAAGATCATCGGCGGCTGACCGTTGGCGAGGCGCGAACCGAAATTGGCGAGCACGCCGGTGTAGGGATTGGAAAGCGCCTGGCCCGCGCCGAAAACGTTGAAGAGACGCAGCGCGACGGCATCCAGCCCGTAGGCTTCGCCGAAAATAAGAACCTGCCTCTCCTGCGCGTATTTCGTCAAAGCGTAGATGGACGCAAGATCGACCGGTTTCTCCTCATCGGTGGCGACCGGCGTCAGCGGCTGGTTATCCTGATCAAGCGGATCCCACCGGCCCTGCTTGACATGCTGCATGCGCCGCCTGACATAGCCGAGCCGCTTTCCATCCGCCGTCCGATAGAGCCCTTCTCCATAGACACTCATCGATGAGGCGACGACGATCGTCTTGACGGGAAGGCCGATCATGGCTTCCAGGAGGACCGCGGTGCCGAGGTCGTTGCAGCCGACATAGCGGGCAATTTCATACATCGACTGTCCGACGCCGACTTCGGCGGCGAGATGAATGACGCCGTTCACACCGGCAAGAGCCGCACGCACAGCGTCCTTGTCTCTGACATCGCCTTGGATGATCTCGGCTCCATGAGGCACGCTGACTTCGGCATCGCCATGCACCTGATCGATCAGCGCATCGAGAATGCGCACGTGATAGCCATTGTTCAGAAGTTCTTCAGCAACGTGGCGGCCAATGAAGCCGCATCCTCCAGTTATCAAAATCGTCATTATGAGATCCGTCCGGTTGAATAATTTGCTTCGGAGATAGGCGCCGAACCGAACGCGGATGGAAAAGTTCCTTCTTCAATGACATCTTTATTGACTTCATCATCTATGACTTCTTTGACCTCTACTGGAACTCTTCGGGAGGCCTGTTGTTCTAGGGGTGCCACATTGGAGGACATCTCATGGACATTGCGGCGAGACAGAGGGCCGGGCTCATGCGGGCTGCCATCGTCACCGGCCCCGGACATATTTCGGTGGAGACCTGCCCCTTGCCGGAACCCGGTCCGGGCCAGGTCAGGGTGAAACTGGAAGGATGCGGCGTCTGCGCCTCGAACCTCACGCCCTGGGCCGGACCGGACTGGATGACGTTCCCCACTGAGGCGGGTGGGTTAGGCCATGAGGGCTGGGGTATTGTCGACGCCATTGGCCCCGATGTCACGGGGATTCGGACGGGAGAGCGGGTTGCGGCGCTTTCCTACCATGCCTACGCCACGCACGACATTGCCGATGTCTCGATGGTCGCATCACTGCCGAAGGAGTTGGATGGCAAGCCCTTTCCGGGCGAACCGCTCGGATGCGCCATGAACATCTTCGGCCGCAGCAACATCGAAAGCGGCGAGACCGTCGCCATCGTCGGCATCGGATTCCTGGGCGCACTTCTCACCCGGCTTGCCGCGGCAGCCGGCGCAAGGGTGATCGCCATCTCGCGCCGGCCCTATTCCCTCGGGGTGGCGAGAGAGATGGGAGCGGCCGAGACCATTCCGATGGACGATCATTGGCAAATCATCGAGAGCGTCAAAACACTTACGGGCGGAAAATTCTGCGATTGCGTCATCGAAGCCGTCGGCAAACAATGGCCGCTCGACCTGGCGGGCGAGCTTACCAAGGAACGTGGGCGACTGATCATCGCCGGTTATCACCAGGACGGGCCCCGCCAAATCAACATGCAGCTTTGGAACTGGCGCGGGCTCGACGTCATCAACGCTCATGAGCGCGAACCGGCCGTCTATATCAAAGGCATTCGCGACGCCATAGAAGCCGTGCGCCAGGGCCGGATCGATCCGCAACCGCTCTACACGCATATCTATCCGCTGGAGAGGCTGGACGACGCCCTCAACACGACGCGCGACCGGCCGGACGGTTTTCTCAAGGCTCTGGTGAAATATTCATGAAGCCGTCGATGTCCGGAGAAAATGCGGCGATCGCACAACGACTGAAGCTGGGCTTTCTCGGCGTAGGGTGGATCGGCCGGCATCGGATGAAAGCGATCCTCGAGAGCGGCGTGGCCGAGGCCGTCGCCATTGCCGACCCTTCCACAAATATGGCACGAGAGGCCCTGGCGCTCGCCCCGGATGCCAGGATCGTCGCCGATCTGGACGGGTTGTTCGAGCAGGAGCTCGACGGCGTCGTGATCGCGACGCCGAGCGCCGCACATGCCGAACAGTCGATCCGCGCCCTCGGGGCAGGCTTTGCCGTCTTCTGCCAGAAGCCGCTTGGCCGAACGGCATCCGAGGTCAGGGCCGTTGTCGATGCTTCCAGAACCGCCGACAGGCTGCTTGGCGTCGACCTTTCCTATCGACACACGCAGGGCATGCAGCAGATCCGGCAGCTCATCCGTTCGAACGCTCTTGGAAAGATATTTGCGGCCGATCTGACCTTTCATAACGCCTATGGCCCCGACAAGCCCTGGTTCTACGACAAGCACCAGTCCGGCGGCGGCTGTGTCATCGATCTCGGGGTCCATCTCGTCGACCTGGCCTTATGGTGCCTCGATTTTCCCTCCGTCACCAACGTAACGAGCGCCTTGAAAGCGGGCGGGAAACGGCTTGAAAACAACGATCAGGTCGAGGATTTTGCCGTCGCGACGCTGACGCTTGCTGGCGGCGAAATCGTCCGCCTGACATGCTCCTGGCGGCTCAACGCCGGCTGTGACGCCGAGATCGGCGCCGATTTCTTCGGAACCGAGGGAGGCGCCTCCTTCAGGAATGTCGATGGCTCATTCTACGATTTTACGGCCGTCAGGATGTCCGGCACTTCGAGCGAAACTCTCGCCCTCCCCCCCGACGATTGGGGCGGACGGGCTGCCGTGGATTGGGCAAAAAAGCTCGCCGGAGGCCAGCGCTACGATCCCGCGTGCGAGAATTTCATTGCGGTCGCGGAGGCGATCGACGGCATCTATGGCGCCGGCATATGATTGATCAGGAGCCCTTGATGAGCCCGTAGAGAACAATTGTCGCATAAAGGGTGAATGCGACAACGGCGACCGTGCCGACCAGGATCAGGGCTATTCTGCCGGCATTGAGCCTGGTGCGCTTGCCTACGGAAGAGGACGATGGCCGCTGAACAGGATCTCTATCCCCCTCGCTCATCGTGTCTGCTCCGTCGTCGCCGCAGGTGATTTCTCGTCCGGTTCGCCGGGATGTCTCATCCATGTGAATGCGAGCGCGACAAGGCAGGCGATCAGGAAGATGGTAACGACGAATATCATCATACGCCGCGGCGGTTCGGAGTTATCGTGGCTCATTCCTGAAGGGTTGGGGCCGCCTTTCCTCACCTCGCTCATGGAGAACCCCTTTGCGGAAGCTCGGTCTCTTCATCGAGCTTCTCCTTGAGTTCGTCGAGCCGATCGCGCAGCAGCGATGCTTTCATACGCCTTGCTTCCGCATCCGGCACCTCAACCATCCGGCCGCTGTCATCGGGAATTCCGGGACCACTTTCAGCAATCGTCTCCTTTCTGGGCCTGTCGTTCGCGCCGGTCGATATTTTTGCGTTTCTGTCCATGACATCCTCCATTCAATTGGGGACGGTTTTCTGCGGCTGCGCGCCCTTTGGCCAAACGACGCGGCGCTGGCGAAGTTCCGGAATGACCTCGGGCTGTCATGGCATGTCCTGTCCGAGGTCATCGTCAGGATGGAGGGCGGTGGAACCTAGAGCCCCTCCGGGTGTTGCTTTGCGTGTGAATACAGGGATCGACGATGACCGCGAAAAGTGCCGAACCGGGCAAAAACAACAACACGCTCATGAAAGTGAAGGCGGTTCCGGAGCTCATCGATCCCGACGCCGAGCCGTTCGTGACCCAGGCCGTTCGAGAACTCGTCGGATCGCAGATCCCGTTTCTGGTCGCCGGCACCTATGCCGTTTGCGCCTATACGGGCATTTCGCGCCAGACGAAGGACTTCGACATATTTTGCAAAGCGGGCGACTACGCGCGCATCCTCGGCCATTTCAAATCCAAGGGCTACACGGTCGAAGTCGAAGACGAGCGCTGGCTCGGAAAGGTCTTCAAGGGCAACCATTTCTTTGACGTCATCTTTGCCTCCTCCAACGGAACGATGCCGGTCGGCGACGACTGGTTCGAGGATGCGCGCAGGGTCAAGATGTGCGGCCACACGGTCAGGATCGTCAGCCCGACCGAATTGGTCTGGTCGAAGTGCTTTGTCCAACTGCGCCACCGCTATGATGGCGCCGATATCGCGCACGTCATTTTGAAGGCACATGACTCCATCGATTGGCGCAAGCTGCTGGCTTATCTGGAAGTCCACTGGGAAGTCCTCCTCATCCATCTCCTCAATTTCAGGTGGATCTACCCGACCGAGCGAGACAAGATTCCGCAATGGCTGCTGGAAGAGCTGCTGGACCGGCTCAAGGCGCAGCAGGAGCTGCCGTTGCCGCAAATGAAAATATGCCGCGGCCGGATGTATTCCCGCGTGGATTTCGAAATCGACGTGAAGGAATGGGGTTTTGCCGATGTCGGCGGCGAAGGTGAATTGCGAGGAGATTAGGAGAACCGTAATGGACGAACAGCGAAAAAGTGTGAGAATTGCGGCGGTGGCCGATCTTCATGTGACCGAAGATGGCGCCAAGTCCTACAAGGATCTGTTCGCGGAGATTTCCTCGGTGGCCGACGTTCTCGTCATCGCCGGCGACCTGACCGATCTCGGCAAGCCCAAGGAGGCCGAACTGCTTGCGAGCGATCTGCGCCATTGCACGGTGCCGACCGTCGCCGTCCTTGGCAACCATGATCATGAGAGCGGCCAGGTCGACGACGTCTGCCGGGTGCTGACCGATGCCGGCGTGAAACTGCTCAACGGCCAGGCGGCCGAAGTCGCCGGCATCGGTTTCGTCGGCGTAAAGGGCTTTGCCGGCGGTTTCGGGCGACACATGCTCGGCTCGTTCGGCGAGGCGGCGATCAAGGCGATGGTCGCCGAAAGCGTCGAGGAGTCGATGCGCTTGGAAAATGCGATGCGCCAGGTCCGCTCCGATCGTTCCCTCGTCGTGCTGCACTACGCGCCGATCGCCGAAACAGTGGTCGGCGAGCCCCTGGAAATCTATCCGTTTCTCGGCTCTTCACGGCTGGCCGAAACGATCGACCGATTCCGCGTCAATGCGGTCGTACACGGTCATGCCCACCGGGGATCCTATGAGGGCCGCACGCCGGGCGGCGCCCCCGTCTACAATGTCGCGGCCCATGTCGAGAAACCCACCGGCAAGACTTATGCGTTGCTTGATCTCTGATTGGCCCGAGTGTCACGATTATTTGTTGGTGCGTCCACGATGGCGTGGATCCACGCCGCCCTGGGGCGTCGTATCGTTGGCCGTATCGCCTTCGACGGTGTTTTCGGCCTGCATCGCTTCGTCGTCCGGCGACGAGACGATGCCACGCGAACGGCTGATGCCCGGGTCGTCTGAAACGTCGATATCGCTTGGCCTGGTGGTCTTGGCATGTTGGGGGAGGTCATGATTTCTCCTTGGAACGTTGCGACCCTTCCGGAGTGAACTCACTGGATAGCCCCTGGTTCCCCCGAAGCGGCCGATGAACCCGTGACCATGAAAGCCCTGCACGCCGGGAACATTTGTCCGAAGCTGAGGTTGAAGCGCCATTAGAGCGCCACGCGTCCTTTCGGACGCTCAAAGGCGCTACCTTGAATCTGCGCATCGGGCTTTCCGAAAATCGATTCCGATTTTCGGGCCGATGCGCTGGCGACCGGAGAGGAGGAACCACCGTGAGAGCTCTGACATGGCACGGCAAGCATGACATCCGCTGTGACAGTGTCCCCGATCCGCAGATCCAGGATGGGCGCGATGCCATCATCAAGGTCACGGCCTGCGCGATCTGCGGATCGGATCTGCATCTCTACGACGGTGTCATGCCGGAGATGCGCAGCGGCGACGTCATGGGTCATGAGACGATGGGCGAAGTGGTGGAAGTCGGCAAGGACAATACTAAGCTCAAGGTCGGCGACCGCGTCGTCGTGCCCTTTACCATTTCCTGCGGCGAATGTTTCTTCTGCAAGCGCGGCTTCTATTCCGGGTGCGAGCGCTCCAATCCCGATCGAGCCAAGGTTACGAAACTCTGGGGCAATTCGCCAGCGGGCCTGTTCGGTTACTCGCATCTGCTCGGCGGCTATGCCGGCGGACAGGCGGAATATCTGCGCGTGCCCTATGCCGATGTCGGGCCGATCAAGGTGCCGGCGGGGCTTTCCGACGAGCAGGTGCTCTTCCTTTCCGATATTTTCCCGACCGGTTATATGGCAGCCGATTTCTGCAACATCCAGTCCGGCGATACGATCGCGATCTGGGGCTGCGGCCCGGTTGGCCAGATGGCAATACGCTCGGCCTTCCTGCTCGGTGCCGAACGGGTGATCGCCATCGATGCAGTGCCCGAGCGAATGGCGCTTGCTGAAGCGGCCGGCGCCGTCATCCTCGATTTCATGGACAAGGACGTCTACGACCAGATCATGGAATTGACCGACGGTCGCGGTGCGGATGCCTGCATCGACGCGGTGGGAACCGAAGCCGAGGCAGCTGCCAGCTGGGATTCACGCCTCGATCGCATCAAGGTCGCCATGTTCATGGGAACGGACCGCCCGCATGTGCTGCGTCAGGCTATCCAATGCTGCCGCAACTTCGGCACGGTCTCGATCGTCGGCGTCTATGGCGGTTTTCTCGACAAGATCCCGATGGGTTCGGCAATCAATCGGGGCCTGACCTTCAAGATGGCGCAGACGCCGGTCCAGCATTATCTGCCGATCTTGATGGAGCGTATTGAAAAGGGCGACATCGACCCGTCCTTCGTCATCACCCATCGCGGCACGCTGGAAGACGGTCCGACCCTCTACAAGACGTTCCGCGACAAGCAGGACGGATGCATCAAGGTCGTTCTCAAACCCTAGACTTCATGCGCTTCCTTCGAACGGGAGGCTCTAAAGGAGAAGCATCATGGCTGATAAGCAAGCAGGCAAGGGCCTCGCCGTTGTCACCGGCGCCTCCACGGGCATCGGCTACGAACTGGCGAAATGCGCAGCCCGGGATGGATATGATCTCATCATTGCCGCCGATGAGGACCGCATCAACCAGGCGGCGGCCCGACTGAAGGAATTCGGCACCGCAGTGGACGCCGTGCAAGCCGACCTTTCAACGCCCGAGGGCGTGGACCGGCTTGCGGAGCGGATCACGGCCAGCGGCCGGTCGGTGGACATGCTGATGGCCAATGCGGGATGCGGCCTCGGCAAGGCTTTCCTCGACCAGGACTTCACCGAGGCGCGTAGGGTTGTCGATACCAACGTCACCGGAACGATCCACCTGATTCATGCAGTCGGCAATCAGATGCGCAGCCGCGGCCAGGGGCGCATCCTGCTGACAGGCTCGATCGCAGGCTTCATGCCGGGGTCATACCAGGCCGTCTATAACGCTACCAAAGCCTTCATCAACAGCTTCTCTTTTGCGTTGCGCGAGGAGTTGAAGGATTCCGGCGTCACCGTCAGTTGCCTTATGCCCGGGGCGACAGAAACTGAATTCTTCAAGCGAGCCGGTCTTACGGATACGGCGATCGGACAAGCGAAAAAGGACGATGCGGGCGAAGTCGCGCGCATTGGCTATGATGCGATGATGGATGGTGAAGGCGATGTCGTCAGCGGCTGGAAGAACAAGCTTCAAGCGGCTGTCGCCAATGTCACGCCGGCAAGCGTGCTCGCCCATCAGCATTCGAAAATGGCAGAACCGGGTTCCGGCCGCAAATAACGGCGGCTCGTCCAGCAGCGACGCGGCGGTCCGATCGCGGCGTCTCTCAGTGACGCTCGACGAATTTGTTGAAGCGGCTCGTTTTTCCGTCCTTGGTCTTGTCCTGGTAGAGAAAGGCGAGCTTGTTTTCGTCGAAGATCTTGAAGAATTCGTCCCAGTCGATCTCGTCGAACTCCTCTTCCTTTTCTCCGAAATCGATCCGGAGAACGCCGCCTTTGCCGCGGGTCCGGATAGCCGCCGGCCGTCCGTCCCTTTCCTCCGCCCATTTGCGGATTTTCTTGTGATCCGTTGTTGTTTCAGAACTGCTCATTGAAGCTTCCTTTCACGTGATATCACAAGCGCTTACAGGAGCGGTTGTCTTTGCTTCCAGTCGCGATAGGGTGCAAGCAATCGGCCGGGATAGCGCCGCTCGATCTCGCTTTCGGTCAAAGCGATCCGCGCAAGAATCTCCTCTGCTGCGCCGCCTTTGGCAGCCTCGCTCGCCTTTTCCAGATCATTCATGATCACGAACAACTCGTCGTCCGTCATCGCCTCAAGGCGGGAGACGAAATCATCGACCGGTTCGCTGATAAGTGGATTGGTGGACACTGGCGCCTCTTTGCTGATGCCTGTCCAACTTCGCTTCTCATACTAAGTTCCACCGAAAGACCGGGCAAAATGGCCATCACCCCGCCTCCTGCTCTTCCCGATACAATCGCCAGGGAACCGTCGCCACCGTCAGACGAGGCCCGCCGAGCTTGACCAGTTTTGCCCTGAGCCGCCCTGCCCTGTTCATATGCAGCAGTTTCTGCCACCACTTGTCTTTAACCGTTTCGGGGATGAGAACCGCCACCGGGCGTTCCGGACTATCGGCATCGAGCTTTTCGATCAATCGCAGGAGCGGTTCATGCAGTTGCCGATAAGGCGCGGGGATGAACATGAGTCTGGGCGGCTTCAGTCCGTGCGCGGCGATCGGTTCTTCCACCTCGACACGCCATTCCTCGCGAAGCGCGTTTTCACGTTCATCCCGCTCCGGTCCTCCGAGACGGATCAAATGGACGGCGACCACATCATGCGAAATCGTCAAGGCAAACTTGATGGCGCGTTCGCTCAATCTGTTCCATGTTTCGGTGACAACGATAACGGTCGGCGGCTCGACGTCTTCGACGGTGATCGGACCGGGCTTGCGCAACTCGCGCTGAAGCGATCGGTAGTAGTTTTTGATCGACTTCAAGATGACGATCGTGATCGGCACCGTAATCAATGTGATCCACGCGCCTTCCGCAAATTTCGCGGTCAGGATGATGATGAGCGCAACGCCGGTCGATACCGCACCGACGGCATTCATCGTCAGTTTTGCCGCATATAGCCTGGATTGGCGGTACCAGTGAACGGTCATGCCCGATTGAGAAATCGTGAACGTCAAAAATGCGCCGATTGCAAAAAGCGGGATCAGATGGTCGGTTATCCCTCCGAAGACGGTCAGAAGCAGTGCGGCGAAGCCGGATAGGAAGAGGATGCCGACAGTAAATACCAGTCGGCGTCCCGGCTGAGCGAAGGCCTTGGGAAGATAACCGTCGGCGGCAACCATCTGGCAAAGACGTGGAAAGCCGACGAAGCTGGTATTGGCCGACAGGCAAAGGACGCTGAGAAGGCTTGCCATCGCGATATAGTAGAAAGGGCCATGGCCGGCGACGGCGGCAATCAGCTGCGACAGCACGCTCTGATAGCCCTCTTTCGTCTGATCCATTGCGCCGATTTCGAAGACCGTGACAATGGCGGCAATACCGCCGAGAAGCAGACCGAGAGTGACAACGATGACGCTGAGCGCAATATGGGCATTACGCATGACGGGCTGCCGGAACGAACCCATCCCGTTGGAAACGGCTTCCACTCCGGTCATCGCCGTGCAGCCGCTGGCGAATGCATGCATAAGCAGCCATATGGTCGCGCCCTGTGCTATCGGGCTGAGCGGAGGCGGGGAGACGACGGGTGCAGGTTTCTCCCCCAGGACTATCGCGACCAGCCCATAGCCGATGACGCCCAGGAAGCAGATGATGAAGACGTAGGTCGGCAGTGCAAATAGCCAACCGGCCTCTCCCGTTCCGCGTAAATTGGCGAGCGTGACGATGAGGACGACGACGAGGCAGAGAGGCAGAATGTAGGGGTGAAGGCTCGGCATTGCCGATACGAGTGCTCCAACTCCTGCCGAAACGCCCACTGCGACATTCAAGACGTAATCGATCATCAATGCTGCAGCGGCAAGCAGGCTCGGATATTCCCCGAGATTTTCCTTCGCCACCACGTAGGCGCCGCCATTCGTCGGGTAGGCGGCAAGCGTTTGCCGGTAGGAGAAATAGAGGATCGTCAGCAGAGCGACGATGCAGCCCATCACTGGCCCGATATAGGTCAGACCGAGCGCCCCGAGCGGGATGAGAATGGTGAGCGCTGCCTCGGGGCCGTAAGATGACGATCCCAAGCCATCGAGCCCCATGGCGGGCACTGCCTCTATCCAGCCGATCTTCTTGTCTTCGTGCTCGCGATTGGCGAGACGCCGACCAAACAGGAAAGTCGCGAGGTTCATTTCTATTCCTATCCAGGGGCTGACAGCGATAACCAACAATCGGCGCTCGGTCGGGTTCCCGGTGCCGCGGCATAGACTATTCCCGGCACGCGACAGTCCGCTGCCCCCGAACCGATCCACCCGATACTGAAAAACCCACGCCAATTGTGCGGAACAATTGCCCTCGTGTGCAGTTCGGACGCACCAGACCAATAACCAGGAGAGGCTGTTTGCTGGCGGGCTGGCGGGCTGGCGGGCTGGCGGGCTGGCGGAGGTGGAACTGGGCAAGGTGGCGTCCGGCAAGGCGAAAGTGGATGCCGCCAAGCAATCGCAGACAGGATGGTCCGCGATCACACCGAGGCCAACGCCAAGCTGGTAGAGCTGGCCGATGCCGCCAAGATCCCGCTTCCCACGACGCTCGATCCGGATCATCAAGTGGTCCGCGATCAGTTGGACAAGCTGAGCGGCGCGCCGTCGCGGCAATCCGGCTGCCCGCGCAAGCCATGGCCGCAAACCAGCCCAAGCCCAAATAGGGTCAATTGCCCCGGAACAACCGCCTGCTTTCAGCTGTTCTCCCCGAGACTGGAGGTGACCCACGGATATGACTCGCATCCGAGACCACATGGTGGAACATCATGTCATGCGTCGCGGCATTCGCGATCGAAGCGTTACCAGGGCGATGCGGATGGTGCCGCGCGAAAAATTCGTCGATCCTGGTTTCGAGGAGTTCGCCTATGAGGATGCGCCGTTATCGATCGGCGAGGGACAGACAATTTCGCAGCCTTACATCGTCGCACTGATGATCGAAAAAGCCGATCTGGATGCTGGCGACAAGGTTCTGGAGGTCGGAACCGGTTCCGGTTACGCCTCGGCCCTCATCAGCCGGATTGCAAGACACGTCTATTCCATCGAACGGCATGAAAGGCTGGCGGTTCAGGCTCGGGAGCGATTCGAGAAGCTCGGATACCGCAACATCGACGTCCGAGTGGGCGACGGCAGCAAGGGCTGGGCGAAAGCCGCTCCCTTCGATGCCATTATCGTTTCCGCGGGCGCACCCGAGGTGCCGGCCGCCTTGAAGGAGCAACTGGATCTCGGCGGGCGGCTCGTCATCCCGGTCGGCCGAGGTGAAGAGCAGCGCTTGAAACGCATCATGCGCACCGGTGCAACGACTTTCGAGGAGGAGGATCTCGGCGGCGTGTTCTTCGTTCCCCTGATCGGCGAGGATGCCTGGACTGCCGCACATCCGATGTACACGGCGGCAGCCCCGTCATCGCGCCCGGAGGAAACACCTTACAAACTCATCGCGGCCGTGGCGGAAGAATTTCCCTCGGCCGACGACCGGAGTTTTGCCGCCCTTTTCGATCGGTTTGGCGAAAGCCGTATCGTTCTGCTTGGTGAATCAACCCATGGCACGGCCGAATTCTACGAGGCACGCGCGGCCATCAGCCGTCACCTGATCGAACATCACGGGTTTAATATGGTGGCAGTCGAAGCGGATTGGCCGGACGCCGCGGCGGTCGACCGCTGGATAAATGGCCAGCCGTCGAAAGGCGATCCGCCGTTCAGCCGTTTTCCCAGGTGGATGTGGCGGAACCTGGAATTTTCGCGATTCCTCGGCTGGCTGAAGCGGGATAACGAGCGTCGCAAGGCTTTACACGCCGATCCGGTTCGGTTCTACGGCCTGGATCTCTACAACATGTCGGGATCGATCCGCTCCGTCCTCGACTATCTCGAAAATGTCAGCCCGGAAACCGCCGAGATTGCCAGGGAACGCTATGGCTGCCTCAGTCCCTGGCAGAGCGATCCGGCGACTTATGGCCGGGCCGTGCTTACCGATGCCTATAGGTCATGCGAGGCGGCGGTGCTGAAGCAATGCACGGAGCTGCTGGCGCGATCTCTGGACGACACTGCCTCAGACGGTCATGACTTTCTGAACGCCGCCCAGTCGGCGCGGTTGCTTGCCGCAGCCGAGCGGTATTACCGGATCATGTATTACGGCGGTTCTCAAGCCTGGAATCTCCGCGACACCTACATGGCCGATACCGTCGAGCATCTCCTCGACTTTCACGGTCCGACGGCAAAAATCATCATATGGGCGCACAACTCGCATATCGGCGATGCCCGCTATACCGATATGGCAGCCGCCCGCGACGAGCTGAACCTTGGCCAGCTGTGCCGGCAGCGTTTCGATGGAATGACCAGCCTCATAGGACTGGGAACGCATTCCGGCGAGGTGATCGCGGCAAACGACTGGGATGGACAGGCCGAGAAGAAGCAAGTCAATCCGTCCCTGCCGCAAAGCTACGAGCGTCTCTGTCACGATTCCGGAAAGCCGCGATTTCTCCTCGACCTCGCGGCCGATGAAGAATTGCACGCAAGCCTCGTCGAACAGCGGCTTCAGCGCTTCATCGGCGTCATCTACCGGCCGGAAACGGAACGGCTGAGCCATTACATGTCGACATCGCTGTCGCGGCAATATGATGCATTTCTCTGGTTCGATGAAACCCGGGCGCTTTCACCGCTCATGGCACCGGAGTCAGGTACATCGGATCCGGAAACTTTTCCCTTTGGGCTCTAGGCGCCGACCGCTGTCAAACACACAGCGACCATCAACGACGCGATAAGACGGGAACTCTGCGCCTGTCCGCAAGTTTGGCGATCACAACCCAGGAGATCCTTATGAAACGCTTTGTTATCGCCTCACTCGCCCTCTCGCTTGCTGTCCCGGCCTTCGCGCAATCGGCTGCCGAAAAGAGCGGGGTCAACTCCCTGATCGGTGTACCGCCAAAAACGGAGGACTTCATCAAGGAGGCCGCGGCGAGCGACATGTTCGAAATCGCCTCCAGCAAGCTCGCGGTAGAACGCGGCGACGATGCAACTAAAGCCTTCGCGCAGCAGATGCTGACCGACCACCAGAAAACCAGCGAGGAACTAAAAGCGCTGGTATCGGGCGGTAAGGTCAAAGCGACCCTTCCGAAAGCAATGACGTCGGATCAGCAAAGTATGCTCGACAAGCTGAACGGCCTCAAGGGCGACGATTTCAACAAGCAATATCACTCGGATCAGGAATCCGCCCACGAAGACGCGGTCGATCTCTTCAAGCGCTACGCCGACGAAGGCGATAATCCGGAACTGAAGGCGTGGGCGGCTAGCACGCGGCCCGCGCTGGAACACCATCTCCAGATGGCGGAAGAACTCAATAAATAGCCGGGAGACTGAAGGGTCCGAACAACAGGAGCTGCCGGAGGCGTTGAGAACCCCAGCAAGAGGCGGAGACATGCACGAATATGTCAGGCATTCCGCGGGCGCCGTCCCGGCCGGCTCGCTGATCGTCAAGCTCTATCGATCAGGGAACCAGATCAGAGGATATGTCCGTAAGGTCGTAGATACGGACCAGGACGATACGATTTTTCCCGGCGAGGAAATGGAACCTGAGGCAGCGTTCAAGCTGGCGGAAACCCATCGTGGCAACGCCCCCATCTTCGTCGAGCTTGTCGAAGACGTTGCGTGGGATCCGTCCTGGGGCCGCCTCAGGCAATAGAGACCCGACCGGCGGAGCGATCAGCAGCCCAGCGCCGAGCTTATCAGCCTGTGCACCATTTCGTCGACCGGCGGGATCAGTTCCGTGCCGCTGGCAGGAAGCCCTAACGGTCGGCCGTCATCCTCGAAGTGAAGACCGACCCCGAAGTGCCGCCGCTACCACCGCATCAGAAGGACAGGTCGAGCACCCTGCCCTCAAACAGACGGTCTCGGGAGCCCTCGAGATGCGCCTTCATCAGCCTTTGCGCATCATCGGCGCGGCCATCGGCGATCGCCTTGTAGATGGCGTTATGCTCTTCATAGACCTGTTCCAGCCCCTGACGAGGGCCGAGCAAAGAGAGGCCGTGGAGATGCATGCCGACGGCGATATGGGCTTTCAGCGCATCGATCGAGGCGGTGTAATAATGGTTGTTGGCAGCCTCGGTCACGGCGCGATGGAAAATGAAATCGGCATCGGTGCGGTGAAGCTGGTGGCTGGTCGCCTCGCGCAAATCCGCAAGAGCGCTGGCGATCTTCTGGATCGCCTGCTCATTACGGCGCTTGGCGGCGAAATAGGCGGCGGCCGGTTCGATGGTCAGGCGGAATTCGTAGCAGCGCTGAATATCGGCAATGGTCTTGACAGGCGAATAGGCGAGCTGCGTCGTCGGCGATCCATGCGCGCTGACGAAGGTGCCTGCCCCCTGGCGGGCATAGACGATGCCCTGGTCGCGCAGGCGCGCCAGCGCGTCGCGAACGATCGGCCGGGATACACCGAGCATCGAGGCAAGTTCGTGTTCGCCCGGAAGGCGTGAATCCGGCGGATAGTTTCCGCCGCGGATCCGCTCGAGCAGCTGGTCGAAGACGCGATCGACCAGCTTGACGGCCTTGCCGCGTTCGGGCTTGCCCGGCGGGCCGGCTTCCGCGTTCAAAGATTCGCCATTCGCTTCAGTCACGTCATTCTCCCCGACGGTATCTCACTATGCCGCCTGATTCCGAAGAACCAGTCTTAGCAAACTATCAGGCTTGCCGAAGCCCCCCGACTTGACGGCGCACCGAAAAGGCCGCCCGTCGGCTGCCGCGACATCGAACCACGGAATACCGGCCTCGATTTCGCCCTTCGGTGTGAGCACCTTCACGTCAAGCGCATGGAGGATGGCCAGCGCCGTATCGCCGCCGCCGACCATCAGCATATCGGGCCGCGTATCGTCGATCACCCTTTTGACGCCTGCCGCAAAGTCATGGGCGACGAGGGCCGCATCTGCCGTCATATCGCCGGTACAGCGCAGCAGCACCGGCAGCGCCAGGCCCTCCCCGCATTCGATCTGCCCCATCGGCGCGTCCACCACCATCCGCAAGGCGCCGGAGGCTTCGAGCCGGTTCATCTGGGCGGCGGTGATCGGATCTCGCGAACCGAAGGCAAACAGCGTACGCGGGGTCGCCACAAATTCCGTCGCCGGCCGCCGCTCGGTCTTGCCGAGCCGGCGGGCGAACGCCGCACCGAGGCCGCGCGCACCGACGGCGAGCGTCGTCAGCCAGACATGACCCGCGACGATCTGATCGAGATCGGCATCGCCCTCGGCATCGGCGACGACGACATTGTCCGCGCGGCCCTCGAACAGATCGGCGATCGGCAGCGGCTTGTTGACGCCACGGCCGACGACACAGCCCCGGTAGGTTAGGCGCTCCTGATCGGGAATGGCGGGCGCCACGAGAATATTCTTCAGGCCGAGCGCATCCGCCAGCGCCAGGCTCTCCGCCGCAACATTGCCCTTCAGCCGGGAATCGATCTTCTTCATGACGACGCCGGGCTTCACGTCGCGAAATTTGCCGGCCGCCGACAGGACCCTTTCGGCGGCTTCATGCCCGCTCAGCGCGCGCGAGGCGGTATTGACGACGACGACATCGCAGCCGGTGGCGATCGCATCCTGCGCCGCTCCGACATCGATGGCGACGGCGACCGAGAGGCCGGCCGCAACGAAGGGGGTGCCGGTATCAAGCGCCCCCGTCAGATCGTCGGCGATGATCGCGGCCTTCAGCGTCATGCGATCTCTTCCGTATTGACGGCGTGGCAGGCGACGAGATGGCCGGGCTTGGCCTCCTTCCAGACGGGTATGACCTTGCTGCAGACATCCATCGCGATTGGGCAGCGCGTGTGGAAACGGCAGCCGGAGGGCGGGTTCAGCGGGCTCGGCACGTCGCCCTGCAGGATCTGGCGCTGGCGCGTGCGCTCATGCTCCGGATCGGTCTCCGGAACGGCCGATAGCAGCGCCCTGGTATAGGGGTGCAGCGGATTGTCGAAGAGTTCCTCGCGGGTCGCCAGTTCGGCGAGCCGCCCGAGATACATGACGCCGACGCGAGTGCTGATATGGCGCACCACTGCGAGATCATGGGCGATGAAGAGATAGGTCAGGCCGTATTTCTCCTGCAGATCGAGCAGCAGGTTGATGATCTGCGCCTGGATCGACACGTCGAGCGCCGAGATTGCCTCATCGCAGACGATGAATTTCGGCTGGCAGGCAAGGGCGCGTGCGATGACGACGCGCTGGCGCTGGCCGCCGGAGAGCTCATGCGGGTAACGCTGGGCAAACCGTGTCGGCAAGCCGACATCGGTGAGCAGCGCCGCGACCTTGTCCTTGAGCTCGGCCTTGGTGCAAAGCTTGTGAAAGAGGATCGGCTCGCCGATCGCCTCGCCCACCGTCATGCGCGGATTGAGAGTCGAATATGGATCCTGGAAGACGATCTGCAGGTCGCGGCGGAAGGGCCGCATCTGCCTCTCGTCGAGTGTGGCGAGGTCCTGTCCCTTGTAGACGACCCTGCCGCTGGTCGCCTTGTAGAGATTGAGGATGGTGAAGCCAGTCGTCGATTTGCCGCAGCCGGATTCACCGACGAGGCTCAGCGTCTCGCCCTCCATGATGTCGAGATCGACATTGTCGAGCGCGTAGACGGTCGCCGCGCGTTCGCCGAAGGCTCCGAGCTTGACGTGGAAATGCTTGACGAGGTTTTCGACCTTGAGCAGCGGTTGAGCAGCCATCACGCGGCCTCCTGCATTCTCTGGACGACGAAACAGGCGGCGCGATGGTTGCTGCTGCCGCTCAAGGGTTCGAGCCGCGGCACCTGCTCGTGACAGATCGCCTCGACGAGCGGGCAGCGCGGCGCAAAGGGGCAGCCCTTCGGCCGGCGCCCGGGCTCCGGCGGCGTGCCGCCGATCGAGGAGAGCCGGCTTGCCGGCGGATCGGACAGTTTCGGGATCGAGGAGAGCAGGCCGCGCGTATAAGGATGGCTCGGGCGAGCATAAAGCTCGTCGACCGGTGCATCCTCGACGACCGTGCCGGCATAAAGCACGGCAACGCGATCGACGAGGCCGGCGATCAATGCCAGGTCATGGGTGATCCAGACGACCGACATGCCGAGCTTGGCGCGCAGATCCTTCACCAGATCGACGATCTGGGCCTGAATGGTGACGTCGAGCGCCGTCGTCGGCTCATCGGCGATCAGAAGCTTGGGATTGCAGGCAAGGCCGATCGCGATCATCACCCGCTGGCGCATGCCGCCTGATAGTTCGTGCGGAAAAGCCTGCAGCCGCTCTTCCGGACCGGGAATGCCGACGAGGCGCAGGAGTTCGACAGCGCGGGCGCGAGCCTCCGCCTTCTTCATTTTGCGGTGATAGATCAGCGGCTCGCAGATCTGATCGCCGACGCGCATGACCGGATTGAGCGAGGTCATCGGATCCTGGAAGACGAAGCCGATATCGCCGCCGCGCACCTTGCGCAGCTCGGCGTTTGACATGGTCTGCAGGTCGCGCCCGTCAAACGTTGCCGTTCCCTTGGTGACCTTGATCTTGTTCGGCAGGAGCCGCATCAGGCTCAGCATGGTCAGGCTCTTGCCGCAGCCGGATTCGCCGACGACGCCCAGCGTCTCGCCCTTGTCGACATGGAGATCGATGCCTTCGACGACGACGGCGGGGCCGTTGCGGCCGTCGATCTCGACGGTGAGACCACTGACATCGAGCAGGCGTTCTCTGTTTTGCGTATCCATCATTTGCTGCCCCGCGGATTGAGCGCGTCGTTGAGGCCGTCGCCGAGGAAGCTGAAGGCAACCGAGGCAAGGCCGAGCACGGCCGCCGGAGCGGCGAGAAGATGCGGATAATGCTGCCAGACGCGAAGGCCGTCCGAGATCATGTTGCCCCAGCTCGGCGTCGGCGGATTGACCCCGACCCCAAGGAAGCTGAAGGCGCTTTCCAGCACCATCGCCGTGCCGAGACCGGCGCTGACCGAGACGATGAGCGGCCCGAGCGCATTCGGCACGACATAACGCTTGATGATGACCCAGTTCGACAGGCCGAGAGCCTGAGCGGCGGTAATATAGGGCCGGCTGCGGATCGACAGAACCTGGGCGCGCACGAGACGGGCATAGGGCGGCCAGGAGATCAACGCCATCGACCCGAAGACGAGGATGAAATCTACCCAGATCGTCTGGCGGTAGAAAGGATTGAGAGTCTCGAGGTAGCGCGCCTCCATCCATCGGGTGATCGGCGATTTCAGCGAGGCATTGATGACGACGACAAGCAGCAGGTTGGGGACCGACATCGTCACGTCGGTCAGCCACATGATGGCCCGGTCGAAGGGATTGCCGAAGAAACCGGCGACGGCACCGAGTGTCAGCCCGATCAGCACGGCGAAGAAGGTGACGATGACGGCGACGAGGAAGGCGGTCCGCGTGCCGAAGACGACGCGGCTGAAGACATCGCGGCCGAGGTCGTCGGTTCCGAAGAGATGGCTCATCGACGGCAGCGCGTTGCGCGCGTTGAGGTCCTGGCTGAGGTAATCATAGGGCGTGAGATACGGCCCGAAGATCGCGGTGAAGGCCAGCAGCAGGACGACGATGAGGCCGAAGACGGCGAGCTTGTTGCGCCGCAGCCGATGCCAGGCGTCGCGCCACAGGCTGACCGGCGGCTCCTCGATGGTCTCGGTGGTGGAAAGAGGGATTGCGGACATGGTCAGCGGCTCCTTCTCGAATCATTGGCGCGCGGATCGAGCAATGGATAGAGCACGTCCACCAGGAGGTTCGACACCATCACCAGGAACGATCCGATCAGCGTGATCGCCAGGATGACGGGATAATCGGAATTGATCAGCGCCTGCACCGTCAGCCGGCCGAGCCCCGGCAGGCCGAAGACGAGCTCGACGAAGATCGCGCCGTTGACGATGGTGATCATGATCAGGCCGAGCTGGGTCACCACAGGCGTCAGCACGGGCCGCAGGATATGGCGCAGTGCCACGATAATCTCGGGCACGCCCTTGGCGCGGGCGGTGCGAACGAAATCCTCCGACAGCACCTCGATGACGGCAGCACGGGTCTGGCGCACGATCAGCGCGATCGGCTGGAAGGAAAGCACGAGCAGCGGCAGCAGGATGCGGACATCGAAGACGCCGCCCCAGCCATAAGGCACGCTTGCGCCCGGCAACAGAACGATGAGGCCGACCATCAGCAGCGGACCGGCGACATAAGCCGGGATCGCCCAGAGAAAGAGCGCCGAGCCCAGAATGGCGTAGTCCAAGCGCGAATTCTGGTTCAGCGCGGCGATCATGCCGAGCGGGATCGCGACGACAGCCGTCAGGATGATGGCGCAGAGGGCAAGCTGGAACGAGACCGGGGCGGCAGCCGAGACCATCGCCCAGACGGCGCGGCCCGATGTCAGCGAATTGCCGAACTGGCCGTGCAGCAGGTTCCAGATGTAAAGGCCGAACTGTTCGATGAAGGGCCTGTTGAGGCCAGCACTTTCACGGATGGCTTCGATGCGCTGCGGATTATAGGCGACGTCACCAGGCGCGCGCAGGAAGATGAGCTTGATCGGATCGCCGGCGCCGTAGAAAGCCAGCGCGTAAACGGCCAGCATCACCACCAGAACGGACGGTATCCAGATGGCAAACCGGGTTAGCACGTAGCGCAGCAAGGCCACCTCCCACCTGTCGTCGATCACGGTCCGTCATAAAGCCAGGCAGATCGCATCTCTTCGTCTTGAAACTTGCGCGAAGGCCTTGCAGCCTTCGCGCGCTTATTGCCAGGAACCGATCATTCCCGATCAGCCGATGGAGATGTTCCAAGGCTCGGCGATCTGCCAGTCGAGGTTCTTCTCGAGTCCCTTGACCTCCTTGGTGGCCCAGCGCGACATCGCCTGAGAATACCATGGAATGAAGGCCCAATCCTCGCGGAATGCCTTCTGGGCTTGCTGGGCGAGAGCAACGCGCTGCGGATCATCCGCAGCCTTGGTTGCTGCTTCGGCAAGGGCGCTGTCGACCTTGTCGTTCTTGTATCCGCCGAGCTTGTTCTGCGCGTTCGACGAGGTCGAGGCGATGCTGCCCGTGAGATAGGAAACGGCGTCGGGAACACGGGTGCCGACGTCATCGCGGAAGATCTGGACCGAGTTCTGATCCGGACCGGCATAGGCGTCCTGCTGCGGTTTCATGTCGACGGCCGTGATGCCGAGATTCTGGCGCCACTGCTCGGCGATGAACTGGGCGGCGGCCTGAATGGCCGGCGCCGAAATGCCGACGAACAGGATCTTCGGCAGGCGTTCGGGGCCGCCATAGCTCGATTCGGCAAGCAGTTTCTTGGCGGCTGCCGGATCATAGGGAAAGGGCTCGAAGCCGGAATTGTCGGCGCCGGGAACCGAATTGAGAATCTGGTCGGCCTTCTTGTGCGGCCCATCCGGATAGGATGCCTTGAACAGGCCGTCGCGATCGACCGCCATGATCAGCGCCTGGCGTACCTTCGGATCGTCCATCGGCGCGCGGGAAATGTTGAACCAGAAGTGCTGGCTGGTCGGGATCAGCGGACCGGCCGAGAATTCCGGGCCGAGATCCTGAATGATCGTCGAGGTGACGAGCTCGGTGTGGGCGTTGAACTCGCCCGACTTGATCAGCGAAGTCGCCGTCACATTGTCCTCGATCGAGGTGATGTCGATGCGGGCAAGCTTCGGCTTCGGCCCGAAGAAGTTCTCATTCGGCTCGAAGGTGATCTTGCCGGCATCGATATCGATGCTCGTCAGCTTGAACGGGCCGGAGAAGACCGGCTTGTTCTCAGGCTTGTACCAGTCGATGATTTCCTCACCGTCGCTGCCGCGCGACTGCGACGCCTTGGTGATCGGTGCGATGTGATTTGCGAGACGCATGAAGAAGATCGGATCGGCGGCGGCGAGCGTCACGACGACCGTTCCCTCATCGGGAGTCGCGACACCGGTCAGTTCATTGGCCGAGCCGGCGGCGATTTCTGCGTAGCCCTTGACCTTGCTCAGCACCTGGTCGGCGCGCTGGCTCTTGGTGTTTGGCATCGAGGCGACTTCCCACGATCCCTTGACGTCGGCCGAGGTGATCTTGCTGCCGTCGGAGAAGACGGCCTTGGGGTCGATCTTGAAGGTCCAGACCGTGTTGTCGGCCGATTCCCAGCTGGTGAAGACGTAGGGCTTGATATTGCCCTGACTGTCGAAATACATCGGCGAAGCCCACCAGATCGAGTTCCAGCGGAAGGTTCTGCCGCCGCCGCGCAGGGGCGACCAATCCTGGTCGAAGGCCGGATGGGCGACCTTCAGGACCTGGCCTTCATCGGCCAGCACGATGCGGGCATTCATCCCGAACACGGTCAGCCCGACGCCGGCGGCAAGGCCGAACTTCAGCGCGTTGCGGCGCGATAGATTGGTTTTATCCGATTGATCAAAAGACATGGCATTCCTCCCAGGTGAAATCGGCAGCGCTCTCCCTGCGCTGCCAGGCGCAGCACAATCCATCACCTATCGTTCTCTCGTTATTGTAAATATGTCAACAAAAAATCGCGATTTTTGTTGCAACAAAATTTATGGCAAGAAATATTATAATTAAAACAATCAGATAATTTTTACCTCTGGAATGAACGCGTTTTGTCTTCTTGACAAAAGCACTGCAATGGAAAAGTTTTTCGCAATCCATCGCGATAGGCGAATGACAATTGCCCGTGCAGCCGGAAAAGACGGGACGCACCGAGGAGGGCGGAATGAGCCACAGGATTACAGGCGTTTTCAGCGCGGCCGCAACGCCGCTGACGGCAGACAATACGCCCGACCTCACCCTTCTCACCGATCACTGCCGGCGGCTGCTGGCCGAGGGCTGTCATGGCGTGGCCCTGCTCGGCACGACCGGAGAGGCCAATTCCTTCTCCGGAGCCGAGCGCCGAGCCATACTGGAGGCGGCGGTGAAGGCCGGCATTCCGGCCGACAGGCTTTTGCCGGGCACCGGCGTCGTCGCCATTCCGGAGACGGTGGAACTGACCCGGCACGCGTTGTCGCTCGGTGTCACCAAAGTGGTGATGTTGCCGCCCTTCTATTACAAGGGCGTCTCGGACGACGGCCTGTTCGCCGCCTATTCGCAGGTACTGGAAAAGGTCGCTGACACGCGTCTGCGGGTCATTCTCTATCATATCCCGCAGGTTTCGGGTGTTCCGCTATCCCTTCCGCTGATCGGCCGGCTGATTGCGGCCTTCCCGGAAACGGTCGTCGGCATCAAGGAATCGGCGGGAGATTTCAACAACATGCAGGCCATCATCGCCGCTCATCCCGATTTCTCGGTGTTGGCCGGCGCCGATCCGCTGCTGCTGCCGCTGATGAAGGCCGGCGGCGCAGGCTGCATCACGGCCACCTCCAATCTGGTGGCGGATTCGCTGCGCACCGTTTACGACCATGTCCACGACGAGGCGCGCGCCGCCGATGTCGAGGCGGCGCAGGCACGCATCAACGCCTATCGCACACTTTCCAACTCCTACGTCCAGATCCCGACCATCAAGGCAATGGTCGGGCTGAAGACAGGCAACCCCGCCTGGAAGCGTACGCGCGCGCCGCTGATGCCGCTGAGCGAGGCGGATTATGCCGCCCTCGCCGATAGCTACGCCAAACTGCCTTGAGGAGATCGCCATGACATTTACCGGCCTGCCTCCGGAAGACGTGCCCGCTCTGATGACCGGGGCCGTCATCCCTCACCCCTCTGTCGCGGGCCGCGCCGATGCCTACCTGCCCTCGCCTTGCATCCAGAATCATGCAGCAAATCTCGCCTTTCTTCCCGACGGCACGCTGAGCTGCGTCTGGTTCGGCGGCACGATGGAGGGCATGAGAGACATTTCAATTTACATGTCGCGGCTGCCACCGGGCTCCGGGCGGTGGTCGGAACCGGAAAAGATGAGCGACGATCCGGAGAAATCAGAGCAGAACCCATTGATTTTCAACGCGCCGGACGGAAAGACATGGCTGCTCTACACATCGCAGACGTCAGGCAACCAGGATGGCTCGATTGTTAAATGCCGGATATCCGATGACGGCGGCAAGACATTCGGTCCGGTCCAGATCCTCTGCGACAGCCCCGGTACCTTCGTTCGCCAACAGATAGTCGTCAACGACCGTGGCGACTGGCTGCTGCCGATCTTCCGCTGCGTCGGGCTTGAGGGCCAACGCTGGAGTGGCGATGCCGATACGGCAGCGGTGCTGATCTCGCGCGACGGCGGCGCCAGCTGGCAAATGCGCGATATTCCCGACAGCATCGGCGCCGTCCACATGAACATTCTGCCGCTCGGCGGCTGCGAGATGATCGCCTTCTACCGCAACCGCTTCGCCGAAACCATTCTTTCCAGCCGATCGGCGGATGGCGGCGAAACGTGGAGCCCGCCCGAGCCGACCGAACTGCCGAACAACAACTCCTCAATCCAGGCCACCGTTCTGGATAATGGCGGGATTGCAATGGTTTACAACCATTCGAACGCGACGATGTCGGATGCGCGGCGTCAGTCTCTCTATGACGAAATCGAGGGTGACGAATGTGGAGAGAATGCTGCTGTCGTTGCCGATGCCGGCCGCAAGGCGGTCTGGGGTGTGCCGCGCGCGCCGCTCAGCCTGGCGATTTCGAGGGATGGCGGCAGGACCTTTCCACATCGCATCGATCTCGATACCGGCGACGGCTTTTGCCTCAGCAACAATTCCAAGGATTCGCTGAACCGCGAGTTCTCCTACCCCTCGGTCATTGAGGGCAGTGATGGCACGCTCCATGTCGCCTACACCTATTACCGGCGCGCCATCAAATATGTGCGGCTCGCCCCGCGAGCGCTGCCTTAGGCAAGATGCCGGCCTGGAATTGTAGAGCTGTTTTCCGATCCCGCGTGAGACGATGAGGGACACGAGGAGAGTGGCCGGCCGCGCCGAGGATTTGACAACATTTGCTTCCCCACCACCGCCGCACTGGCGGCTGACCTTTGATCGACTATTTCATCCGATAATCGATAAGCCTTATTGTTTTTAAAGTAATATTTGTGCAATTCGACCGCATTAAACGGCAGAGCCGACGATAAAATTTCTCCAGGCCAGGAATGCCGCTTGACACTTGGCTTACAACTTTACAATAAATGACGCAACATTTCGCCGCAGGATCTTGCAGGAGGACTGGTTCATGGCAAGCTTGGATTCGCCAATCACGATCGTTCGGCCGCATCTGATCGAGTTCGGCATCGGCACGGCGGCAAAGCTCGGCAAATGGGCTGCCGAAAAGGGTTTCAGACGCACGCTCATCATCTCCGACGCTTTCAATGCCGCGCGCATCGACCTGCTGGAATTGAAGGGCGAGATGACGGTCTTTGCCGAAGTGACGCCCGAGCCGGATACGGCCAACCTCGAAAAGGTGCTGCAGGCGGCCAACGGCGCCGACGCCGAACTGATCGTCGGCTTCGGCGGCGGCAGCGCCATGGATCTGGCAAAACTCGCCGCCGTTCTTGCCGGCTCCGCACAGACGCTGCATGACGTCGTCGGCCCGAACAAGGTGCACGGGCCGCGCAAGGCAGCGCTCGCCCAGGTGCCGACAACATCGGGCACCGGCAGTGAGGCGGGCATCCGCGCGCTCGTCACCGACCCCAGGACCATGGCGAAGCTCGCTGTCGAAAGCCTGCATATGCTGGCCGACATCGCCGTCATCGATCCGGCGCTCACCTTCAGCGTGCCGGCACGCACGACGGCCGCCACCGGCGTCGACGCCATGGCCCACTGCGTCGAGGCCTTCACCAACCGCAAGGCTCATCCAATGGTCGATATCTATGCGATCGAGGGAACGCGGCTGGTCGGCAAATATCTCGCCCGCGCCGTCAGAGACGGCAACGACGCCGAAGCGCGCGCCGGCCTGTCGCTCGCCTCGCTTTATGGCGGCTTCTGCCTCGGCCCGGTCAACACCGCCGGCGGCCATGCGCTCGCCTACCCGCTCGGCACGCGCTGGCATGTGGCGCATGGCGCTGCCAATGCGCTGATATTCCCGCATGTTCTCGCCTTCAACACGCCGTCTGCGCCTGAGAAGACGAAAGCGGTGATGGAGGCGCTTGGGCGCCATACCTCGGAAAACTCAGCATCCGTCTTCGATGCGGCCTATGCTTTCTGCGCCGAACTCGGCATCGAGATGAAACTGTCAGGGCTTGGCGTGCCGGAAAGCGATCTCGACGCCATGACCGAGGACGCTTTTGCCATCCGGCGCCTGCTGGACAACAATCCGCGTGACCTCACGCGTGCCGACATTCGCTCGATTTACGCAGCCGCCCTTTAGGCGGCACGGTTTTCAGAAGGGACTTTGATGATGGACAGGAATGCGAAAGTCGCCGTGACGCTCGGTGATCCCGCCGGCGTCGGCCCCGAGGTGATCGTCAAGGCACTGGCAGCCCTTCCGAAGGAGGAGCGTCGCGATTTCGTCATCGTCGGCAATGTGGAAGCGCTGGAGCGCGCCGACCGCGTCAGCGGCACCGCGCTGAAATTCAGTTCTGCCGACGCCGCCAGCGACGACAGGATAGCCGTCGATGAAGTCCCACTCGGCGCAGCCCTGCCCGAGATCGGCAAGGTCAGCCCCGTCGCCGGCGATGCGTCGGTGCGCTATATCACTCGTGCTGTCGATCTCGCCATATCAGGGCAAGCCGATGTCATCGTCACCGCGCCGATCAACAAGGAGGCGATGAACCTAGCCGGCCATCACCATGATGGCCATACCGGGCTGCTCGCCCATCTCACCGGTTCGAAGAGCTCCTTCATGCTGCTTGCCTCCGAGCGGCTGAACACCATCCATGTCTCGACCCATATTTCGCTGAAGGGCGCGATCGAACGCGCCAAGACCGAGCGGGTGCTGGCGACCATAGAGGCCGGCCACAATCATTTCCTGCGTCTCGGCAAAAAGGCGCGGATCGCCGTTGCCGGCCTCAATCCGCATTGCGGCGAAAATGGCCTGTTCGGCACCGAGGACATGGAATTCCTGGCGCCGGCGGTCGAACAGGCGCAGGCCAAGGGCATCGACGTCGTCGGCCCGATCTCCGCCGATACGGTCTTCGCCCGCGCCTATAACGGCGCTTTCGATCTCGTCATCGCCCAGTATCACGACCAGGGCCACATCCCGATCAAGCTCGTCGCCTTCGAAACGGCGGTCAACGTCTCGCTCGGCCTGCCGATCGACCGCGTCTCGGTCGATCACGGCACCGCCTTCGACATCGCCGGCACCGGCAAGGCCAACCACGTCAACATGCTCTCGGCCATCGCCTATGCCAGGCTGATGGCGCGTTCGCCGCGGCGGAAGGCGTAACCGCGGTATCCGGAGGGATCGGCGGACGCCACTCCTCGCGGGAACGGGAACCTTTAGTACCTGCCTCGTCACATGCCGAACAGGCGGCGATGATAGAAACGGCGTGCCCGCGCGCTGCAGAAGATTGCCGCACAGGCGTGACATCGCTATGTTGTAGCAGGCACGAACAGCAAAGGAGGTTGCCTATGACACCGCGGGACGCCTGATCCAGTACTATCAAGACTTCTGCCTCTCCAAGGGCATCGACTTCACACGCATCGAATCCGTACGGCCGCATGACGATACAACGCTCTTCTGCAGCGCTGGCATGCAGCAATACAAGGCTCTCTTCTCCGATCCTTCTTTTAGCGGAACCGTCGCAAACAGCCAGGCCTGCCTGCGCATGGGCGACCTCGACGAGATCGGCGACGGAACTCACTTCCTCCACTTCACCATGCTCGGGCTTTTCTCCTTCAGGGAAATGACCGTCGGCGACGCCATCGATTTCTGGCTCGCCTTTCTCGGAACGCTCGGTCTGGCGCCGGATCATGTAACGATGCATCCAGACCGCCTGATCGAATGGACGCCGCTCTATGACGGGCGCGTACCCATCGTTGCCGATGCCGAATGCATCTGGAGCGATGGCAGCATCAGCGGATACTGCACCGAGTTCTACAAGCATGGCATAGAGATCGGGAACATCGTCAATCCGCTCGGAAGCTGTATCGATGTCGGCTTTGGCGCGGAGCGTCTCGATATGATCGTCAACGGCACGCCGCCGGCGGATGCGCTGGAGACATTGCGCGAGACGGTGATGACGATCGTAGAAAGCGGATATCGGCCGGGCAATAAGGAGCAGGGATATGTTCTGCGCAAACTGCTCCGCCGCATCCACAAGATGGGCGGCACACTCGAGCATCCGTTCTTCCAGAAAGAGGTCGAACGCCAGAAGCGGCTCGGCGCCAAGTATCTGCGCCTGCGCGATCGCTATTGCGACAAGGGGGCGGACTGGTGGTTCGACACCCACGGCATCGATCTCTCCGACATCGATGAGATCATCGAGTAGCAGGGATGAGGCTTCCCGGATTTGAATACGGGAGGCCTTGTCACCGCCATAGATGCCCCGCGGCGATCGATCCGCCGCATTGCACCGTCTGGCTATCCCGCCGAAGCGTCCGAGATCATCCGCGACACGGCATTCTTCCAACCGATGATCTTGGCCTGCCGCTCTGTCTCCGCCATTGCGGGGCTGAAACGTCGATCACAGGCCCAAGCCTTGGCAAATTCACGCTTGCCCGGCCAAATACCGGCCCTGGAGCCGGCAAGCCAGGCGGCCCCGAGCGCCGTCGTCTCGTGGATCGCCGAGCGGTCGACCGGGTTTCCGGTCATGTCGGCGAGGCATTGCATCGTCCAATCGGAAGCCGCCATGCCGCCATCGACGCGCAACACCGTCTCCAGCTGGTTGGCGCCCCAATCCCTCTTCATAGCCACAAGCAGGTCGAGTGTCTGATAGGCAACGGATTCGAGCACGGCGCGGGCAAATTCCGCCGGTCCGCTGTTGCGCGTCAGGCCGAAGATCGCACCACGCGCAGCCGGATCCCAATAAGGCGCGCCGAGCCCGGTGAAGGCGGGGACGATATAGACCTGCTGCCCAGGATCGGCCTTGGCCGCAAGCACCCCTGCCTCCGACGCCTGGCCGATAATGCCGAGGCCGTCGCGCAGCCATTGCACGGCGGCACCGGCGATGAAGATCGAGCCTTCGAGCGCATAGGTCGTCTCGCCGTCGAGGCGGCAGGCGATGGTCGTCAGCATCCGATTGGCGGAGGAGACTCGATCCTGGCCTGTGTTGAGCAGGGCGAAGCAGCCGGTGCCGTAAGTCGATTTCATCATGCCGGGTTCGAAGCAGGCATTGCCCATCGCCGCCGCCTGCTGGTCGCCGGCGACCCCGAAGATCGGCAGCGCGGCCCCGAACAGGGCCTCGTCGACCCGGCCGAAATCATCGGCGCATTCCCTGACCTCGGGAAGCATGGCGGCCGGGATGCCGAGAATGCCGAGCAGTTCCTCGTCCCAGGTTCCGTCATCGATATTGTAGAGCAGGGTTCGCGATGCATTGGTTGCATCGGTCGCATGCACGCGGCCGCCGGTCAGCTTGTAGATCAACCAGCTGTCGATCGTGCCGAAACAGACCTCGCCCGCCTCGGCCTGCTCGCGCAGCCCATCGACATTGTCGAGCAGCCAGCGTAGCTTGGTTCCCGAAAAGTATGGGTCGAGCAGCAGGCCGGTCTTGGCGGAAAACAGCTTCTCATATCCATCGGCCTTCAGGCTTTCGCACATTTCCGCCGTGCGCCGGTCCTGCCAGACGATCGCGCGGTAAAGCGGTGTTCCGGACTTGCGGTCCCAGACGACTGCCGTTTCGCGCTGGTTGGTGATGCCGACGGCTGCGATCGCGGCGGCATCCACGCCGGCACCAGCGATCGCCTTGCGCATCGTGTCGACGACGGACTGCCAGATTTCGGCAGCATCGTGCTCCACCCAGCCGGGCTGCGGATAGTATTGCGTGATCTCCGCCTGAGCGGATCCGGCCATTTTCATGTCGCTGTTGAAGATGATCGCACGCGAAGACGTCGTGCCCTGATCAATCGAAAGAATATAGCCGCTCATATCCGTCTCCGGCTCGGACGAGATCGCTCGCCTGCCGGCGATCGGCAGGACGCGGATGTTTCGTGAGAGATAGATTGTGGGTGCCACCGGCTTGTCGCCGGTGGCAGGAAGGGATGGCCGGAGGCCTCGTTGCCTCCGGCCGGGTCCGCCTTACTTCTTCTGCCAGCTCTTGACGAGTTCGTCGTAGTTGACGGTGAGCGGCTTGTCCTTCTCGTTTTCGATCTTCAGCTGCGGAGCGAGGTTGCCCTTCTTCACCGCGTCTGCGTTCCAATAAGCGAGATCATGCTCTTCGGCGAGCTTCGGGCCGATGTCGCCCTGGACCTTGGCGCGTTCCAGGCGCTGCAGCACCTTTTCCTGCTCCGAGCAAAGCGAGTCCATGGCTTCCTGCGCCGTCTTGGCGCCGGAGGATGCGTCACCGATGGCCTGCCACCAGAGCTGCGCGAGCTTCGGATAGTCAGGAACGTTCGTACCGGTCGGCGACCATTGCAGGCGGGCCGGCGAACGATAGAACTCGATGAGGCCGCCGAGCTTCGGCGCGCGGTCGGTGAAGGACTTGTGATCCAGCGTCGACTGACGGATGAAGGTCAGACCCATATGGCTCTTCTTCACGTCTACAGTCTTCGAGGTGACGAACTGCGCGTAGAGCCAGGCCGCCTTAGCGCGGTCGACGGGCGTAGACTTCATCAGCGTCCAGGAACCCGCATCCTGATAGCCGAGCTTCATGCCGTCCTTCCAGTAGACCCCATGCGGGCTCGGCGCGAAACGCCATTTCGGCGTGCCGTCAGCATTGACGACCGGTAGGCCTTCCTTGACGAAATCGGCGGTGAAGGCCGTGTAGGTGAACATCTGCTGGGCAACTTCACCCTGCGAAGGCACGGGACCGGATTCGGAGAAGGTCATGCCCTGAGCGGCAGCCGGTGCGTATGCCTTCATCCAGTCCAGATATTTCTGGATGGAATAGACCGCGGCCGGGCCGTTGGTATCGCCGCCGCGCGCAACGCACGAACCGACAGGACGGGAATTCTCATCGACTTTGATGCCCCATTCGTCGACCGGCTTGCCGTTCGGAATACCCTTGTCGCCGTTGCCGGCCATCGACAGCCAGGCATCGGTGAAGCGCCAGCCGAGCGACGGGTCCTTCTTGCCGTAGTCCATATGGCCGTAGACCTTCTTGCCGTCGATCTCGCGGCCGGTGAAGAACTCGGCAATATCCTCATAGGCCGACCAGTTGACCGGCACGCCGAGATCGTAGCCGTACTTCGCCTTGAAGTCCGCCTTGTTCTTCTCGTCATTGAACCAGTCGTAGCGGAACCAGTAGAGGTTGGCGAACTGCTGATCGGGCAGCTGATAGAGCTTGCCGTCAGGCGCTGTCGTGAAGGACTTGCCGATGAAGTCATCGACATCGAGGCCCGGATTGGTGACATCCTTGCCTTCATTGGCCATCCAGTCGGTCAGCGAACGGGCCTGCTGGTAGCGCCAATGGGTGCCGATCAGGTCGGAATCGTTGATATAGGCGTCATAGATGTTTTCGCCCGACTGCATCTGCGTCTGCAGCTTCTCGACCACGTCGCCTTCGCCGATCAGGTCGTGGGTGACCTTGATGCCTGTGATCGCGGTGAAGGCGGGCGCCAGCACCTTCGATTCATAATCATGCGTGGTGATCGTTTCGGAAACCACCTTGATGTCCATGCCGGCGAAGGGCTTCGCGGCATCGACGAACCATTGCATTTCCTTTTCCTGATCGGCGCGGGAAAGCGTCGAGAGGTCGCCGACTTCCTTGTCGAGGAAGGTCTTGGCCTCGTCCATCCCGGCATAGGCCGATGCCGTCATCGCCAGCAGCAGGCCTGCTGTCGTCGTCAATAAGTGCCGTCGCATAATATCCTCCCAGGGTTTGCGATTGCAGTCACATACTCAGGCGGCCAAGGACCCCCGGCCATCTGTCTTCACTTTGCCGTCACACGTAGCGGAACACGCCGATGGCGTAGACCACGGAGATGGCAAGAGCCCACCACAGGTTGGGCCCAGCGAGCCCAAGCCATGCAAGATGAATGAACGCTGCACCGAGCAGCGAAATGAAAAGCCGGTCGCCGCGGGTGGTTTCGAAACGCAGCACGCCCACGCGCGGCGAGCCGCCCGGCGAAAAAAACTCCCAGACGCTCATGGCGATCAGAAGCGTCAGGATCGTCAGGAAGAACAGCGCCGTCGGCAGCGTCCAGGCCATCCAGGAAAGGGTCATGTCCGGTCCTCCTCAGACGCGGCCCAGGGCAAAGCCCTTGGCGATGTAGTTGCGGACGAAATAGATGACGAGCGCGCCCGGGATGATGGTCAGCACGCCGGCAGCTGCCAGCACACCCCAGTCCATACCGGCGGCCGAAACCGTTCGCGTCATGATCGCCGAGATCGGCTTTGCCGCCGTCGTCGTCAGCGTGCGGGCCAGCAGGAGCTCGACCCACGAGAACATGAAGCAGAAGAAGCCTGCCACACCGACGCCGCTCGCGATCAGCGGAATGAAGATCTTGATGAAGAAGCGCGGGAAGGAATAGCCATCGATATAGGCGGTCTCGTCGATTTCCTTCGGCACGCCGGACATGAAGCCTTCCAGGATCCAGACCGCGAGCGGCACGTTGAACAGGCAATGGGCAAGCGCCACGGCAATATGCGTGTCGATCAGGCCGAAGGCCGAATAGAGCTGGAAGAAGGGCAGTGCGAAAACCGCCGGCGGCGCCATGCGGTTGGTCAGCAGCCAGAAGAACAGATGCTTGTCGCCGAGAAAGCGGTAGCGCGAGAAGGCGTAGGCCGCCGGCAGCGCCACGGCGACGGAGATCACCGTGTTCATCACCACATAGATGATCGAGTTGATGTAGCCGTTATACCAGGACGGATCGGTGAAGATTACCGTATAATTGCGCAGCGTCGGGGCTGCCGGCCAGAGCGAGAAGGCGCCGGTGATTTCGGCATTCTCCTTGAAGCTCATATTGATGAGCCAGTAGATCGGCAGGATCAGGAAGAGGATGTAGATCGTCGGCACCAGCCAGGAGAGGCTGCCTGCGGGTTTGTATTTTCTGGTCATATCTGCCCTCCCCCTTAGCTCGCGTCGCTGCTGGTCATCACGGTGTAGAACACCCAGGAGAGCAGCAGGATGATGAGGAAATAGATGATCGACATTGCCGCCGCCGGGCCGAGATCGAACTGGCCGACCGCCATCTTCACAAGGTCGATGGAGAGGAAGGTCGTCGAGTTGCCGGGGCCGCCGCCGGTGACGAC
The DNA here is from genome assembly GCF_000092045.1 of Rhizobium etli CFN 42. Taxonomy (NCBI): domain Bacteria; kingdom Pseudomonadati; phylum Pseudomonadota; class Alphaproteobacteria; order Hyphomicrobiales; family Rhizobiaceae; genus Rhizobium; species Rhizobium etli. The sequence goes on along the minus strand of NC_007763.1, from coordinate 23,976 downwards.
GAAGGGCTCGGTATAGATCATGAAACTGTCCATGAAGCGCAGGAGCACAGCGATCAGCAGCACCCGCTTCATCTTCGGCAGCTGGATGTAGCGGAAGACGGACCAGCGCGAGGCGCCGTCGATCTTGGCAGCCTGATAATAGGCGTCCGGGATTGAAACCAGGCCGGCATAGCAGAGCAGCACAACGAGGCTCGTCCAGTGCCAGACGTCCATGACGATGACAGTCACCCAGGCGTCGACGGGATCGCGGACATAATTGTAGTCGAGACCGATCGCGGCGAGCGTATGACCGAGTAGGCCGATATCGACGCGTCCAAAAACCTGCCAGATGGTGCCGACGACGTTCCACGGAATGAGCAGCGGCAGCGCCATCAGTACCAGGCAGACTGGGACGCCGGGCCCCGACTTCGGCATGTTGAGGGCGATGAAGATGCCCAGCGGAATTTCAAGCGCCAGGATGATGAAGGAGAACAGCAGATTGCGCTGGAGCGCTTCCCAGAAGCGGTCGGAATGCAGCGTCTGGACGAACCAGTCGGTGCCGGCCCAGAAGAACTCGTTATTGCCGAACGTATCCTGCACCGAGTAGTTGACGACGGTCATCAGCGGAATGACCGCCGAAAAGGCCACGAGCAGCAGCACCGGCAGCACCAGAAACCAGGCTTTGTTGTTCCACGTTTTTTGCATGGCTCAGGCCTCCCTGCCGACACGCCAGCTGTCGGCGTAGATGCTGATGGCGGACGGATCGAAGGTGACGCGGGCATCCGCGGGAATGTCGTCATCTTCAGAGACGACGATCGCGATCGGCTGGCCGGCGAAACGGGCGCGCACGATCTTCTGCCGGCCGATATCCTCGATCTTGTTGATTGTAACCGGCATGCCCTCCCGCCCGAGGCGGATGAATTCGGGGCGAATGCCAAGTTCGGTCTTCACCGCGCCATTGGTATTCGGCGCATAATCCAGCGTCAGCACCTCATCTCCGATCTTGACGGCGCTGCCGTCGATCTGTGCAGGCATGACGTTCATGCCCGGAGACCCGATAAAATATCCGACGAAGGTGTGGCTCGGACGCTCGAACAGCTCGGCCGGCGTGCCGATCTGAACGATCTGGCCGTCATACATGACGACGACCTTCTCGGCGAAAGTCAGCGCCTCGGTCTGGTCGTGGGTGACATAGACCATGGTGAAGCCGAACTGCTTGTGCAGCCGTTTCAGCTGCGAGCGCAGCACCCATTTCATATGAGGATCGATGACGGTCAGCGGCTCGTCGAACAGGATGGCGTTGACGTCGTTGCGCACCAGTCCGCGGCCGAGCGAGATCTTCTGCTTCTGGTCGGCGGTCAGCCCCTGCGCCTTGCGCTTGGCCCAGCCGGCTAGATCGATCATTTCGAGAATGTCGCGCACGCGCCGGTCGACATCGGCCTCGGCCACGCCGCGGTTGCGCAACGGGAAGGCGAGATTGTCGTAGACGGTCATAGTGTCGTAGATGACGGGGAACTGGAAGACCTGCGCAATGTTGCGGCTCTGCGTCGAAAGGTTCGTCACATCCTTGCCGTCGAAGAGAATGCGGCCATGCGAAGGCTGCAGCAAGCCGGAGATGATGTTGAGCAGCGTGGTCTTGCCGCAGCCGGAGGGGCCGAGCAGCGCGTAGGCGCCGCCGTCGTTCCACTCGTGATCGACTTCCTTGAGCGAATAATCCTTTTCCGTCTTCGGATTGGCGCCGTAGGCGTGGCGGATATGGTCGAGCGTGATGCGTGCCATGGTGCTCTCCTATGCCTTTCCGGCTGCAGCGACAGCGCCGACCGCAGCAATGGCGCGGCCGTCGGCGCCGAAGGCCATCAGGTGGCGGGTGTCGAGAAAGGCCTCGATCTCGATATCCGGATCGATGTCGTGAATGCCATGCGCCAGCATCACCCAGCGCACGCCGTCATATTCCAGATGCACGAAGCTTTCCGAACCGGTGATCTCGGAAACCAGCGTGCGCGCCTGCAGGCGGGCCGCATCGCCGGTCTGGGCCCGAAGGCCGAGATGATGCGGGTGAAAGGCGATCGTCACCGGCCCGTTCGGCACCGCGGCCAGATGCGAGGGGACGGGAAGCGTGGCCCCGCTCGGGCGCGTGAAGATATCGCCCGATTTCGTCACGTCGAGCGAGTTCAGCGGCGGATCGGCGAAGATGCCGGCGCTGTCGAGATCGACAGGGCGGCGATAGACGTCGATGGTCGGCCCGAACTGGGTGACCCGACCTTGGTTCAAAGTTGCCGTATTGCCGCCGAGCAGCAGCGCCTCGGACGGTTCGGTGGTGGCGTAAACGAAGATCGCACCCGACTGGGCAAAAATCTTCGGCAGCTCCTCACGCAGTTCTTCGCGCAACTTGTAATCGAGATTGGCAAGCGGCTCGTCCATCAGCACGAGGCTGGCATTCTTGACGAGCGCGCGGGCAAGCGCGGTACGCTGCTGCTGCCCGCCGGACAGGTTCAGCGGTGTGCGGTCGAGATAGGGCGTGAGCTTCAGAAGCTCGGCGGCCCTGCGCACGTCGCGGTCGATCGTGGCGGCGTCCTTGCCCGAGATGCGCATCGGCGAGGCGATGTTTTCATAAACGGTCAATGCCGGATAGTTGATGAACTGCTGGTAGACCATGGCGACATTGCGCTTCTGCACCGGCATGCCGGTGACGTCGGCACCGTCGAAATGGACGGAGCCGGCGGTCGGACGGTCGAGCCCGGCCATCAGCCGCATCAGCGACGTCTTGCCCGACAGCGTCGGCCCAAGCAGGACATTCAGTGTGCCCCGCTCAAGGACCAGATCGGTCGGATAGATGTGATAGTCCGCGCCCACCATCTTGGCGGCGTTTCGCAGTTCCAGCATTCCGATTCCCCTGCCTCCACGCAGCGGGGACCACATGCCGCCTATCCGGCCATCGCCGGTATGGCAGCCATGTACTCCTCCAGTGACTGGGCCTGTTCCTTCGAAAGGCGCAGACCATCCTTTGTTCTCCTCCACAGCACGTCTTCTGCGTGCCGGGCCCATTCATGCTCAACGAGATATTTGACCTCGGCCTCGTAGAGATCGCCGCCGAACAGCCGCCCGAGGTCGTCAAGGCCGCGGGCAGCGCCAAGCAGAGTCACAGCCCGCGTGCCGTAACGGCGCACCAGCCGGCGGGCGTGTGCATCGGCAAGGAACGGATAGCGCCGCTTAAGACCGGCGACTTCCGCTTCGTAGCCACGAACCGGAAAGTCGCCGCCGGGCAGATGGCTTTTGGCCGTCCAAGGAGCACCCTTGACGCCGATCGCGGCGCCGATCTTCTCCAGCGCATGCTCAGAAAGCCGACGATAGGTGGTGAGCTTGCCGCCGAAGACGTTGAGCAGCGGCGCGGCCCCGGCTTCGCCTTCCAGCTTCAGCACATAATCGCGCGTCGCCTCCTGCGCCTTCGAGGCGCCGTCGTCAAAAAGCGGTCTGACTGCCGAGTAGGTCCAGACGATGTCCTCCGGCCTGACCGGTTCTTTGAAATATTCCGACGCGGCATTGCAGAGATAGACCGTCTCCTCCTCGGAGATCCGGACATCTTTGGGATCGGCAGTGTAGTCGCGGTCCGTGGTGCCGATCAGGGTGAAGTCGCCCTCATAGGGGATGGCGAAGATGATGCGGTTGTCGGGATTCTGGAAGAAATAGGCACGGGGGTCGTCGAACTTCTTCCTGACGACGATATGGCTACCCTGAACGAGACGAACGTGGCGGGCCTCGTTCTGGCCGAAGGCGGAACGGATGACGTGATCGACCCAGGGACCGGCGGCGTTGATCAGCATGCGGGCCCGATGGCTGTCATCGCGGCCAGTGACCGTATCGGTCGTTTCAATGTGCCAGAGACCATTCTCGCGTCGCGCCGACACCACTTTGGTGCGCGGCATGATCGTCGCCCCTTTGTCGGCAGCGTCGCGGGCGTTCAACACGACCATGCGGGCATCATCGACCCAGCCGTCGGAATATTCGAACGCCCTTGTGAACAGCGCTTTCAGCGGTTTGCCGGCCGGGTCCTTGCGCATGTCGAGCACGGAGGTCGCCGGCAGTAGCTTGCGGCCGCCAAGATGATCGTAAAGGAAAAGGCCGAGCCGGATCAGCCAGGCCGGGCGAATGCCGCCCTTATGATAAGGCAATACGAAGCGCAGCGGCCAGATAATGTGCGGCGCCATCGCCCAGAGGATCTCGCGCTCCATCAGCGATTCACGCACCAGGCGGAATTCATAATGCTCGAGATAACGCAGGCCGCCATGAATCAGCTTGGTCGCTCCCGACGAGGTGCCGGAGGCGAAATCGTTCATCTCCGCCAGCGCGACGGAATAGCCGCGCCCAACGGCGTCGCGCGCGATGCCGCAGCCGTTGATGCCGCCGCCGATGACGAATATGTCGTGTATCTCCCGGCTCAATTGCCCCTCCGAGCCCGCTGCTGATTTCGCATCGCACAAAATCTGCGCGATTGCGAAAGTGATAACAGTTAAAGCGAAAGGAATGTGAATGTCAAACGAATGTTTGTTCCATTCGCATGATCTAACGCGATCTGGTGCTCGTTTCGATCAGCTTCACATTGTATTCGAGGCAGAGATTACGGATCGACGGCACCGGACAGTGGTCGGTGATGAAGGTATGGACCTGGGAGAGCTGGCCAATCCGGACCGGCGCGGTGCGTTCGAACTTCGTCGAATCGGCAACGAGGATGACATGCCGGGCATTGGCAATAATCGCCTGGGCGACCTTCACTTCGCGAAAATCATAATCAAGGAGCGCGCCGTCGCTATCGATTGCCGATGCGCCGATGACGGCATAATCGACCTTGAACTGGCGGATGAAATCGACCGCCGCTTCGCCGACGATGCCGCCGTCCGAGCCACGCACGACCCCACCGGCAATCACCACCTCGATTGCCGGAAAGAGACGCAACCTATTGGCAACGTTTATGTTATTGGTGATCACCATCAGCTCGTGGTGGTTGGCGAGCGCCTCGCCCACCGCTTCGGTCGTCGTGCCGATATTGATGAAAAGCGAGGCTCCGCTCGGGATCAGCTCGACTGCCGCCATGCCGATTGCCTGCTTCTCGGAAGCGGCGATCTGCCGTCGCGCCTCATATTTGACGTTCTCCGTCCCGCTCGGAAATGTCGCACCGCCATGGATGCGTGTCAGCACCTGGGCATCGCAGAGATCGTTCAGATCCTTGCGGATTGTTTGCGGCGTCACCGAAAAACGGGAGGCAAGCTCCTCGACCAGAACCCTGCCGCTCGATTTAGCAATCGACACGATTTCAGTTTGTCGGTCGGTCAAGAACATCGGCGCCCCTTTCGATCTGCTTTCGTTTTTAAAGAAAGCGAACGGCAGCGCAATGCCTATTTGTTAGCGGGCCCTTCCGCACTCCGAATGCCGCGGTGCGCGATGCAGCTACCGTTTCCGCATCACGTTGACCACGAGCACGCCGAGGATCGCCATGACGCCGCCCATTGCGCCGAGCGCAGTCGGCGTCTCGCCCAGCCAGCCGAACCCGATCAGCGTTGCGACCGGCGGGACGCCGTAGAGGAAATTCGAGGCGCGCGCAGCCGTCAGCCGCTTCAAGGCGATGGCCCAGGTAAGATAGCCAATCGCAGTCGGGAAGATGACAAGATAGGCAACGCCCCAATTGACCTCTGCCGGCGCCGCGGCCAGCGCGCTGATCGTGGATGGGACGGCTGGTAACAGCGGCACGGAGCCGATCAGCAGGATCCAGGCGGTGACGGCAAGCGCCGGCAGGCGAGCGAGCAGCGGTTTCTGCAACACGCTTGATATCGCCGAGCAGAGCGCTGCCCCGAGGATCAGCACGGCGTTCGGATCGAGCTTGAAGCCGCCGTCAGAGGAAAGCGCAATCAGCGCCACGCCGCCGAAGGAAACCGCAGTACCCGCCCAGCCCCAGCGTCCGAAGCGCTCGCCGAGCGCGAATGTGGCAATCAGGGCGGTGAAGACGGGCATGGTATTGATGATGAAGCTCGCCGGCCCCGCCGCCACCGTCTGCTCGCCGGTGTTCAGGAGAACCGCATAGGCGGCGATGAAGAGGATAGCAGCCACCGAGAGGCGGAGGAAATCACGCTTTTCCGGCATCGGCCGGTAGATGGCGAGATAGACAAGGGCGAGGACGCCTGCCGCCACATAACGGGCCGTTGCCAGTTCGATCGGCGTCAGCGGTCCGAGGCAAATGCGAATCACGACGAAGGAAGAGGCCCAGAAAAGAATGGTAACCACGATCGCCGCAAAGGCGATCAGATCGAAGCCGCCTTGCTGTTTTGCCGAAACCGGTGCGCTTGCCGCCATGCTCATTTTCGCCTCCATCTGTGCGTGCCGCAATGAATTAGCCCTTCAATGCATGCTTGAAAAGCACCGCAATCGATGATCAAATGTGCGCATGGTTCACAGCTCGCCAGCGCTCCCACCGCTCGATACGCTCGAGACCTTTGCCCGCGCCGCCCGGCTCGGATCGTTTTCGGCCGCGGCCGAGGAAAGCGGAATCACTCACGGCGCCGTATCCCGGCAGGTCTCGCGGCTCGAGCGCTGGATGGGTGTGCGGCTCTTCGCGCGTGAAGCTCGCGGTGTGCGCCTCACCCCGGAGGGCATGCGCTTCTACGCCCGTGCCGAGGAAGCCCTTTCCCTGCTTGGTAACACCGGCGAGCGCTGGCTGCCACGGCCGAACAAGGCGGTGGTGCGCCTTTCCGTTACTCCGTCCGTCGCCTCTCTATGGTTGTTTCCGCGCCTGGCAAAGCTCGAAGGAAATGAGCTGCATGTCGAATTGACGCTCGAACACCGCCTGGCGGACTTCGGCGAAGGTACGGACCTTGCCATCCGCTGCGGCAAGGGACCATGGGCCGGCGTGCGCGCCCTGCCGCTCTGGCAGGAGAAATCTTTGCCGATCGCCTCACCGGCGATGGCAGCACGACTCGGGAAACGCTCGGATGCGCTTTCGCTGCTCGATCTGCCGATCCTTCACGACTCCAATATCGAGGGCTGGCGTCGCTGGCTCGCGCGTGAGGGCGTCGACTATACGCCGCGTGGGCAGGACCGACGCTTCGAGGATTACAATCTGGTGATCGATGCCTGCGCGCAAGGGCTCGGCATTGCGCTTGCAAGGCCGCCGCTGTCGGATGCCGCGCTTGCCGCCGGCCGCGTCGTCGCAGTGTCACAGCGTACCCTCGATTCCCATGTCGCTTTTCACCTGATCCGGCCGGACGATGCATTGAGAAGCCCTGCCATCGAATTCGCCAGCCGCTTCCTGCGCGAAGCCGGCCATGACGAGGCGAGGATCAACGCCTTTATCGCACCCGGCAAGCCGAAAACGTAAACAGAAGACGCGGCGCGCACTTTCCTCAGCCGTCTACAGCCGCTTCGGCTAGGTGGCTTACTTCGCGGGGAACTTCAGGCGCATTTCCTTCGCCAGCTCGAAGCCAACGCTGCGATAGACTGGTTCCCCCGCATCCGAGGCGTGGATGACAGCGGTCGTGCAGCCGATGGATTTCAAATAATCAACGGCCCTGTTCGTCAGCGCCAAGGCGATGTCGCGCCGGCGGAAAGCCTCCGCGACATAGACGGACCAGATGTAACCGTGCAACCGCTGCTCCGGCCGAATGACTTCCGGAAACGGCGACTGGTGTAGCTGGCAAGATACGGAACCGGCGATTTCATCGTCCACAACGGCCAGGAACGAGGCGAGGCGTCGCTCCTCGCGACCGCTTCTCAAAAACGACAATATCCGCGCCGCCGCATCCGGCCTCTAATGTTCGGGCGGCGTGCCATAGCTGTCCCAGATTTTCAGATAGTGCCCGACAGGATCTCGTCCTCGCCGGGCGTTGCGATTCGGATATCCATCGTTCGTCGCCAGCAAGCCCAACCCAATAATCGCGCGACGCCCCCGCCGCGTCGCGGCAGGGGGCGACAAAACCCGTCAATCCGCCGGGGTCAGTGTCATCGACGCGCTGCCGGCCGCAACATTCAGGCCGAGCTGGCCAGTCAGGCTAACCGTCTGCAGATGGATTGAACCGGAGGTGCCACCGACCAGGAGGTTGGCGCCGACGCCGGCACCGACCGTCGCCTCTGCGCTGGCGCCGACATAAAGTCCAGCGAGCGACCCGCGATGATAACCAGCCGTCGGCGCAAATACCGCCCAGATCAGGCGACTGCGCGTGGTGAAGCCGAGGTCGATGCCAAGCTTTCGAATTTCCCCAGTGTAGTGATCGAAAAGCTCATTGCCGACAATTGACTGAAAGACGCAATCGGCTTCCTTGGACGAACCGAGCACATAACCCGTGCCGCCGCCGATATCGCAAGTGAGATAGCCGATCTTCACGCCGTTGCGCAGGTCCGGCTCTTCATAGGTTCTGGTGACGGGGTCGGCGGCATTGGCCGCCCCCGCGCCGACAAACGTCAACGATACCGCGGCAAACGCCGTCGCAAGAGTTTTCTTCATAAGTCTCTCCTTCTCAAATCGTGACGGGAACACCCGGCTGGCGGCACCGGATATCGCAGGGGACCGCCAAGCAATCCCGGACGGCGCCGTTTTCGCGTCGCGTGTCAAAGCGCGTGGGAGGCGCAAGCGACAGCGATACGGTTCAGCCCCATTGGGACATTTCGAAGGCATATGCGACTTGCATGCGGTCTTTCACGATCTTGTTAGGGATGGTTGCATGAAAAGCACATTCGCTCGCAGCGGGCTTCCGCCGACCGCTGCGGAACTATCAAGAAAAACAAAACCCGGCGATAGTTATCACCGGGCTTTATACTTGACCAATCTTCACTATACTCTGCGCATAAAGCGCATGACAAGCGAGACGACGAACAACACCAGGAAAATGAAGAACAGAACCTGGGCAATGGAAGCTGAAGCCCCTGCGATGCCGCCAAATCCGAGGACACCGGCAATCAAGGCCACAACGAGAAACACCAGAGCGTAGTAAAGCATCGCAATCTCCTTTTACGTTGCTGCGGAGATAACGGCGGCCGCCCGGTTTGGTTCCCTCACTCCCACGGCCGGCGGATGGAACATCGCATCGTGCGTCGCTCAGCCGAACTGAAAGACGCCGCCGTACATCCGGTCGCCTTCGGTCGGCTCGGGAGGTTCGGCCGCATCGAGATAAGTCTTGAGCGGCCCGGTCAGCACGAACCAGACACTTGCCCCCAGCATGAAACAGGCGCCCACCGGATCGTCGATGCGGGCGATAAAGGGAAGGCAGGCGGATGAGAACAGCACGATGATCCGCACCGACCATTCCGCTTCCCGTTTGGCAACGGCTCGCGCCCGCGACGACTTGTATTCCCGGACGCCATAGGCGCTTCCGCCCGCCTTGACCGCCGAAAACAATCTTTTGGCTGAAGGCAGGGCCAGCATGATCAGCGCGGCAATGCTCAGCGCGAAAGGCTTGCCCGCCATAACCTGTCCACTCGCGATAAGCAGAAAGGACAGCACGACGAGATTCCACGTCGGCTCCAGCAGCTCCGGCGACTGCCGCGTACGAATGTGCCACTGCCGCAGCAAGCCTGCCGCGCCGTTCAATAACGGCTGATCGATATGACGATTGATCCAGTCCATGCTGATGTGCCCGCCCCGATTGTTTGAAGAAGGCCCGAACACCACGGAAATGGGTCATCATCGTGGCAGAGCGCCGGCAATGTCGGCCGGCGCTCTTCTTCGCTCACATAAACGGCTTTCACAACCGCCGATAAAGCTCCGGCCGTCCAACAATATGCCGGACAGCGCTCTGCTGGTCGTTGCGATTTTGATGGTTTCGACTTGGCCGGCAAAATAGCCGTCAGCTGCGCAGGCCAGGGGCCTCATGACCCGTGCGCGCCACATATTCCGTGTAGCCGCCGCCATATTGATGGATGCCCTCGGGCGTCAGCTCCAGCACCCGATTGGAGAGCGTGGCCAGGAAATGCCGATCGTGCGAAACAAACAGCATGGTGCCCTCATACTGCGACAGCGCCTTGATGAGCATCTCCTTGGTGTCGAGGTCGAGATGGTTGGTCGGTTCGTCGAGCACGAGCAGGTTCGGCGGGTCGAACAGCATCATCGCCATGACCAATCGGGCCTTCTCGCCGCCCGACAGCACTCGGCACCTTTTTTCGACGTCATCGCCGGAAAAGCCGAAACATCCGGCGAGAGCCCGCAAAGGCCCCTGCCCTGCCTGGGGAAACCGATCTTCCAGCGATTGGAAGATCGTGCGTTCGCCATCGAGAATATCCATGGCATGCTGGGCGAAATAACCCATCTTGACGCTGGCGCCGAGAGCGACGCTGCCCTGGTCCGGCGTGGTCGTGCCCGTCACCAGCTTCAGCAGCGTCGATTTGCCGGCGCCGTTGATGCCCATGATGCACCAGCGTTCTCGCCGCCGCACCATGAAATCCAGCCCCTCATAGATGCTTCGGCTGCCATATTTCTTATGGACGTTCTTTAAGCTGATCACGTCCTCGCCGGAGCGCGGCGCTGGCTGGAATTCGAACGCGACCGACTGGCGGCGCTTGGGCGGCTCCACCCGGTCGATCTTCTCCAGCTTCTTCACGCGGCTCTGCACCTGCGAAGCATGCGAAGCGCGCGCCTTGAACCGCTCGATGAACTTGATTTCCTTGGCGAGCATCGCCTGCTGGCGCTCGAACTGGGCCTGTTGCTGCTTTTCGTTCTGCGCCCGCTGCTGCTCGTAAAATTCATAGTCGCCGGAATAGGAGGTCAGCGACCCGGCATCGATCTCGAGGATCTTGTTGACGATACGGTTCATGAACTCGCGGTCGTGCGAGGTCATCAGCAGCGCACCCTCATAGCCCTTTAGGAACTCTTCGAGCCATATCAGGCTTTCGAGATCGAGATGGTTGCTCGGCTCGTCGAGCAGCATGACATCGGGGCGCATCAGCAGGATCCGGGCAAGCGCCACACGCATCTTCCAGCCGCCCGACAGCGCGCCGACGTCGCCATCCATCATCTCCTGGCTGAAGCTCAGGCCCGCAAGCACTTCGCGGGCGCGGCCGTCGAGCGCATAACCGTCCAGCTCCTCGTAACGCGCCTGCACCTCGCCGTAGCGCTCGATGATCTCCTCCATGTCGCCCGCCCTCTCCGGATCGACCATGGCGGCCTCCAACTCCCGCAGCTCGGCGGCAACGACGCTGACCGGCCCGGCGCCGTTCATCACCTCGGCGACGGCGCTATGGCCCGCCATCTCGCCGACATCCTGGTTGAAGTAGCCGATCGTGACGCCCTTCTCACAGGACACCTGGCCCTCGTCCGGCTGCTCTTCGCCATTGATCATCCGGAAGATCGTCGTCTTGCCGGCGCCGTTCGGGCCGACGAGGCCGATCTTCTCGCCTCTGTTGAGCGCCGCCGACGCCTCGATGAAGAGGATGCGATGGCTAAGCTGCTTGCTGATATTCTCGATACGAATCATGGTGTGCTATGGGGGTCCCGGGAAAGTTTCGGCGCCCTTATGCCACGCGTGGAAACGGCAGGATAGACCCGTTCGGACCTCTCGATCTCTGAGTTCGAATTGGATAACATCATGACCCACGCCGAAGGAAACCTGTGCCCATGAGCGTTCGCCCGCCGCAGTCTTTCAGACAATCCAATCAGAACACTGGCGGTTTCAACGTTCTCGAATACGAGCTCATGGCCGCACGCGCCGATTCGCTCGGCCGTCATGGGCTAAAGGTGGAGGCGGCACTCGCGAACCTGAAAGCCTGGAGGGTCGAGCGCCAGAGCCCCGAGGAGCGCGAAAGGCTTGTCAATGAAGCCTCCGACGCCGTCTGGGCCTTCTTCGTCCAGCGCGAGATCTGTGGATTGCGGAACAACCGCGACGCCATTCAGCGCTACGGCATCCCCAATGAAGTGCTCGCGCGATTGGGCGCGGTGCGCAGATGACGCGCGAACACCGCCGCCCCTCCTCTCGGGAAATGAAATCAACGGTGTCCAATGGTTTAGCGCCGAACTGGTAGGAAAGGGATTGTGATGCCAAGCTCAGTCAGGATCGGCAGTCAGGACCTCACTGTCGACGTTTCTTCTCTCGGCGCCGAGATGCAGGCGCTCACCAGCAGCGATGGGCGCTCGTGGTTATGGACGGGTGACGCGGCTTTCTGGAGCGGGCGCTCACCGATCCTGTTTCCGATCGTCGGCAAGGCGCCGGATGACATGATCTCAATTGACGGCACCCCCTATCCGATGGCGCAGCACGGTTTTGCCCGGCGTAACGAGTTTAGGCTCGCGGCATCCACGGCGACGATGTGCCGGTACGAGCTTGCCGCCTCCGAGGCGACAAGGGCGGTCTTTCCATTCGATTTTCTGTTCGCCGTGGAGCATGCGGTGACTGGCCGTGCGGTGACGATATCGGCGGAGGTCAGCAACCGCGGCCGGAAAATCATGCCGTTCGGACTTGGCTTCCATCCGGCCTTTGCCTGGCCGCTGCCTGGCGCTTCCGGGCGCGCCCATACAGTGACGCTCGACAACGAAGGCGAGCCGGGGCTCGTCAGGTTGGTGGGCGGCCTTATCGATCCAGCGCCGCTGCCCTCCCCCTTCGACAAGGGCCGACTGGTGCTGGATCATGGGATGTTCGAGCAGGATGCGATGATTTTCCCCGAAGGTGCGGGCGAAGGGTTGCGCTACGGCGCCGAGGGTGGGCCGGCCTTGCGGTTCCGTTTCGAAAACCTGCCCAATCTTGCGCTGTGGACCAAGCCAGGGGCGCCCTTCCTCTGCGTCGAACCATGGCACGGGACTGCTGCGCAAACTGGAGCATCAGGCGAACTGTCGGAGCGGCCCTCGACCACCCTGCTGGCGCCGGGTACTACGGCGCGCTTCGCCTTCAGCGTCGAAATCGGGCAGTAGATTTTCGCAGCGAAGCCCTCCTTTCCGGATAAAGGAGGGCTTTCTTTCAGGATGATTTTCCTGCGGCGTCGGTCGCTTTTCAATGGGCGCCGGCGCCTGCGCCAGCCTGCGGCTTTTTCGTGAGAAGCAGGGCAATCGCCGCCAGCGCCAAGACCACGCCGATCACGGCAAAGGTGTCGCTGAAGCCCATGATGAGGGCCTGACGTTTGACGGTCTGGCCAAGAGCGACGATCGCCTTCTGCGATGCAACGGCCGGATCGGTGACGCCATGCTGGATGAAGTAACCTGACAATTTTCCCAGGCGATCGCGCACCTCGTCACGGGTCAGCGTAATCGACTGGCCGATGATATTCGAATGGAACTGTTCGCGCTTCGTCAGGATCGTGCCGAGCGAGGCCGTGCCGACCGCGCCGCCGAGATTGCGCAGCATATTGGTAAGACCCGACGCTGCAGCGGCATCGACGGGCGCAATGCCAGCCGTGGTGATCGCCGTGATCGGCGTCAGCACCAAGGCCTGGCCGATGGCACGCACGATATTCGGGATCCAGAACTGGTCGCCGGCATTGTCCGCCGACAGCATGATGTTCATGAAGCAGCTGATCGCGAAGATCGAGATCCCGATGAAGCCGATGTAGCGGGCGTCGAAACGCTTCATAAGAACGGGCACCAGCGGGATGAGCAACAGCTGCGGCAGACCGGTCCAGGCGAGCACGTTGCCGATCTGCTCAGCATTATAGCGCTGCACCTGGCCGAGATATTGCGGCAGGATATAGACCGTGCCGAAGAGTGCGACGCCGACAAGGACATTGACTAGCACGCCGATGCCGAAATTGCGCTGGGTGAGCAGCCGCAGCTTGACCAGCGGCTTCTTCACCCTCAGCTCGATCCAGATGAAGGCAGCAAGAAATACGAAGGCGACGATGCTGAGCTTGACAATGAAGGGCGAGGAGAACCAGTCGTCCTTGTTACCCTCTTCCAGCACGGTCTGCAGCGCCGAAAGACCGATCGCCATGGTGATGATGCCGGCCCAGTCCCCTTCTTTCAAGAGGTGAAGCTGCATCGGCTGTTTGTCCAGCGTCAGAGCGAGAGCGGCCGCCATGATGAGGCTCGGGGCCGTATTGATGAAAAAGATCGTCTGCCAGCCGTAGTTCTCCGTGAGATAGCCGCCGATCGTCGGACCGATCGCGGGGGCGAAGGTGACCGAAAGGGCAAAGATCGCAAGACCGAGAGGCTGCTGGCTCTTCGGCAGCTTGGTCAGCACCATGGTGAAGGCCATCGGGATCAGCACACCGCCGGCAAAGCCCTGAAGGCCGCGCAGCAGGATCATTGTGCCGAGATCCTGCGCAAAGGCACAGGCCATCGAAAAGAGCGGGAAGAGGATGGAGTTGACGAGGATATAGCGGCGAAACGAGAAGACGCTGCTGAAATAGGCCGTCAGCGGAATGACGACGATCTCGCCGATTAGGTAGGAGGTAGAGATCCAGGCGCCGTTGTCGACGCCTGTTCCGATTCCACCCTCGATGTCGAGAAGGGAGGCATTGGTGATCTGGATGTTGAGGATCGCCATGAAGGCGCCGATCATGCCGGCAAGGACGGCGATCCAATCCCTTGTGCTGGCGCGCGGTTGCGCAATGGCGACCGCTGTTGCTGCGATAGTGGACATGACACGATCTCCTGATCCCCGCCTCTACTTACGGTCGGCATCGGCCTTGGTGTCGATGCTCGGCTGGACGGACATGCCGGGACGCAGATCGCCATTGGCGGCCTCGCCATCCAGGACGATCTTGACGGGAATGCGCTGCACGACCTTGGTAAAATTGCCGGTCGCATTATCGGGAGGCAGCAGCGCGAACTCCTGCCCGCTTGCCGGAGCAAGGCTGTCGACATGGCCGCGATAGGTGCGACCCGGGTAGGTATCGACCTCGATATCCACTGGCTGGCCGGCGCGAACATCCGTGAGCTGCGTCTCTTTATAGTTGGCGATCACGTAAACCGCGCTGGTCGGCACGACCGACATCAGCTGGGTGCCGGCTTGGACATACTGGCCGACACGCAGAGCCCTGTTGCCGATGGTGCCGTCGACCGGCGCAGTGATGGTCGCATAAGAGAGGTTCAGTTCCGCTTGACGCTGGACGGCCTGATCATGGGCAAGCGTCGCCTTCGCCTGGGCAAGTTCCGCATTGAGGAGATCGACTTGCTTGACGGCGGCATCGAGGGCGGCATTGTCGCGAACGATCGTCGCCTGGGCTGCGGCGATGGCGGAAGCCGCCTGCTGCGCAGTCTGGACCGGCGCATAGCCATTGGTCGCGAGATTGGCATAGCGCTTGTTGTTTTGTTCGGCAAAGGTCTCATTGGCCTTGTCGACTTCGAACGTGGCGCGCGCGGCGGCAATCGTCGACTGCTGAATGTCGAGCGAGGCCTGCTTGGCGTTGAGCGTCGCCTCGGCCGCTGCGACATCGGCCTTGGCCTGATCGAGGGCGGCGCGGAAATCACGATCGTCGATGCGGGCAAGCGGCTGGCCGGCCTTGACAACCTGGTTATCGCCGACGAGCACTTCCGCGATATAGCCCGAAACCTTGGGTGCGACGGTGGTGTTGTCAGCCTTCACATAGGCATCGTCGGTAGAGATCTCGAAGCGGCCGATAGTCCAGTAGTTGTGCCCATAATAAGCAGCCCCGGCGATCAAAACGATGGCCGTTGCAGCAAGCAGGAATCTGCGGCCGCCGCGCTTGCGAGCGACAGGCGCCGGCTCGGCGGCAGCTTCGACGATGCGCGGAGCGGCGCCGGCATCGAGGGTTGCGGGCGCGGCTTCAGCCGTGGTTTCCGGGGCAGGTGCGTTGTTGTTCAGAGCCTGCAACGTTTTGATGGACATTGTCTCTCTCCTTGGAGTGGTCGCTGTCGCCACCGGCCGCGGCCTTTGAATTCAGGTGGAATACACTTTAGGAAACTTGATGTTTTCCAAAATATGCTTTAAAAAAAGAATGTCAACGAGAATTTGGAAAATTGCTATGGTCCAAAATCACAAAATCGAGAAGAGACCGCGAGGCCGGCCGCAAGTCCGTTGCGACGACGATACGAAAAGCGTGATCATCGAGGCGGCTAACCGCCAGTTCCGCGACAGCGGTTATGCCGCGGCAAGCATCGCTGCGATCGCTCAGGGCGCGGGGGTTTCAACGAAGACGCTTTACCGGCTGTTTCCGACGAAGGCGGATCTCTTCTCCGAGATGATCACCGAGCGGACGGGACGCTTCCTCGTCACTCTCGATCCGGGGACGCTCGCTGTGGCGGATCTCCACCAGGGACTGGAACGTATGCTGACGGCCTATGGCATGCTGACGCTGTCTCTCGACACGATCACAGTGACTCGGCTTGTTATCAGCGAGTCCGACCGTTTCCCGGAGATCGCCACGGCCTTTTATGAGAAGGCGATCGTCAGAACCAATACGCTGATGGAGGACTGGCTGCGCAAGCAGATCGATCGCGGGGCGATTGCGCTTGGTGATCCACATGCCGCCTGTGGCATGTTGCGCGGCATGATGATCATGGAGCCGCAGCGCGCCGCGATGCTGCGTCAGCAAGAACCGCCCGGGCTTGAGGAGATCGCCGCGAGGGCGAAGATGTGCGCGGATTTGTTCTTGAAGGGTTGCGCGCTCTGAAGCGTCCGGCCAGAGCGCGATGACTTCTACCGAGGGCGGCGTTCTGCCCTGGACGTCCTCAGGTCGGAGGAGCGTCCAGCGCATGTAAGATGCCGCGGAGCTCGGCAAGGCCGCGCATGCGGCCAATCGCCGGGTAGCCGGGTGTGACAACCTTGTTGAGATCGTCGAGCATGCGGTGACCATGGTCCGAGCGAAAGACAATGCTTTCTTCGGAACCGCGCCGGCGGTCCTCGGCAACCAGTTCCCTGAGAACTGCGACCATGTCGACATCGCCATCCAGGTGAGCGCTTTCATGGAATGTCCGGCCATCGCCCTCGCGGGTCGTGGCACGCAGATGAGCGAAATGGATGCGCGGGGCGAAACGGCGAGCAATCGCCGGCAGGTCGTTGTCGGCGCGCACGCCGAGGCTGCCGGTGCAATAACACATGCCGCTCGCCTGCGATGGCACCGCGTCGAAGAGCGCAGCATAATCATCGGCCGTCGAGGCGATGCGCGGCAGGCCGAACAGCGACCTCGGCGGATCGTCGGGATGCAGCGTCAGCTTGACGCCGCGTGCTTCGGCCGCCGGCGTCACCGCTTCCAGGAATTCGACCAGGTGCCGGCGCAGCCTTGCGGCATCGATGCCGCTATAGGCGACAAGCTTTTCCCGGAAGGCCGGAATGGTCAGAGGTTCAGTGGTCGAACCTGGCAGCGCCGAGGTGATGATGCGAGTTATCTCGGCGATCTCCTCCTCCGACATGGTCTCGAAGACGACGCGCGCCCGTTGCCGATCCTCTTCAGAATATTGCTGCGCCGCATCCGGCCGTTCCAGAATGAAGAGGTCGAAGGCCGCGAAGCGCTCGTGATCGAAGCGCATGGCGGTGGCGCCTGTCGGCGTCACGAAATCGAGTTCGGTACGGGTCCAGTCGACGACGGGCATAAAATTATAGCAGACGATCGGAATGCCGCAGGCGGCGACCGCTTCAAGACTGGCGATCCACGCCTCGATTTCGGCCTTCGCCTCACCGCCCCGGCGCTTGACGGCATCGGGGATCGGAATGCTTTCGACGACCGACCAGACCAGCGGCGAGCGATCGGCCGGCGTCGTCTCGATCAGGGACTGGCGCTCGCGCACTTCCCTTTCCGTCCAGGCCCTGCCGATCGGCACCTGATGGAGCGACGAGACGATGTTGGTGGCGCCCGTCTGGCGGACATCATCGAGCGTAACCGGCGCTTCAGGCCCGAACCATCTCCAACCCTGTCGCATGCTTTTTCCTTCCCTCGCCATTTCGGTTCGTGTTTGGACCTGCCGTCAGCAGAAATAATCGGGGTAACGTGAGCGCAATTCGTCGACGTCGGGAATGACGGCGCTCAAGTGATGGATCATCGCGCCGCGCGCAGTCGCAGCATCGTGAGCGGCGAGCGCGTCGCGAATGACGATGTGTTCGCGGACGACATTGTCCATGCGCCCAAGCGCCGGCAGCGCCAGCCGCCGTGCCCGGTCGATCTGCACCTTGACCGTCTTCAGAATCGCCCAGATGCCGGGATAACCTGCTATCTCAGCGATCGCCTCATGAAAGGCCTCGTCCTCTTCATGGAAGTTCGAGGCGTTGGCGACCGCGGCATGCGACCGCTGCCGGGAGATGATCGCATCCAGATGGGCAATGTCGGCAGCGGTGGCGTTTTGGGCGGCAGTCTCGGCGGTCGTACCTTCGAGCGCTTTGCGCACGACCACCGCCTCAGGGATCGACGCCACGGGCACACGCGATACGACCGTGCCCGACTGCGGATAGATGTCGACCAGCCCGCCTTCGGAGAGCCTAAGCAGCGCCTCGCGCACGGGCGTGCGGCTCACCCCGAAATCCTCGGCGATCCGCTTTTCCTGCAGCGACAGGCCAGGCGGCATCCTGAGCGAGACGATATCGGCATAGAGACGTTCGTAGATCGCACCGGCCGTGGTGACGCGTCGCAACCTCGGACCGACTTCCTGAGAAATCGAAACCGCAAGCGCTTGGGCTTCTAAGGACTGCCGCATAATCGAGACCAGTGATCGTGTTCTGGCATACTAGTATATCAGCTGCGGGACTCTGCCAAGACCTGCGAAGGAATTGGATTACATTTGGAGGTTCGGGTTGTTTCACCGCGCTTCGATGCTGGTCGAGACTGTTGGGAACTTAGATCAGCCGAATTGGTTGAGATCCAATCAAGGAGGCGCCGATGAAGAACCCGGTACGACGCACAAGAAATGAAGACATGACTGACGACCCGCGGCTGACGGAATCCTCTCTTGCCGATGCGCGGAAAGGGAAAATGGCGCGGCAAGCCGCACACGAAACCGGCCCGGCGGTGCACCGCGAGGAGGAGATCCGGAAAAGAGCATACGCGCTGTGGGAGAAGGAAGGCAGGCCGGAGGGCAGGCATCGGGATCACTGGATCCACGCCGAGCATGAACTCGATGCGCGGTATGGCGCGGCCGACAATCCTCCCAAGCTCGAAGCGCTGCGAGAGGCCTCGCGCGAACATGGCGATGTCTTCCTCGTCAAGACGGATCTCGAAGACGCGGATCAACGCGAAGCCTCACCGGGCACACGCGAGCAGGATTAAATGCAATCTTGAGCCAATGCAGGAAAGGTCTCGCGACATGGTCGACAAAAAAGACTTGGAGGCCGGATTTACCGGCACACCCGTCGAGCCGCCCGAAGGACTGGCCAAGGTTGCCCAATCCGCGGCTAGCGGGGTGAAACGTGAGGTCTATGCAGTCACGGCCGGGGCTAGAAACCACCCGCACACCGCAAGCGCAGTGTTGCTCACTATCGGTATTCTCGCATTCGGGGTCGGCTATCTCCTCGGCCGGTCATCGGTGGAAAGCGCGCGGCGTCCCTATTGGCGATAGCTGCAGGCACCAAAAGTGGCTGCGCGACCGGCGCGTCGCTGTCCTACAAACGGCCGGCCACTACGGCTGGGCACGAGAGATTCAGATCCTGCGCCGCAGGATGACAAAGCTTCTCAATAGGTTCGCACCTCAAACGTGTTTTCTGTTCGGAATAGCTTTGCTGTTGCGGCCTGTTGCCGCCGTCGTTGGGCAGAGCAACGAGCATCCGAATCTGCTGTTGCCGGAATACGACAGGAAAAAAGCGCAGGTTCCTCCTGCCTTCACGGCTTGACAGCGGTGACAACGATCCTTAGCGAGGCTGGAAAGAGACACGTCAGGGCTACCAAAGTGAATTATTTCAGGCAACTCGTGATTGCGGTGCTCCATCCCGGGAACGGGTCTGGAAGCGCGCTTGATCGATCCAATGGCATTGCGGTCTTTCTCTTTGCAATCCTGCCCGGGCTTTCGCCTAATTTCAACTCCTTCATCCTCCTCGGGTCGATGCTATCCGGCCTCTATTGTCTGGCAAGGGCCCGCTTTCCTCTGAACCTGTCGAAGTCCGACCGGGTGGTTGCCATTTGTATGACGATTTACCCGGTGGTGATGATCGTCAGCATATTCGTCAATCCGCCTTTCTCGGAAGAACTGGATTGGATTTTCCGGCTCCTGCCGTTCTTTTCGATCTGGCTGATTTTGCCGCGCATGCGTCAATCTCCCGATGGCCGCCTTGTGCCGCTCTTTATTCTCGGCGCGGGTCTCGGCATGATCGTTACTTTTCTTTTCAGTCTGCTTCAGGTCCTGTTCCTGATGCCGAGGGCCGAGGCGGGAACCTCGAACGCGGCGCTGCTGGGCGTTATCGGCGTGCTTTTCGGCGGCGTCGCGCTTCTCAATATTCAATCTCCCAAAAGCATGGAGCAAAAGATCGCGATATTGGGATATGCCGCCGGTCTCGGCAGCGCGCTACTTTCCGGAACGCGCTCGGCCTGGCTGGTCATCCCCGTTCACCTCGTCATTTTCCTCTGGTATTTTCCCAAAAACCGTTTTCATGTCAGTCTGCGCAGCCTCGCCATCACCGGCTCGGTATTGCTGCTGGGACTTCTCGCCTTGGGCAGCGACCAGGTTGTCTATCGCGTCCGTGAACTCCAGGACAATCTGTCATCGCTCGAAAGCACCAATGGTGATATCACGTCGCTGAGCGCCCGTGTTGCCCTCTACAAGGGTGCCCTATCGGCGATCGTCAAGGACCCGTTCACCGGCTATGGCCCGCAGAACCGGATGGCTGCTGTCCTGGCAGAAGTCCCTGAGAGCCTGAGGCCGCAACTGCCCTATTCCCATGTCCATAACGGCTTTCTCACAGCGGGAATCGACGCCGGCCTTGTCGGTATCGCAGCGCTTTCGCTGCTGCTCCTGACGCCCGTCATCGGTGCGTGGAAAAAGGAACCTGGCCCTGGCCGGGATCTAGCCATGGCGCTCGCTCTCTTGCTCACCAGCAGCTACATTATAACCGGCAGTTTCGGTATCATGTTCAACCAAAAAGCGCTGGATCCGATATTCGCCTATATGGTCGCTCTTATTTGCGCGGACCGGGGCAGTACACGCTATGCACCTGTGGTTCGAAGCTGATTTCCTGCGCCTGAGGCTAGCGCGTTGACATCTTCATGCGCCGGATTGGTTTCGGCCCCGGTGAACGCAAGATCTGAAACCTCGCCCGTTGAGGAATAGCCGGAAACGAGTTCTGCCAAGGTCGCGCGCGCCGCGACCATGTCGTTTCGGTCCAACGACGCATTGAGCGAGTTGAGCTTCTTCGAAAGTTCTGCCCAGAACAGGAAATCCTCGCGCGCCTTCATAATCCGCGGATGTTCAGTTGTCTCGGGGTTATCGCCGATCAGCAGTTCTTCATAAAGCTTCTCGCCGGGCCGCAGGCCGGTAACGGCAAGCTCGATGTCCCCCTCTGGATTATCCACGTCCCGGACGGTCAATCCGGACAGTTCGACCATCTTGCGGGCGAGATCCGCAATGCGGACGGGCTCGCCCATATCGAGCAGGAAAACATCGCCGCCCTCGGCCATGGCGCCCGCCTGGATGACAAGTTGCGAGGCTTCCGAAATGGTCATGAAATAGCGGGTTATCTTCGGATGCGTCAGGGTAACCGGGCCGCCTTCCTTGATCTGCTGCCGGAACAGCGGCACGACGGATCCGGAGGAACCGAGGACATTTCCGAAGCGGACCATCGAGAAATTTGTCCGCAGTCTGTCAGCGGTCAGCTCTGCCGCAAGCGCCTGCAGCACCATCTCCGCCAGCCTCTTGCTGGCACCCATCACATTCGTCGGGCGCACGGCTTTGTCGGTGCTGATCAGCACGAAATTCGAAACGCCGTATTTATTTGCCGCACGTGCGGTGATCAATGTCCCCATGACATTGTTCTTGATGCCTTCCACGGCGTTGTGTTCGACGAGAGGCACATGCTTGTAAGCGGCGGCGTGATAAAGCGTCTGAGGCCGCCAGCTTTCCATGATATGTTCCATGCGATCCTGGTCGCGGACGGAACAAAGGATCGGCACGATCTGCAGCCCCTCATGCTTGTAAACTTCGGCCAGCTTCAGCAATTCGGCATGAATATTATAAAGTGCAAACTCGTTCTGATCTATGAGGATGAGGCTTGAAGGCGCGTTGCGCAGAATCTGGCGGCATAACTCGCCGCCGATGGAGCCGCCGGCACCCGTGACCATCACCACCTTGTTGCGCATCGCCTTGTCGAGCAGCTCTTGCCGCGGCGCAACCGCTTCCCTGCCGAGCAGGTCTTCGATCTCCAGCTCACGAATATCGGAAACCGCGACTCGTCCTTGAGCCAGAGCGGTGAGATCCGGCAAAGTCCGGACGTTCACCCTGGCTTTGCGGATATGCTCGAGAATTTCATTGCGACGCTGCCGCGATGCGGATGGAAGAGCAAGAAGCACGTTGTGCACGCCAAGTGTTTCGGCGAGCACCGGAAGATCCGACGGGTCATAGATCGGCAAACCGCCCATGATGCCGCCCTTAAGGCGCGGATCATCATCGAGGTAGCCGACGACATTGAGTTCGGCGCTGTTCGTCAGAGCGCCGGCGAGTTGCCGCCCGGCATTTCCCGCCCCATAGATCAACACCTTGGCGAGCGTGTTCTGGTGAAGGATACGCTGGTAAGTATCCCCGAGCCAATAACGGATACCCAACCGCGACAGGCCGATCGCAATCAGCAGCAGGAAGGGCTGGAGAATGCCGACGGTTCTCGGAACGCCCGGGACGCTGAGCGCCGTAAATATCGTCATGAAGGCGACACCGTAGATCGCAATGGCTTTTAGAACGGCAATGAAAGCGGCCATGTTGGCATAACGGAAGATCGCCCGATACATGCCCATGACGATGAAGATGGGAAGCGCCATGCACAAGGAAACGAAGACCGGCAACCACTGCACGCCTGTTAGCACCGTCCATTCGTTCAGACGGAAGCAATAAGCCAGCCAGATCGTCAGGACACAAAGACCGGAATCCACCAGCAAGGCGAGAGCGCGTTTGGCAGCACGCGGCATCGCCAGCAGAGGCGCGACGAGCGCCTGCATCGGCACCAAGAACCATCTCGAGCGTGGCGTCTCAGTGGGGGTATTTTCAGGCATTGCTTCCCAGCGTCTCGCAGATCAATCAGACAACCACCTTGTTGTCATTTTCTACAACGAGCGCAACTGAAATAATCGGAAATCAAAGTGTTCCGCACCGCTCATCTATCAGAAGTAGGTAAGCTAGTGCTTTATTCCCTTACGGCGAACGACCTTCTCGGCCGTCAGAAACAGGATGCGCATGTCGAAACCGAGGGAGCGTCGCTCAAGATATTCGACATCGAATTTCACCTTCTCCGGAATTGGCAATTCATCACGCCCGTTGATCTGCGCCCAACCTGTCAATCCGGGCAGCAGTTTGTCGACGCCGTAGACCGTCCGCAATTCGATCAGATCATATTGATTGTAGAGCGCCGGGCGCGGCCCGACGAAACTCATCTTGCCCGCCAGAATGCACCAGAGCTGGGGCAGTTCGTCGAGACTGGATTTGCGCAGAAACGAGCCGATGGGCGTCAGAAACCGCTCAGGGTTTTCGAGCAGATGTGTCGCGACTGTCGGCGTGTCGACGCGCATGCTGCGGAATTTCGGCATCAGGAAGATCTGATTGAAACGCCCGATACGTTTTGACCAGTAGAGGATCGGTCCTGGTGATGTTAGCCGGACACTAAGAGCGACGACAAGGATCGGAACGAGCAGGATGACCGAAGCTATCAAAGCCAGGAGAAAATCCACCGCCCGTTTCAAGCCCATGCCCAGCACTTCTTCCATTGCCTCTTCAGCGGATTTCCGCCATACGCCACCCGCGCCGTATCGTCAAAAAGGCTTTTCACGTCAACTCCAACCGCACCGTTTCTCCAGCGAACGCCGGCCGATCGTCGATCAGGTCCTTCCCTCGCCTTGCCAATCAAAAATCTTGTAACTTCATGATCTCAAAGGAAGAATATCCTAACAAGAAGTTATCACCCTGTTTATTTCCGTCACCTTTCGTTAACCATAGATCGCCACGGACAGATGACACGAAATTTT
>NC_007762.1 GCF_000092045.1 Rhizobium etli CFN 42 | reverse complement strand
CTACGCCGACCTCAGATTTCTGCCGCCGGACCGCATAAGGGCCATCAACATCGGGCCAAGGCTAAACTCGCCCCTTCGCGTTCGCGCGGTCAGATCGCGTAGATATCCACCGGCCGAGTTTATATGTCCGGCTCGTTCCAGAATGCACGCTATTGCGACGGCGGCATTTTCCGGCCCCATGAGCTCGCAAGCGTCCTGATATGCCGACGGCGAAACTCCAAGCATGGAACGAACCACGACAGCGGCGGCCATTAAATCGCGCCAATGCTCAATTCGCCCGCCGGGGGCGTAATCCGATATCTGCGGGCACGCCCGAGCGACCATACCAAGTGGAAATGTCCTTATCGGCTCTGCATGAAGCTTCGGCCCTTGGCTCGGCTTCCCGCCCAGCTCGTTTCCAGAGCTAGGTTCAAGTTCATTAATGGAGTCAGTATTTGAATTCTGTATGTGCTGACGGATTTCGTCAGCATTGGCGTCGGATTCTTGCGAAATAAGCTGATCTTCCAACAAGTTGACAATGCCTTCTCGCAACAGTGTCAGTTCTTCGAGGATCTCCCCAAGGGCTGTGGGCGTCTTCGCGGTTCGAAGACTGCTAATCATAGCAACAAAACCGTCCTCAATGCTCTGCCAGTCGCCCGAAGCGCCCTCCTCGATCGCGGCGGAAATGAGCTTTCGTATATCCCGGCGCGCGATGGTGATCTTCTCCTTGATCACCTTCAAGCGTCGGTTTTCTTCAGCAACTTGATGAGCCATGAGCGCCAGTTCTTCGGATCGAGCGAGCAGCGGCGCTAGGTTGAAGCCGTAAGCGGTTTCAATAGACCCGTCTCGACCCTTTCGGGCATAGCGCTTGCCGTTCGGACTATCGTTCCGATGGATCAAACCAGCCTGGACGAGAAGCGCCAGATTCTCCCGAAGCGTCGTGCCGGCGATGCCGTTGGCACGGGCAGATAGCTGCGCGTTCGATGGAAACACGATGAGGTTGGCGCTCTCGATCAGATCGGTTTCAGGATAGAACGACAGAAGTGCATTGAGTACTGCGAGCGCCCGATCGCGCAGCCCGAGAAGGGAACGCGCGTCACAGGCGTCACGGTAGATCTTCCACTTATCGGCCGATTTGCCCTTTTTGATGCCTGCGGACTCGAATTGGGTCTTCACCAAGGCAAGCGTCATCGGCCGCCGCCCAAAGGGCGTCGCTATATGTTCAGTCTGCATTTTCCTCTACCTTTCTAAAGGCAACAGAAAAACGCCCACCAAAACGATGCCAAAGACTCTTGACGTGGATTCCGGGAAATGCGATTCTCTTAGGTGCGAACTAATTGAGAAGGGCTTCCGGGATCTGTTTCGGGGGCCTTTTTCTTTGCCGTGTGAGTGCGGTCTAGCCACCTATCACAGGCTTAGTTCATCGCTCATCTCCATCACCGTTGAGTTCCTGAAATTCCTTGTAAAGCTGGTCCAGCTTTGCCGAAACAAACTGTCCAAACGCTGGGACGACTTTCTCTTCGAAAGTAATTGACGTCTTTCCTTCACGCGCCTCGACGCGGGCAGCCCGTTTCCCAAGAGGGGTCTTCCAAACGTCCGTCCTATTGGCGCGCGATTTCTTGCTCGGCTCGCTAAGGGCACGCAACAGTGCGTCTAACCGCGCGTCGCTTTGAAGTCTGTTCTCCGCGAAACCAGCTACCAGTTCATGCGCAGTCGCAAGTTTAGCTGGGGAGGAGAGGTGTTCGACAAGGGTCATCCAACGCGCGCGTCCGGCTTTCGGCGCTGGGCCAATCAATTTGACCAACTCCTCCGGTACCTGTCGGGCGACAGCCACATAGCGGCTCACGTCCGCTTTGTCCGAGACAAGCGCCGCAATGATCGTCGGACGATCACATCCGTCGTCTTCAAGGTTCTTTGCAAAGAACGCTTTTTCGATGAAAGATAGGTCTTTACGATCGAGGTTTTCGCGGCCCTGGGCGATATAGAGCTGGCTATCCGAGAGGTTGCGGACGATCGCACGAACCGGGCGGCCGAGTTTCTCGGCCGCCTTTACGCGCCGACGACCGTAAGCGATCTGGAATCGCCCCGAGGCTTGCGGGTTCGGTCGCACGAGGATCGGCACTTGCTGTCCGTGTTCGGCGATACTTTCGACCAGAGCGTCGAACGCGGGGTCTACATCGATCGGAATTCGGTCGACGATTTTCGACGTGTCGATAGAAGCCGTTTCGATGGAGATGACTGCCTCACCTTCGGCGAGCTGCTGCTGTAGCTTGCTCGCCTGTTTCGCATTCTCAGCCATCTCATGCAGGGACGAGCCCATGGCCGAGATTGCGCCGGTGCGCACACGGTCGGATGACTTTGAGGCTGATGAAGCCGTCGCAACGGGCTTCTTCAGGAAGAGGGAGTCGATTGAATCCTTCCTGCTCACATTACCTCTCCTGCTGTCTTTGCGCTCGAAACTTCGGCACTGTTGGGAGCTCCCAACAACTGGCGAGCCTGCCGGCGTTTTGCGATTTGGTGAAGGTCCGTCACGCTCGACCCCATGCCTGCTTGATAAGGGTTTCGACCTCGGAATTTACCGCGTCGAGCGCTTCCATGGCCCGGTCATAGGTGGATCGGGTCAGGTTCTCGCGTCCGATCTCATAGAGCGTTTGCTTCGTGAGTCCGGCATCTGATACGGCTGCGGATTTGACCATCGGGTTCGTCAGGACGTGATCGTCAAATAGGTTACGGAGGAGGGCAGCTACTTTCGTTTGCGGGGCGTCCTGCGGCTCGAATCGCGTTAGAAGATAGCGAATGAAATCGTACTTGAGGTCGCCGCCGGCATCGCGAACGACACCAAGGAGGTCGCGGGTCATCAACAGAAATTGGCTCATCGACGAGATATCAAGCATCTGCGGGTGCACGGTTACAATCATCGCGGTCGCAGCGCATAATCCGCTCAAGGTAAGAAAGCCGAGCTGCGGCGGGCAATCGATCACGACGACGTCGTAATTATCGGCGACTTCATCGATTGCTGCTGCGACGCGCGCAAAGAAAAGAGTTTCACCGACAGCGCCAGCGCTCAGCGCCTTGGGTGTGGTATGCTCGAACTCCATGAGCTCCAGGTTGCCCGGCACGAGATCGAGGCCGTCAAAATATGTCGAACGGATAACCTCCGAGAGATTGCGGCGCTCGCTATCATATCGGATTGCAGCATAGAGGGTCTGGTTGGACGCAACGTCGAGTTCAGGGAGAACGCCGAGCAGGGCGGACAAGCTCGCTTGGGGATCGAGATCTACCGCAAGAACGCGATAACCCTGCAGCGCGAGGTACTGTGCAAGATGAGCAGAGGTGGTCGTCTTGCCTGACCCGCCTTTGAAATTCGTTACGGCGAGGACCTGAAGATGCTCGCCGGGACGGCGATGAGGAACGAACTCGATGCTTTCGCGGCCGCGGGTCGATTGTGCCAGCAGTCGTCGGATTTGATTGATGTCGGACAAGGTATAGAGCCGCCGACCGTTGCTGGTCGTTTCAGGCTGCGGGCCTTCGCCCGCCAGCGTCATCTTTCTTAGCGTGGAATCAGACACACCCATCAACCGGGCGGCTTCGCCGGAGGTGAACTTTCGCAGGATCTTCTGAGAGGAGGGCGGAAAGAGTGCTTCGCTCATCGACTGAAGCTGCGAGCTCAGCAAATCGGCCTGCTCACCAATGGTTTCATCGACGCTGGGCAAAGCCTTGCGGTTCGGGTTTGTCGCCACGCTCACGTTAGAATCTCTCATCACGGTTTTTTTGCCAGAACGGCAGATTTACCGTGACGATACGCAAAAGCCATTCGTTGGCAAGGACTTAATGGTTAACAGCCGGTTAACGCAACGAAGGCGAAAACTCAAGGCCAAGCCTATTTGTCCTTGAATATTCGCCGGTTAGCAAGCATTCTATTCCGGCGCGTTCACTATCCGTTTTACTGTGAATCCTGCAAGTCCGCCTCATCGTTTTGGGCGCAAAAGTAGCCGCGTTCGCCAACCTGGAGGCTTTCGCGGCGCGACTCACTCGTCGTGAGCTTGTAGGATTCTACAACTGCATCCCAATTCTAAATCGTGCTCATTTCCCCGCCGACCACAAACGACGGAGAAATTCATGCAAGTTGTCGCGTTCTCAACGCCTCGAACGATCGAAGAGGCACATCTCCTCCATAGTCACCACCAGCTTCGCGCACGTGTCTTCTCCGCTCGATTGGGTTGGGAAGTCGACGTTACGGCGGGATGCGAGTCGGATAATTTTGACGCGCTTCGGCCGACCTACGTTCTTGCCATCGCAGGGACTGGCCAACTGGCGGGGTGCGCGAGGCTTCTTCCCGCACTCGGCCCCACTATGGTGACCGACGTTTTCCCGGCGCTGCTCCCCGAGGGCCAACTCAATGCTCATGCCGCGATGATCGAGAGTTCGCGTTTCTGCATTGACACTTCCCTCGGAGAGGGCAGGGGAGTCGGCTCAGTGCATGAAGCGACGCTGACCATGTTCGCAGGCATCATCGAATGGTGCATGTCGAATGGCTACACCGACATCGTCACCGTGACCGATCTCCGCTTCGAGCGGATTCTCGCCCGCGTCGGTTGGCCGCTGCAGCGATTGGGCGAGCCCAAGAAGATCGGCGTGACGATGGCCGTCGCTGGCATCCTGCCCGTGAATGCCAGCATGTTCCTACGTCTGCGACCCTCCGACTATCGATCCGAACTCAGCTCCGTCAGTAAAGCAGCGTAAGGAGACAGCCGTGAACCAGCTTCGCTCCCATCCCCGACTTGTCCGAAAACTTCAGGAGGCTCTCGGCGATCAGCTTTGCGTCGCGTTGGACGACTCAACCGTCGTTGAAATCATGCTCAATCCCGATGGCAAGCTATTCATTGAACGGCTGGGGCATGGCGTGGCGCCAGCCGGCGAAATGTCTTCAGCGGCTGCGGAAATGGTGATCGGAACCGTGGCACATGCACTCCAGTCGGAGGTCGACACCGAGCAGCCGATCATCTCAGGGGAATTGCCGATCGGAGGTCATCGCTTCGAAGGATTGTTGCCTCCGGTCGTCGCCAAACCGGCCTTCACCATCAGGCGGCGTGCCTTGCGCCTGATCCCGCTCGACGATTATGTGCGGTCTGCCATGATGACCGAACACCAGGCTTCGACCATCCGCAGCGCGATTTCGTCGCGGCTCAATATCATCATCTCCGGGGGCACAGGATCAGGCAAGACGACGCTCGCCAACGCCGTTATCGCTGAAATCGTCAAGTCGGCCCCTGAAGACCGTCTGGTCATTCTGGAGGACACCGCCGAGATTCAATGCGCCGCCGACAACGCCGTGCTTCTCCACACCAGCGATACAGTCGACATGGCGCGACTGTTGAAGAGCACCATGCGCCTGCGTCCGGATCGGATCGTGGTCGGCGAGGTCCGCGACGGGGCTGCGCTCACGTTGCTGAAGGCATGGAACACCGGTCATCCAGGAGGCGTGGCAACCATCCATTCCAACACTGCAATGTCGGCGCTTCGCCGCCTTGAGCAACTGACCGCCGAAGCCAGCCAACAGCCGATGCACGAAGTGATCGGTGAAGCGGTCGATCTCATCGTCTCGATTGAACGGACGCCGCGCGGGCGGCGTGTTCGCGACGTCATCCAGGTCGAGCGCTTCGCAGGCGGCCAATACGAGATCGAATCCGACCAGCTTACAGAAGAACAGGAGGCGCGCCATGTCGCGTAGGAACGCAGTCGTAGCCGCGGTACTCCTCGCGGCACCCATCGTCCTTGCCTCGGTCGCGCCGGCGCTCGCCAGTTCCGGCGGCAGTCTTCCCTGGGAAGGACCGCTGCAGCAGATCCAGGAGTCGATCACCGGTCCGGTCGCGGGTGCCATTGCCCTTGCAGCGGTCGCAATCGCCGGCGGTATGCTGATCTTTGGCGGCGAGCTGAACGATTTCGCGCGGCGGCTCATGTACATCGTGCTCGTCGCCGGCATCCTACTTGGGGCCACCAACATCGTCGGCCTATTCGGCGCGACGGGAGCTTCCATCGGAACTCCAGACGAGCAAACCACCTCAATCGGTCAAAGCGAAACAGGGGAGGGGGCTCATGGCTGAGTCCCTGTCCGGGCTGCAACGCAACCGCATCCACCGTGCGCTGTCGCGGCCGAACCTCCTGATGGGCGCGGACCGGGAACTGGTGCTGATCACCGGCCTTGCCGCAGTCATTCTGATCTTCGTCGTCCTCACGGTCTATTCCGCGCTCTTCGGCGTTGCCGTCTGGATCGTCATCGTCGGGCTTTTGAGGATGATGGCCAAGGCCGATCCGCTGATGCGACAGGTTTATGTCCGCCATATCTCCTACAAGCATTACTACAAGGCGACCTCCTCGCCGTGGCGCCGGTATTGAGGGGCAGGCATGGTTGCTCTCAAACGTTTCCGGGCCACCGGCCCCTCCTTTGCGGATCTCGTTCCCTATGCCGGCCTGGTCGACAATGGCGTGCTCCTGTTGAAAGACGGAAGCCTGATTGCCGGCTGGTATTTTGCCGGGCCGGATTCCGAAAGCGCCACGGACCTCGAGCGCAACGAGCTCTCGCGGCAGATCAATACGATCCTGTCGCGTCTTGGAAGCGGCTGGATGATCCAGGTTGAAGCCGTGCGCATCCCGACATTCGACTATCCGTCGGATGATCGTTGCCACTTTCCCGATCCCGTCACGCGCGCGATCGACGCCGAGCGGCGGGCACACTTCGCGCGCGAGCAGGGGCATTTCGAGAGCAAGCACGCGCTCGTCCTCACCTATCGGCCGCTTGAATCAAAAAAGACGGCGCTCAGCAAATACATCTACTCGGACGAGGAAAGCCGAAAGAAGACCTATGCGGATACGGTGCTGTTCATTTTCAAGAACGCTGTCCGGGAGATCGAGCAGTATTTCGCCAACACCCTTTCAATCCGTCGCATGGAAACCCGGGAAACCGTCGAGAGGGGAGGGGAGCGGGTCGCCCGCTATGACGAGCTGCTACAATTCGTTCGCTTTTGCGTCACAGGCGAGAACCATCCGATCCGGCTGCCGGATGCCCCGATGTATCTCGATTGGCTTGCAACTGCCGAGCTCGAGCATGGCCTGACGCCGAAGGTCGAAAACCGTTTCCTCGGCGTCGTGGCGATCGACGGACTGCCGGCCGAGAGCTGGCCGGGAATTCTCAACAGCCTGGATCTGATGCCGCTCACTTATCGCTGGTCATCGCGCTTCATCTTCCTCGATGCGGAAGAGGCGCGGCAAAAACTCGAACGCACCCGTAAGAAGTGGCAGCAGAAGGTGCGGCCGTTCTTCGATCAGCTCTTCCAGACGCAGAGCCGGTCGGTAGACCAGGACGCGATGACCATGGTGGCCGAGACGGAAGACGCCATCGCCCAAGCCTCCTCGCAGCTGGTGGCCTATGGCTACTATACGCCGGTGATCGTTCTCTTTGATCACGACCGGGAGGCCCTGCAGGAAAAAGCAGAAGCAATCCGCCGGCTGATCCAGGCGGAGGGATTCGGCGCGCGGATCGAGACGCTCAACGCCACCGACGCCTTTCTCGGCAGCCTGCCCGGCAACTGGTACTGCAATATCCGCGAACCGCTGATCAACACGAGCAATCTCGCCGATCTGGTTCCGCTTAACTCTGTCTGGTCAGGCAATCCGATCGCGCCGTGCCCATTCTATCCGCCGAACTCGCCGCCGTTGATGCAGGTGGCGAGTGGGTCGACGCCGTTCCGGCTGAACCTGCATGTCGACGATGTCGGCCACACGCTGATTTTCGGGCCGACCGGTTCGGGGAAGTCGACGCTGCTGGCACTGATTGCCGCACAGTTCCGCCGGTATGAACGGGCCCAGATCTTCGCCTTCGACAAGGGGAGCTCGCTGCTACCGCTGACGCTCGCCGCCGGTGGCGATCACTATGAGATTGGTGGAGATCACAACGAAACGGAGAGGGCACTGGCCTTTTGTCCGCTATCGGAGCTCTCCAATGATGCAGATCGCGCATGGGCCACGGGATGGATCGAAATGCTGGTGACGCTGCAGGGTGTTGCCATCACCCCTGATCATCGCAACGCCATTTCGCGCCAGATTGGGTTGATGGCCAGCGCAGCCGGTCGATCGCTTTCGGACTTCGTCAGCGGCGTGCAGATGCGCGAGATCAAGGACGCGCTCCACCACTACACGGTCGACGGACCGATGGGCCAGCTTCTCGATGCGGAACAGGATGGTCTCTCGCTGGGTGCCTTCCAGACTTTCGAAATCGAGCAACTGATGAACATGGGCGAGCGCAATCTCGTGCCCGTGCTCACCTATCTGTTCCGACGTATCGAGAAGCGTCTCGACGGCTCACCGAGCCTGATCGTCCTGGACGAGGCCTGGTTGATGCTCGGCCATCCGGTATTCCGTAGCAAGATCCGCGAATGGCTTAAAGTGCTACGCAAGGCCAACTGCGCCGTTGTGCTCGCCACGCAGTCGATTTCGGATGCCGAGCGTTCCGGGATCATCGACGTGCTGAAGGAATCCTGCCCAACGAAAATCTGCCTGCCCAACGGCGCAGCCAGGGAGGCGGGGACCCGCGAGTTCTATGAGAGGATCGGGTTCAATGAGCGACAGATCGAGATCGTTTCGAACGCAATCCCCAAGCGCGAATATTACGTGGTCACCCTTGATGGCCGGCGCCTATTCGATATGGCGCTCGGTCCCGTGGCGCTCAGCTTCGTCGGCGCATCGGGCAAGGAAGACTTGAAGCGCATCCGCGCGCTCAATTCCGAACACGGCCGCGACTGGCCGATCCACTGGCTTCAAACGAGAGGAGTTCACGATGCCGCATCGCTGCTCAACTTCGAATAGGCTGTTCGCCGGCCTTGCGGCGGTCGCATTGACGATCGCCGCCGCAAATCCCGCAGATGCCGGCACCGCAACTGGTGCCGCCACCGAGTGGACGCAGGTCCTCAACAACGGCGAGCTGGTCGCTTTGGTCGGGAAGTCCGGTGAGCAGATCCAGAACCAGCTCACCCAGATCAGCCAACTCGCCCAACAGATCGAAACGCAGCTGAACATCTATCAAAATCTGCTTCAGAACACGGCAACTCTCCCGTCGCATATGTGGGGGCAGGTCGAAAGCGACCTCAATCAGTTGCGCAGCATCGTCGATCAGGGTCAAAGCATCTCGTTTTCGATGGGCAATGCGGATGACGTGCTGCAGCAGCGCTTCCAAAGCTACTCGAGTCTCAAGACCAATTTGCCGGACGCGACAAGTTTTTCGTCGAGCTACCAAACTTGGTCCGATACGAACCGGGACACGATCGCCAGCACACTGAAGGCGGCGAGTCTGACGGCGGACCAGTTCGATAGCGAGGAAGGCACGATGTCCTCGCTGCGGTCGATGTCCGAGACGGCCGACGGGCAGATGAAGGCTTTGCAGGTCGGCCACGAGATTGCTGCTCAGCAAGTCGCGCAAATGCAGAAGCTTCGCGGTCTCGTCTCCCAACAGATGACAATGATGGGGACTTGGCTTCAGACGGAACAGACCGACAAAGACCTTGCCCAGGCGCGGCGCGAGAAATTCTTCAATGCCGAGATCAAGAGCATTCCCGAAGGTCAGAAGATGGAGCCCCGCTGGTGAGCCGCGCCGTTGTCATTGCCGTGCTCGCGCTTGTGGCAGCTTTCTCCTCAGCGGCGACCGTGCTGATCGTCAATTCCAAGGAATCCAACAAGCCTGCGCTCGCCGAAGAACAACGCACCGTCAGGGAGAAGTTCTTCGGCTCGAACATGGAGCCGCCGCCGATCAAGGACGGCCAGGAGATGCGCCCAAGATGGTGAAACGCACCCTTGAACAATCGTTCCTGATCGCTGGCCTCCTTTGCCTCGTCTTTGCAGCTCCTGCCTTCGCGCAACAGGGACAAGTCCTGACAGAACTAGAAAATCAGGTTTCCACCGCCGCTAAAGGGTGGGAGACCACCATCATGGATGCGGCGAAATCTCTGTTCTGGATCCTGGCAACTATCGAGGTGGGCATTGCCGCGGTCTGGCTGGCGCTCCAGGCGGCCTCCCTCGACAGCTGGTTTGCTGAGCTTGTCCGGCGCATCATGTTCATTGGCTTTTTCGCCTTTGTTCTCACGCAAGGGCCGACTTTTGCCCGAGCGGTCGTCGACAGCCTCTTCCAGATTGGCGCCGGCGGCGGATCCGCGTCGCCCGCCGAAGTGTTCGACGCAGGCATCCGGGTTGCCTCGCAAATGTCGCAGCAGGCACAATTCGGCGTGTTCGAGGACAATGCTTTGGCGATCGCGGCCGTGCTGGCGATGGGTGTCGTCGTCATCTGCTTCTCGCTGGTCGCAGCAATTTTCGTGTCGGTCATGGTCGAGATGTATGTCGGTCTGCTTGCCGGCATGATCATGCTCGGGCTGGGGGGATCCTCCTTTACCAAGGACTTTGCTGTCCGCTATCTCGTCTACGCCTTCGGCGTCGGCATGAAGCTGATGGCGTTAGTCATGATCGCGAAGATCGGGTCCGAAGTCCTCATGGGTCTGGCAAACGCGCCAACTGCCTCCTCGGACCAGTTCGTGACGACGCTCGCCATCGCCGGGATCTCGGTCGTGGTCTTCATCATCGCCATGTATGTGCCGAACATCATTCAGGGTGTCGTTCAGGGCGCCTCCGTCTCGGGCGGCATGGAAGCAATCCGGCACGGTGGGCAGGCGGCATCCTTCGCGACCGGCGCGGGTTTCCTCGCGGCCGGCGCGACGGGCGCAGGGTTCGCGGCTGGTCAAAGCGCGCGGGCCGCAGGGTCCTCCGTTGCAGGAGCGATGCTCCGAGGTTTCGGCGCAGGGATCGGCTCGGCAGGAAAAGCAGCGGGCTCGGCTGCCAAGGAGAAGGCCATCGGCTCTCCCGGCGCCTATGCCGGGTCTATCCTGGGGCTCGCCAATTCCAAGCTCGATCAGGCGCGCAGCGGGCAAAGCGGACCAAAATCACCTCCCGAACGCAAAGACTAACAGCAATCAGAAAGTGATCGATCGATGGCAGCGAACCGCGCCCCCGAAAACCCGTATCTCGCTGCGCGCCAGGAATGGAGCGAGCGATACGGCTCCTATGTCCAGGCAGCCGCCGCATGGCGCATTGTCGGCATTCTCGGTCTGACCATGGCCGTCATAGGCTTTGGCTATTCGATGTATCTCAGCACTCAGGTCAAGCTGGTTCCCTATATCGTCCGGGTCGATAAACTGGGCACGGCGGTGACCGCGGGCTTCCCTGAACAAATCGAATATGCGGATGTCCGGGTGGTGCGTGCCACACTCGGCAATTTCGTCACCAGCTTCCGTTCGATCACACCCGATGCCGTGGTGCAGAAAAAATATATCGACCGGACCTACGCACTCCTTCGAACATCTGATCCATCGACCGAGAAGATCAACGCCTGGTTCCGCGGCAATTCCCCATTCGAGAAGGCGAAATCGTCGACGGTGGCGATCGAGGTCAACAACATCGTGGCGCTGTCGAACCAGACCTATCAGATCGACTGGACTGAATACGAACGGGACCGGAAGGGCAAGGAAATCGGCACACGCAGATTCCGCGGGATCGCGACGGTTACGCTCACCGCGCCGCAGGATGAGGCGACGATCCGCCTCAATCCGATCGGTCTCTACGTCCGGGATTTCGATTGGACAGCGCAGCTTTAAGGGCAGGGGATTTCTCAATGCACAGAACAGGATTGATCGCAGCCGCCGGCTGCCTGGCCGGGCTCGTCTTTGTCGGGGGCGCTGAGGCGCAGAGCATGACGAACAACGAGGTGAAGGGGACGAACATCTCCAGGAAGTGGCGTGGGACGTCAGGGCTGGTGACGACCGGCCCCGATGGCAAGGTCATCTTCCTCTTTGGCGAAACGCAGCCGTCGGTCGTCTGCTCGCCGCTGCAGGTCTGTGATATCGAATTGCAAGGTGGCGAAATCGTCCGCGATGTCTTGGTTGGAGACACCGTGCGGTGGAAGGTGGAACCGGCGACCTCGGGCGCCACCGGCGGGCAGGCGATCCACCTGATCGTCAAACCATCGGAACCGGGGCTCGTCACCTCGATGGTGGTCACGACATCGCGCCGCACCTATCATATTCAACTCAAGTCTCATCCGAGCCAATATATGGCCCGCGTCGGCTTCGAGTACCCGGAGGACGTCTCGACCAAGCTCGCCGATATCAATTCCCGGCTCGAGACCGGCGGCATCTCCGGGACGGCACCTGACAAACTGAACTTCTCCTACTCGGTGAACGGCAGCGCGTCCTGGAAGCCGAAGCGTGTCTATTCGGATGGTATGAAAACATACATTCAATTCTCGAAATCAGTCTCGAGCCAGGATGCACCGGTGCTCTTCGTCGTCAGCGGCGGTCAGAACCGCATCGTCAACTACAGGATGAAGAACGACATGATGATCGTCGACTACGCGATCGACAAAGCGATCCTCGTCTCCGGCGTCGGCTGGCGTCAGCAAAAAATCACCATCCGGCGGGGAGGCTGAACCATGCGCAAGCTTCTCGTCATCATCGTCGCCGGCACCCTGCTTTCAGGGTGCCAGACAGCCGAAGACGGATTGACGACCAGTTCCACGCCCGTCGCGGTCACTGGCCCCGCTGCAAGTGCGATTGCCGGCGACATGGCGAGTCGGCTCGCCGAACAGATCGGTCCGGCAGGTGCGACGACGCTTAAAATTCAAAAGGACTCCTCGGACTTCGCAACGGCACTGGAGGCGGCGCTGAAAGGATGGGGCTACACGGTCGTCAAGGACGGCAAGGTCGGAAAGGACGTGAAACCGGTCGAGCTCGCCTATTCGCTCGATGGCGTCGACGGTCAGGTGCTCGCACAGCTTTCAACGCAGTCGATCGTCCTCGGCCGGGCCTACACGACAACGGCAGCCGGCGCCACGCCGGCAAGCCCGCTCTCAATCATCCAGCGGAATTGAGGGGAGGCGGACATGGTCCAATCGCTCCAGCTGGGCGCATCCAATCAGGCTGACGATCAGAAAGGCATGCGCCGTCTCAATCGGCTGCCGGTCATCATCGCCATCGTCATCATCGCGCTGTTCGTCGGCGTGGTGGTGATCGGACTTTCATGGCGCGGGCTCCCCTTCAATCGGAACATCGAACTCGACAGCGCCTCGAATGCTCCCGCAACGAACTTCGGAGACCAACTCAAACGCGGCGTCACGGACGGCATCATCGGCGAGCCGGTGGAACGTGAGGCGTTTCAGCCAACGCCCGCCGTCGAACAGAAGGCTGAGAAGGAAACACCCATTGTAGACCGCCGGCCGACGGAGAGGGAAGAACGGCGGCCGAGGCTTGAATCCGAAGAGGAATGGAAGGCGCGCCTGAAGCGGGAGCAGGACGAGCAATATTTCCGCGAGGCTCAGCGCCAAAGGATGGCCCGGCTGCAGGCGCGGGCAAC
The DNA here is from genome assembly GCF_000092045.1 of Rhizobium etli CFN 42. Classification (NCBI taxonomy): domain Bacteria; kingdom Pseudomonadati; phylum Pseudomonadota; class Alphaproteobacteria; order Hyphomicrobiales; family Rhizobiaceae; genus Rhizobium; species Rhizobium etli. The sequence goes on along the minus strand of NC_007762.1, from coordinate 180,807 downwards.
GGCGCTGGACTCGCCGTTGAAGGTGGATATCTCCGATGTCGAGAAAGCCGCCAACAACTCCACGGACGCAAGCCGGCAGACGACGACTGCGACAGCCAACAATGCCTCGGACCTCTACGCCGCCGCCATGAAATCCGGGCTCATGGGCCAGAACGTCGACCAGAATGCCCAGGGTTCCAAGGAGGACTTTTTCAATCAGGACATCAAGGATCTCGGCTATCTGCCGAACCAGGTCGTGCCTCAAATGTCGCCCTACGAACTAAAGCGCGGCTCCGTCATTCCCGCCACGTTGATCACCGGCCTCAACTCCGACCTGCCGGGGCGCATCAGCGCGCAGGTCAGTCAGAACGTCTATGACAGCGCCACCGGTTACCGGCTTCTCATCCCGCAGGGGGCAAAGCTCTTTGGCCGTTACGATTCCAAAGTTTCGTTCGGCCAGGAGCGTGTCCTCGTGGTCTGGACCGACCTCATCTTTCCGAATGGATCGACGCTGCAGATCGGCGGCATGGCCGGCACGGATGCCGAAGGATATGGTGGCTTCAAGGACAAGGTCGATCGGCATCTCTGGCGCACCTGGAGTTCGGCAGCACTCGTCGCGTTGATCGGAACCGGGATCGACATGTCGATGCCGGAGAGTTCAACGCTTGCGACGCAGGACACGGCGTCCGACGCGGCCAGGCGGAATTTCGCGGAAAGCTTCGGTCGCGTCGCCGAGCAGACGATCTCGAAGAACCTCAATGTCCAGCCGACGATCCAAATCCGACCAGGCTACAAATTCAATGTGCTCGTCGATCAGGATATTATTTTTCCGCAAGCTTATCGACCGTCGCAACTGTAATGAGTTCTCTTATCATTGCAAATGCTCCAAAAGATACTCGCGTCGATAGCGGAGGCCGCAGCATGTCGGTCTTTTCCCGCTCTCAGGGGTTGCATTTAGCGACTAGCTCGGCGATTCTATGGTCGCTAACCCGCAAACGATAATCACTGTTACGGAAAGAAGCATGCAGGAAAATGAGCATTCGACCACCTATCCCGACGCTTTCAGCGCGATGAAAAATGCGGCGACAGTGGCGGCCGCTTTGGATGAATTCCAATCGCACTATCCCATTGATTTCGTCACGTTTCATCTTGCGAGAACAATCGTCGATAACGTTGACGCTCCGTTTGTACGAACGACCTATCCCGATAGCTGGGTTTCACGCTATTTGCTCAACGATTACATAAACGTCGATCCAATCATTCGGGAGGGCTTTTCTCGACAGTTGCCTTTCGATTGGCGCGAGATCGATATTACCGAGACTGCGCAAGAGTTCATGGTCGATGCCGAGCTGCATGGGATCGGCACCAACGGAGTCTCTGTCCCGATTGTCGACAAATCGAGGCGTTCGCTCCTCTCGATCAACTCCCAGAAGAGTGATGAAGAATGGACGTTGATCGAGCGCCAGTTTTTGCCAGAGTGGCTTGAGCTTGGATTTCTTCTGCATCGCAAAGCAGTGTTCGAACTCCACGGTGAGAATGATCCCGTACCTGCGCTCGGATCACGGGAAATCGAGTGCCTTCATTGGGCCTCGCGCGGCAAAGATAGCAAGGACATTGGCAAGATCCTGGGACTATCCGAGCATACAACACGCGGCTACCTCAAATCAGCACGCTATAAGCTCGGTTGCCCCACGCTGTCGGCCGCAATAGCTCATGCAGTACACCTGAACCTCATCACGCCTCACGTGGGTACCCCAAGTTAGGGGCATCGGTTCGGGGGATTTATCTCCTCGCATTCCCGTCGCATGTTCGAACAGTGGCACGAACATGGGGAGAGTGAGATTGAATGACGCACTGAGGAATTTGATCGATACCGTTGAGGCGTCACAGGACGAGGTATCGGTCAAAGTGGCTTTGCGTAACTATGGAGCTGCATTCGGGCTCGAGCGATACGCTTACCTCGAAGCGTCAGGTGCGGAAGTCCGTACATTCAACAACTATCCTAAAGACTGGCAGGAAGCATATTTATCCGGTCACTATACACGGATAGACCCCGTAGTCACTGAGGCGAAGCGTCGACAGGAGGCCTTTGGGTGGACTGCAGATAATTGGCCAGCTCGCGGGACGTCCGACCTTCGAAAATTCCGAGAACAAGCCGTGGATCATGGGCTAAGAAGCGGCGTCACGATAGGGACCGATGGCAGTTTCGGCTCGCATCTGATGCTAACGTTTGCGACTTCCGAAGCGAGGACCGACTTAGTTGAGATGCAGCAGACGTTCCAAGCTTTGCAGGCGTTGCTGGTCGTTCATTACCGGCTGCGCTTCATAGCCGCGAGGACACAGCTGGCGCCGAAGCGAACGCTATCACCGCGGGAAATGACGTGCTTGCTTTGGGCGACGAAGGGAAAAACGGCACCTGAAACGGCGATGCTTACCGGAATCAATGCTAGAACCGTGCAACACTATCTCGACAAGGCGCGTGAAAAGTTTGACGCCCAGTCCGTGCCGCAGCTCGTCGCCATTGCCAAGGATCGTGGCCTGCTCTGACGATTACTCGTTATTCTCAAGCAGCACGTCCGGAACGTAGCCGAGCGCGTCCAGGATTTCCGAGAGTTCCTCCTGCTGGTTCTCAGACTTCTTCTGGCGCGAGATGTATTCGTTTTGAAGAGCTTGAAGGACCGACCCGGAGATCGACGGATCGTCGCTCGCGTGCGCCCACTCGTCATATACGGCTTGGTCGGCTGCGAGGAGCCGACGGTGTTCCCGGATTGCCGAAATAGCCAGCGCCTTCAAGTCCGATTTTAGCATCGAACTGTAACGAGATTGTCTTCCGTTTGTTTCGTCTGCGCCGGATAAGCTGGCGTCCTTCATCCCCGTCTCCTCAAATTGCATTTTGTGACGTCAAGAGCCGAGGCTGCATACGCTCGCGATTAAATACCAGATCGTCACAGAATGGGAGGGAGTTCATATTTTGAGCGGCTCAGCACGCGCGCGAAACTAACTTTCTGACGCTGCTGCATCATCTTGATTCGTCAACGGAATGTCTTTGTAGAGAATACTCCGTGGTGAAATACTCTACAAGCCGATGCTCTCTCGATCATGGAGATTCGAGAGGTATTTGCACGAAATTTGAAAGCCGCGCGGCTGGCCAAAGGCCTGTCGCAAGAAGAGCTTGCTTTCAGGGCAGATATCGATCGCACTTACATCAGTTCTCTGGAGCGCAGCGTCTACAATGCGAGCATCGATGTGGTAGACCGCCTGGCCGCGATTTTGGAAATGGAAGCATCTGATCTGCTGAAGCGGCCGCCGGAAAAGAAGTGAATCTTCCTTACCGGTCTGACGGGACCCCGGTATCGAGAAGCTCGGTCACAGTCTTTACGGGGTACGTGAGCTGTATTATATATTCTCCACAAGGAGAATGATTATGACCACCACGTCACACGCATACACGCCCGCCGAGGCGGCGGCTGTCAGTGAGGTCGCTGTTAAGTCGGTGCACAATGCGATCGACAAGCGGATCATCGAGACTCATCTCGTTGACAGCCGGGGTCGAGCGCTCACCGATGAGGATCTGCTTCGGTTGAAGCTCTGGTATGGCGTCGGATCGATCTTGTCTGCCGAGCGCCGCAAACGCTTGTTCGATACGATCGACCAGAACCCCGATGCCGAAACCGTGAGAGCAGACGACTATCTCATTATCGACGTCGCTCGGGCACGGGAGCAACTGGCCGCGCGGGCCGAGGCGCTTCGAGAAGCCGAACGACTGATCGAAAGTGTGAAGGGTGTCGCGGGCGGCGAGCCGGTGTTCAAGCGAACCCGTGTTCCCGTGCGAGTAATTGCCGCGATGAAGACCCAAGGCGCAAGTACAGCGGAAATCGTCGAGGGTTATCCGTCGCTCACCGAGCGCATGGTGGAACTTGCCGAGATCTGGGTTGCGGCCCATCCCGCCAGGGGGCGTCCGAGGAAGCTTTCTGAGCAGGGCCTGAAGGTGAAATCCGTGAAGCGCCTGAGCCTTCGGAACGAAAACGTCTCCAAACCGTCTGGCTCGACCTCGTGAAGTTTCTTATCGATGAATGCCTTCACACGTCTCTCGTGGCCGTCGCTCAAGCGCACGGCCACGATTGCTTCCATGTGAATTGGCTGGGACTGAGCGGCGAAGCCGACTGGGATCTGATGCCTCGGATCATCGAGGAGGATTTTACCTTCGTCACGAACAATGCTCGCGACTTCCGGAAGCTGTACGCGAAAGAAGAATTGCATACGGGCCTGGTGATCATTGTCCCGCAGGTGCTTCCCGCGCAGCAACGAGAATTGTTTGCCCTCATACTACAGGATTTGGCGGGAGAGCAGGCTATGGTCAACGAAGTCATCGAAGTGATCCTCGATGGCGAGGACGCTGTTCTCACGCGCTATTCGCTTCCGGAGGCATAGCGGCCTTCCCAAGGAGATCATTGTCCTCCAATCCTTGATAGGTCGATCCGCATTTCTGCCGATCCAACGCTCTCGCCTTTCTCGACGCTTTCAGTGTTTGCATCCGCGGGCGGTATGTCCGCGCTGGCCTTGTCCAGGTTGGCAGGCAACGTATTGTCGATCGTGACGCTTTTTCCGGGATCGTCCGCCTGGAAGACACTCACGCCCTCGAACTCTCCACTCTTCCAGGCATAGACGGCATCGTCGAAGATCTGGGGGAAGACGTCGTCGCTCTTCGGATTGCCGTACCACTTGGCAACGATCCGCAAGACCTTGGCGAACATCGCCGTTCCCTTGCGGAGGTTTTCGCAAGGATCGACGAGATCGGAGTTCAGATCGGCGGCGTCCTTCACGCCAACGCCCGCCGGAAACTGCGTCAGGCCGACGCGCACCACGGTCTGGCCGACATACTGCCGGATGATCGCCATTGCCTCGTCCTGCGTTGTCGCCTTCGGAACGAGGATCAATCTGCCACCTGATTTGACGGTGACGGCAAAGGGATCATTTGCGCCCGCCGCGGTCACGAACTGCTCGACGATCGCGGGCTTCAGTGAAGGGTCGGCGCATTGTTGAATCAGGGCGGCATCGAGCATCTTGGGCTCCTGGGAAATCAGATGTTAAAGGAAAAAACGACGGACTTGTCGAACAGGCGCGCCCAGGCTTGCGTGCTGGCGCGCTGGATGGCGACGATGGATGTCCCCTTGGTCCACCAGCCGTTGCCGACAGCGACGAGGATATCCGGCTCCTGCAGCATAGACTGCAGAACGGGCCAGACGATCAGCTGCTCGTAGCAGATCAGCGGTGCGATGCGTCCGCCGGCAACGGTCACGACGGGGTTCGAAAAGAAGTGCGCCCGCGCGCCGCCACTTGCCCCAAGCAAGGGACGCCAAGGTTGCCACATCGAGCCTGGCACCGGCATACGTTCGCGATAAAGGAGCCGAGCGGCGTCGCCAGAGATGGCGATCAGAACATTGTCGTATCCGCCCGCATCGACAACTGCCGCGCCGGCGATAACGGTGGCGTCAGTTGCCTGCAAAGCTCGCACCCATAGCCGCTTGACGGTCGGCGTCCAGAAGCCAAGAGAGCTTTCGGGAAGAACAATGGACCGGGCGCCACCGGATGCCCGATCCGTCACCGTGGCAATCAGATCACGGTGACGCTCAATGCTGGCATCCCGCCCCAGCGACGCACCCATTTCGAGGTCGATCCCCTGCCAGGATTCCGGTGGGTTCGGTTCGTCCCAGGTTGCGGCGGACCAGATCCAAAAGCTTGCCAGGACAAACGCGACAGCTGGCCACATGCGGGTTACGAGGCCCATGAGGCCGGCTGTCGCGGCAGCCAGTCCCCACCATCCCCATCCTGGAAATAGTACGCCTGCAGCGGTGATCGGATGAGCCCAGCCGGCAATGCCGAATGGCGGAACGGCCATCAGAACCGCTGCCAGGAGATAGCGACGCGGACGAGCACCCGTCCTCTTCGTCCAGAGGACGGTATGCACGATGACGAAGCCGGCGGACGCACAGAGCCACAGCAATAATCCAGGCCAAAGGTCCGAGGAATAGAAGGTCGCGGCGCCCTGCGGCAGTCCCCGGGATGCGGTCAGGAAATAGACGGCCGAGATGACCGCGGCCGTCCACCGTGCTCGCGCAAGCGCCCAGAGAACCGGAAACGCGAGGGCGACCGGAAGAAGCAGGACGTGGCCACTCCATCCCACCGTCCCGGCGACGGTTGCGACGGCAATCAATGCGGTTGGCTGGAGATACTCACGGCGCATAGGTGAGCACCGGTTTCGCCAGGCCGAGGATTCCGGAGGCGGGCAGGGGGCCGAAATAGCGGGAGTCATAGGAGCTCCTGAAGGGTGAAAGGAGAAAGACGCTTTCATCAGGCACGACGCCGCCGGGAAATGGCTTCATCGGCCGGCCCTTGCCGTCCCGTTCAGCCAGTTCGGAAAATGCAATTGGGCGTCCATCGATCGTCACGCCGGCGCCGATTTCGATATGCTGCCCGGCAATGGCTATGACCGTCTTGATGAGCGGCGCGATGCCGCCTTGGCACGTTCCGGAGCGGAGATAACCACGCTCTCTCGCCTCCCGCATTTCTGTCGTTTGCGGGGGGCAAATGAAGATGAGATCGCCGGCAACCGCCGGGCGATCGAGCGCGACGATGCGCCAGAGACCGAGAGGTTCACTGGGTGTCATGTTGATGCGAAAGCCGCCGACGGTCGCGGCAGCAACACCGCCGCCAACGATGGATGCCGCCAGGGCCAAGAGCACGACTGCATTCGTCCTCTGAGCGCGTCGCGTCCCGAACGCAAACACGGTTATCTTCATTTGAGCGACAGCCCCTGGCTCTTCGTCTGACGCAGGGCCTCGGCTTGCTTCAGCGCCTCGGTCGTGCGCTCATGCGCGGCGAGCTGCTGCACCGTCCGTATCATATTCCACGCCGATTGCACCTCGGCCTTTTGTCCGGCCGTCATTCCCGACGTGACGGCATTGAACGTCTGTCCATTGGGGTCCTTCGCGGCAAGCGACAGGAAAGTCCGCTCGCCGAAACGCTCGGAGACAGCCTTGGCGAAACCCTCCAGTTCAGCCTTCACCATTTTGTCGGCGAGCGCATATTCGAGGCCGGCGGGCAGGTCGTTTCGGTCGATCGCATCGCGAACGCGTTCCAATGTCTGTTTTGCGTTTGGCGACAGCGCGGGAATATCGATCGAGACCTTCAGACGGACAGCGCGTTCTTCGACCTCGAACTTACGTTCCGCCTCCGCCCGCTGGCGCAGATAGCGCTCCAAATTTCGGGCCAGCGCCGGCGCATTCGTTTGTGCCTTTTCTCGCTCCTGCTTGTCAGAGCGGCTGGCGAGGATCCCGGTCTTGCCCTTGAGCGCGCCGAAGCTTTCGGGCTCCGACCCGAGCTTGGTCAACGTGGATTTCGCAACGGTCTCGTTCTTCAGCATGGCGTCGACATTGACGGCCTTGAATGCGCTTTCCGCCTGTGCGTAAACGAGATGGAAGCGGGCCGAGACCTCCTCCCATTGCTTCTTCAAACCCGGATCGGCGGCGACCTTGTCCTCGATCGCCTGGTCGACCGATTTGGCGAAGGTTGTGATGCCCGAGACCATCGGCTTTGCCTCCTTGTTGCTGTTTTGGATTGGGGACTGCGCAACGCCGCGGACGAGCCGGAGCCTGTCGGCAACGGCCGCAAGGCGGGCGCCTAGATTGGCAAGCTTTTGCTTCTGACTGACGACCCATTCCAGCCGGTCGCGAACCAGGGTTCGGGCGACATTCACAAGATGCAGACCGCGGGTTTCGGCAAAACGAAGCGCTGCGCGATAGAAGGCGCTCTTTTCGTAATCGAGCGTCGTTTCCTTCGCATTCCTTCGCGACAGGATCGGGATCAACCCACCGTTCTTGGCGAAGGATCTGCGGCCGTAATAAACAGCCAGGTCCTCACGATGACGCGTCATGGCGACATAGGTGAGATGACGGTCCAGCGAAAGGGAGGCGAGCACTTTGACCTGGTCGACGGTGGCGCCCTGGCTCTTGTGGATGGTCGTGGCATAGCCGTGATCGAGGTTGTCGTAGAAGCGCTGTTCGACCAGCACTTTTCGGGCATTCTCGCCATCGCCGATCAGCGCGATGATCCGTCCCGGTCCCGCCTCGACGACCTTGGCCAGCATGCCGTTTTTGACGCCCAGTGATCCCTCGTTCTTCAGGAACACGATCTGGTCGCCGACGGCAAAATTGCGGCTGCCATCGGCCGTCTTGAACATGGATCCCTCACCAAGGATCCCGCGTTCGATCAGTTTGATGCGCGCCATCTGGTTTAGCATGCGCACGTCGCGGCGCAGATGAGCAAGGATCAGCGACGTCTTCGTCGGATCGTAATCGCGGTCCCAGGCCGCGATCAGGTTGTCGACGGCCTCGGCTTTGAGATCCGACCCGATGACCCTGCCATTGGCGCGGTAAGCATCGATCGCCTTGCCGACCTTGCCGCGCGCCAGATCAAGTGAGGCATCGCGCATCCATTGCTGGCGCTGGCGATAGATGGTTTCGAGTTCGGCATAGCCGATGCGATCGGCGATGGCGCGGAAGGCGGCACCCGCTTCGATCGGTTGAAGCTGTTCGGGATCGCCGACGAGGACGAGCTTGGCGCCGGCTTTCGTCACTGCTTCGACGAACAGCGCCATCTGCCGCGACGACACCATGCCCGCCTCGTCGAGAACGAACACCGTCTTGCTATCGAGCTGATCACGGCCTTGGTTCCAGCGGAGCTCCCACGACGCAAGTGTGCGAGAGATGATGCCCGCTTCCTTCTCCAGTCCCTCGGCCGCCTTGCCGGCAAGTGCTGCGCCGACGACCCGATAGCCGGCCGCTTCCCAGGCCTCACGCGCCGCCTTCATCATCGTCGTTTTGCCGGCGCCGGCGCGGCCGATCACGGCCGCGATCCGCTCAGTTCCCGCCACATGCTCGATCGCGGTTTTCTGCTCGTCCGACAGACGCTCATGACGCTCGAAAGTCGCGGCAAGCACTGTGTCACGCACGCCATGCGACGATCGCTGCGACAGCCAGACGGCACGATTGGCCATCTCCGCTTCGAGCCGGATCATGTCGCGGGTCGTGTACTTGGCCGGCTCGCGGGTACCGCTGGCAAGGTCGACCCGTTCGCGCTCGATGCGGAAGGTTTCGGGGCAGAGCAGGATCCGAACCATGAGGCTTTGGAACAGCACTGCGTCGTCGACGTAGCGGTGCAGGATCTTAGCCACGTCCCGTTCATCAAAGACGCTCTTCTCACGCATGATCAGGTCGAGGACGAGTTCAGGATTCCTGTCGATGCGCCTGACGTTTTCGCTCCGCCTGGCGTTCTGCAATTCGAGGCGTTCGAGCTCAATGGGCTTGGGCGCACCATCGGATTTCCGCTCGATCGCCTTCGTGCCAACGCCGAGATGGATGGTCGGCTCGAGATCGATCCCTTGCTTCTCAAAGGATCGGCCATCGACGCGAATGTCGAGACCCGCAAGCGCCAGGTGCCGGTTCTGACAGGCAAACCATCCGTCGCGGAACGCATTGAAATCATCGATGCTTCCGGCCCAGAGTTCATAGACGATCTTGCCGGCGTCGTTGCGGATCGGATTGCCGTCCGGTCCTGTTACCGCTACCTTCTTGGCACCAAATCCGTCCGCAGTCAGCGGCCGCAAGGTCGTCATCAGATGAACATGCGGGTTGCCGGGCGCGTCGTGATAGACCCAGTCCGCTACCATGCCGTTCGCCGTGATGTGCTGCTCGACGAAATCCCGCACCAGCGCAATGTTCTGCTCGGCGGTCAGCTCGATCGGCAGGGCGATCGTCACATCCTTGGCGAGCTGCGCGTCGGAGCGCTTCTCGAAACCTTCGACCTTGTTCCAGAAAGCCTCGGAGGCACCGGAAACCGAACGATCTGCGATCATCGAGCGCAGCCAGTCCGGGGCATCGGCGGGGATTACGAACTCTTCGTGGAGCAATCCCTGCTTGCGGGTGTAGTCGATCGTGCGGGCCTCACGCTCGAACTCCATCTTGGCGCAGTGGCGGTAGGCCGCCGACAGCACGGCGCTGCGGCCGGAGCCACGAGCGACGACGCTGACGGAGAAATGGGGGACGGCCACGGCGGAATTCTCTCCCGGTTGCGAACGAAATCAACGGGTTCGTCGGGAGCGGCAGGCCCCGCCGGGGCCAAAAAGCAGGGCGTCGCGCCAGCGACGTATAATTGCGCCCTTCGGATCCGCTCCTTCGGAACGGCCGGGATCATTCACCAAAGCTTGCGCTTTGGCGATTGAAGGATTCACAGTAGTGCGTGCCGCACTCACCTCCGAAAAAATGGGTTCGAAAGACAAGCTTTCTCACCCAAAGGGAGACGAACGGACATGAAGAAACCCTCCTCGAAAATCCGCGACGAAATCGCCAAACTCCAGGAGCAGCTCAAGGCCGCCGAGACCCGTGAGGCCGAGCGCATCGGCCGGATTGCCCTCAAGGCCGGTCTTGGCGAGATCGAGATCGACGAGTCCGAATTGCAAGCGGCCTTCGAGGACCTGGCGAAGCGGTTTCGCGGAGGAAAGGTCACTGCGAACGGAGGGAAAAGGGGAAGCAGCGCTGGCGAAAGCAGCGCATCGTCCACGCAGGACGCGTCTGGCGCGGCTGCGGGTGGGACTGCTGAGGCTTGAACGGATGGCACGCACGACCACGTCCGATGCCCGCAAGAAGGACACACGGGAGAAGATCGAGCTTGGCGGTCTGATCGTCAAAGCCGGTCTTCGCTACGAGAAACGGGCGCTTCTGCTGGGGGCGCTGATCGATTTGCGCCAGCGCCTCAAAGCCGACGAGATGGAACGTTCGCGACTGATGGCGATCGGTGCGGAGGCCTTCGGGAAAGCCGATGAATAGGATCATACTCTTCATCGCGCCCATCGCTCTGATGATCGTGATCGCCGTTGGTTTGACCGGGATCGAGCACTGGCTGTCCCAATTCGGAAAGACGGATGCCGCACGGCAGATGCTCGGCCGAGCCGGGATCGCGCTGCCGTATGTCGCTGCAGCCGCCATCGGCATCGTCTTCCTGTTTGCCAGCGCCGGCGCGATCAGGATCAAGACGGCAGGTTGGGGAGTGGTCGCCGGCGGTGTGGCGACGATCCTGATCGCCGCCATTCGCGAAGTAATTAGGCTCTCGGCCTTCGCGGAACAGATTCCGGCCGGCAAGTCCATCCTCTCCTATCTCGATCCGGCGACTCTGGTCGGAGCTGGGGCGGCGGCGATGGCCTTATGCTTCGCTCTGCGCGTCGCATTTGTTGGCAACGCGGCAATCGCCAATGCGGAGCCAAGGCGCATTCGCGGCAAGCGAGCGCTGCATGGCGAGGCCGAGTGGATGAAGCTGCCGGAAGCGGCAACCCTGTTTTCGGATACCGGCGGCATTGTCATCGGCGAACGGTATCGCGTCGACAAGGACAGCACCGCGGCGCGCGCGTTTCGGGCCGACGAGCCGGAAACATGGGGCGCCGGCGGCAAGTCACCGCTGCTCTGCTTCGACGGGTCCTTCGGTTCGTCGCACGGCATCGTCTTCGCCGGCTCCGGCGGTTTCAAGACGACGTCGGTGACGATACCGACGGCGCTCAAGTGGGGTGGATCGCTGATCGTTCTCGATCCGTCGAACGAGGTGGCGCCGATGGTCGCGACCCACCGGACGAGCGCCAACCGGGACCTGTTTGTCCTCGATCCCAAAAACCCGGAGACAGGCTTCAATGCGCTGGACTGGATCGGGCAGTTCGGCGGCACCAAGGAGGAGGATATCGCTTCCGTCGCCTCATGGATCATGAGCGATAGCGGCGGCACGCGCGGTGTGCGCGATGATTTCTTCCGGGCTTCGGCATTGCAATTGTTGACGGCGATGATCGCCGATGTTTGCCTGTCCGGCCATACGGAGAAAGAAAACCAGACACTGCGCCAGGTTCGCGCCAATCTCTCCGAGCCGGAGCCGCAACTGCGCCAACGCCTGCAGGAGATCTACGACAATTCGGAGTCGGATTTCGTGAAGGAAAATGTCGCGGCTTTCGTGAATATGACACCCGAAACCTTCTCTGGCGTCTACGCCAATGCGATCAAGGAAACCCATTGGCTATCTTACCCGAACTATGCCGCGCTGGTTTCGGGCAAGACGTTTTCAACGGGGGACCTTGCCCAGGGGAATACGGACGCGTTCATCAACATCGACCTCAAGACGCTGGAGACGCATGCGGGACTGGCGCGCGTCATCATCGGCTCGTTCCTCAACGCGATCTACAATCGCGATGGCTCGATGAAGGGCAGAGCGCTGTTCCTTCTCGACGAGGTGGCGCGGCTCGGCTACATGCGGATCCTGGAAACCGCTCGAGACGCCGGCCGAAAGTACGGCATCACGCTCATCATGATCTATCAGTCGATCGGCCAGATGCGCGAAACCTATGGCGGCCGCGACGCGGCAAGCAAATGGTTCGAGAGCGCGAGCTGGATTTCCTTTGCCGCGATCAACGATCCGGAAACCGCAGATTACATCTCACGTCGATGTGGCATGACGACGGTCGAGATCGACCAGGTCAGCCGCAGTTTCCAGGCGAAGGGATCGTCGCGCACGAGATCGAAGCAGCTGGCCGCGCGGCCGCTGATCCAGCCGCATGAAGTGCTTCGCATGCGCGCAGATGAGCAGATCGTCTTTACGGCGGGGAACGCGCCGCTTCGATGCGGGCGCTCGATCTGGTTTCGGCGCGAAGACATGAAATCCTGCGTTGGGATGAATAGGTTTCACAAAGTCAGAAACACGCCGGAAGGCGCTCGGATCGAGCCGGCGCGCAGTACAACGAGCAAGGCCGATCCAGAGAGATGAAGAATATCGGAGAAATCAGCATAGCGGCCGCACGACAGGGCGGGATTTCGGGAATTCTCGCCGTGCGAGGGGCGGGAAACAGCGCAGCCGCAGGAGCCTCAATATAGTGGCCCGCAGGGGAGACGGGACCGACTGCGCCCCGCGCCTCGCACACCGCTTTACCGGCCCGACTTCAGGTCGGTCGTAAACGCAGATGAAACCGAGTCCGAGATAGGTTGAGGAAAGCAGGAGAGGAGCGGGCAAGTGGCGAAATCGAATGTGGTTCCGTTCAGAAGGCCGCGGAAGTCCGGCAGTAGGAATGATCGATATCGCCTGCGGGGAAAGTCACCCCAGTCCGGACAGAAAGGTCCGCGCACATCGCTGATGGCATTGATCTCAGCCATCATGATTGCTGCTGGAGGCTGGTTTGCCATCGGCGGCGGCGATCTCTCTGGTGTGCTCGCTTTTGCCACAACGCCGACGGCGGATAGATTGGCGGCTGCGTTTGCGTATTGCCGCGAGAGCGCGCGCATGAACTGCGTCGTCGATGGGGACACGTTCTGGTTCGAGGGCGAGAAAATCCGCATCGCAGATATCGACACGCCGGAACTCAGCCCGCCTCGCTGCGAAGCGGAACGCATCAAGGGCGAGGCCGCGAAAGCACGCCTGCTGGCGCTGCTCAATGCCGGCAACTTCTCACTCGCGTCCGGCTGGCGCGACGAAGACAAGTATGGCCGCAAGCTCCGGACAGTATTGCGATCGGGACACTCGGTCGGAGACAGTCTCGTTAACGAGGGCCTTGCCAGGCGTTGGGACGGGGCCAGACACGGATGGTGCGGCTGAGGACCCGCGAGAGGATCGTTGCCGGATGGCCGAAACCGCCCAGCGGGTTCGGGGAGCGTAAGCGAGTAGAGCTGTACGCCGACGGCGTCTCGCCCAAGGCCACCACTTGTGTTTCATCACAGATCTGAATCAATCCATGCCCACCGATTCATAAGTGTCGTTGGACGGGATTCCCGCGATCAGAGATTCTGACCTCATGATCGCGCAACCCTACCATCTTTATGTCGAACGCACCGATGCGGCGAAGAACATGGCGCGCTATTATGCCATGTCGATCGAGCCGAACCTGTTTGGCGATGTCTGCCTGCTCAGGAAGTGGGGCCGCATTGGCGCCAAAGGCCAGATGTTGGTCCATCATTTCGGACGGGAAGAAGAAGCCGTCGAACTGTTTCTCGATCTGCTCCGACAAAAGCGAAAACGCGGTTATCGCCCGCGTGCCTGCGTGGCGAGTTGAGCAAGGCCCGCCGAAGCGGGCCGTGCCAGCACGTCATCGGCGCCGGTTCCAATCGGTCTCGAAGGACACTTCGATCTCGACGAAGAACGGGATCTTGATCGCGAGTTTCAGGCCGAGCTTTCCCTTGCGGAAGAAGTGGCTGATCACCTTGCCGAGAGTGCGGAGCCGGCGGCCGGTAGATGCGAGGAATTGAGCGAGTTGTTGCATGATGGATCTCCTTTCGAATTGCGGTCATCGCGGGGTGAGAGCGCAGACCGGAAAGGAGGGATGCACCTGACAAGGCCGAAACGAATGTGGAGGACCTGGCGGCGGCTGAATTTTGATCGGCGAGGAGCCGCAGAAGGCGGCGGGGAAAATTCTGTTGCCGGCAGGTTGCGTCCCGACGAACGGGCTGCAACATCCCCGATAACAGATGACAGCAGGTCGAAAGGAAGAGGCTCAACTGGCCGTTCTCGCCATCATTGCGATGGTCTCGCAGGCATCTCAACGAAGGGCCGCTGTCGCCGCCCTCCGGATGGTCGAGCCCGCCGCAGGATTGATTACGATCCTGTGCACCTGATGTAGCTGACACTGGAGGCCCTTACCGCGATACCGGTTTCGCGTGTGATATCCTTGACGATCGGCGCAAGTGAGCCGAGTTCGGCGTCGGTGAGCGCAATCAGCTCCGGATAGTCGATGTCGACGCCGGTATAGTCCGCCGTCAAAGCGCTGGACCAATCGCCGCCGTTGATGCGGAATTCGTGCGTGTCGAAATCGATGTCGAGCTCATCCATCAGGTTGATGGTGAAGCGCCCGAAGATCTCAGCCTCACCCTCAAGCCGATACTCCGCGAACTCGTCGTCTCCGATGAGAACGCTGCGCTCCAGCGCCATGATAATCCGCGCGCGCCCAATTGCTGCCTCCAGTCCTTCGAGCAGGCGATCGTGGAGGGCTCGCGAGAATTCGCTGTCGCAGCCGAAGCGGTTTGCGAGGACGACGAGCCGGAAGCCGGCAAGCTTGGTGTAAAGCATGAGGTTCTGATTGGTTGTCATGATGTGATCTCCTTCGTTGATGACGGAGATCGGCCACTCCGTGGCAAAGAGGGGTCAAGGAGCGCGGAACGCGGCTCGCAAGCGGGGGAACCGATTTTTTCGGGAAGCGAAGTGCAACGCAGCGGCGGAAAAATTGGGGGAGACCGCGCCGTCCTTGACGCCGGATTTGCTGGAGTACCATGGGACGTCAGAGAGAGAAGAGACCCACGGCCCTGGAGGGGACGTGACCGTATCCGGCGCGAGCCGGCAAGATTGTCGAGGGGGTGAAACCCCTGACAGCCGGGAGGCCGGTCGATCCGGCGGACCGGCTCATGATCCAGCAGAATGAGAGCCGCCTCAGAAAGGCGGCTCGGCTTCGATGGTGCCGTCCTGTTCGGCAAGCGCCACGGTCAGGTCGGCCTGGGCGAGCTGAAGCTCCGCTTCGATCTGGCGCCGCTCGGCGGCGTCGCAGGCGTTCCTCAACTCGGCCCGCAGTTCCTCGATGTGCTGTTCGATGGTCATCGTCTCATCTCCTTGAGTTCGTGAAAGACGAGACGGCGGGGCGGGAAGAGGTGGCGGGGTCAAGGAGCGCACAAGCGACCGGCGGAGCCGGCGAGTGGGGGGAGCCGATTTTGTTGGAGCGGAGGGAACCGGAGCGGAGGCTAAATTGGGGGAACCGCTCGTCCTTGAGGCCGGCATTTCCTCCCGGCACGATAGCATCCACTGAGCAGACATATTCCGGTTCCGCATCGCACCGAAAAAGCAGGCGGCAGGCTCGATGCCTGCCGCCTGCTTGTCTTTGTGGCCGGTTGGCCCCGCCTCGGTGGCGGGGCCGTCCGGGGCCTCAGTCCCGGTTGGGGCGGGACCAGATCAGCTGGTAGCCGTCCTCGCCCTCGACCTCGGTGAGCGTCGCGTAGATCGGAGCGGGGAAGCTCGGGTCGTCGAGCTTGACCGAGAGATAGTCGCGATCCTGCTCGGAGCGCTTCTGCCAGGCCGCGCCCAGCTCGACATTGCCGGCGTAGATGCGGTAGTGCGGACCCTTGTCGGAGGGGTTCTCGATGCGGGCGATGCGGGCCTTGACGTTGAGGGCGAGCGTGCGGATCGAGCCGTTGAAGCCGGTTTCGGTGGAGGTGAAGGTGCCGATGGTTGCCATTGTCGTATTCCTTTTGCCGTTTCGGGCCGCGCCCATCGCGGCCTCGATGGCTGTCGCAAGGATCGGGGACGATCGGCCCGCACCCCCGGGGTCCCCGTTGCGCCTGCGCAATGGGGTGGCTCGTAGGGCCGGAATGAAATGGAGGGCGGCCAAGAGAAACTTTGTTGCCGCGCGAGGAATGGCGGCGCCGCCGCCAGGGGAAGAAAGTTTCGCATGGCCGTTGCGGGAGGACGATCGAGGCGAAGCCGTTCTCCGGTCAGACATGCCTCATCGAGCCCGCGAAGGACGGGCCTGGCTGAGCCGCCAAGGGAATATGTCGATGGCAGCCACTCCCCGACTGCCTGCCGGATCCCTGCGACGGGGGATCCGCCGCCCTGTCCACATGTCAAAATCAAACGTCCGGGCATCGCCGAACAAGGGCGTTGCGTTGGCCGCTCTTCGGGCTATCGTCGTGCTCGCGAATCGTCGCCTGGAGGATCTATGCGTCAGCAGCCAAAGCCGTTTGTCGTCGAAATCAAGCCGTCCCGGAAGCTCAAGCCGACCGACCGGAAAACCTCGATCTGGGGCAAGCTGGACCTTACGGCTGATCCTGACACGCTCTCCGCGTTGAAGCCCGAACAGGTGCCGGCCGCTGACGAGACCAGCGACCGACGCTAAAGTCCTCAGGCAGCGAGCCGGTCGTCAGCACGTTCGGGCTGTAGGCCATGCAGGAAACTTACGGCCCGCTGCGCATGCGCCGCCGCCTGAAAGAGAGCCCGCCTGTCGTCGCTGAGGACCTTGAGCCAGGAGCCGACGTACGAGGCGTGATCGGGGCGGGGCTCGACCTCGGGAACAATGCCGAGATCGGCGCACAGGAAGCAGCTGCCGAGTTCAGCAATCAGTTCCTCTCGCGCCCGCTCGGATTTGTCCTTGGCATAGCGGCTGAGATCGCGGCCGAGGCGATGCGCCGGCGCCGTCCAATGGGTGACTTCATGACTCAAGGTCGCGTAATAGCTTGCCGCATCCTTGAAGCTCTCAAACGGCGGCATCTGGATGATGTCGGCGGCCGGCGCGTAGAAGGCCTGGTTGCCACCGTGGCGGATCACGGCACCAGTGTTGCGAAAGAACCGGTCGGCATCCTCGATGCGCTTGATCGGATCCGGACCAAGTGCCGGCCGGTGATAATATTGGTCGGGGAGGCCATCGATCTGTTCGACGTTGAAGACACTGTAGGCTTTCAGGAAAGGAATCTCCCGCTCGACCTCGCCGCCATTTCCATCGGTTTCGGACTTGGTGAACCGGCTGGCGAAGACGACCATGGCACCCGTCTCGCCCTTGCGGACGGCAGCACCCAGTTCGAGGGCCTGCTTGAACGTCATCCACGTAGATGACTCATATCCCCGGGCGTTGCCCTCCGACCAGAGAAGCAGCACGTTGACGCCCGAATATGGCTGCCCGTTATGACGCAGCGGCCGGGTAATACGGCCGGTCGTGTTCTCGGCGTTCCATGGCTTCATCCACGGCCGCACGCCCTTCGCCAGATCCTCAACGATTCTGTCAGTGATGCGGGTATAGAGATCGCCCCGTTGTTTCTCAGTATTGCTCATCTTCAAGCCTCCGGTTTTGAGGCCGCGCCCATCGCGGCCCGTTACGGAGGGGCGAAAGCAGAAGCAAGTCAGCCGGCGGATGCACCGGAACGGCCGTAACGAAGTGGAGGACGGCGAAGCCGTTGCATCTGCCGGTGGCTCCTGCAGACCCGACAAGCGGAACGGGCCGCTACGGGCGATTGCCTGATTTCCGTTCCCGATTGACCGTGTCAGCGACACGAGAACAGCCGGCTCCGCCCGGGAACCGGCCGTTCTCGCGTTTATCGGAGGGCGGGGGCCGGAGCCCCGCCGGCAGGGCCTAGTCGAAGGCCGAGATCTGCGCTTCGGCGGCCTTGCGGTTCAGCGAGTGGCCCGGCTGCTCGACGGGCCGGTCGAACGGCTTCCAGGTCTCGCCGATCACCTGGGCATACGCGGCAACTGCGCCCTCAGCCGCCATTCTGAGCGAATGGGCCTGTATGCCCATGTCGGCGGCGAATTCGCGCTTGCGCTGGGCGGCGCTGTCAAAGCCGACGGGGCCGTCGAGGTCCTCGTCGCGGGCATCGTTGGCGGCCTTGGCGGTAGCATCGCGCGCCTCGGTGACAGCGCGGCTGTAGAACTGCCCGGCGCCGTGGGCAGAGCCGACGAAAGCGCCGACGATCCGCTGCAGGTGGATCTGCATCGCCTTGTCGCCCAGGCCATCACCGAGCGCATCGGCGGTCTCGATGACGAGCCGTTCGTGCAGTTCGCGGATGCCGTCGCTGTCAATGACCGCGGTGCCGAAACTCTCGGCGATCTTCAGCGCCTGGCTGGCGTCCGGGCACGTCAGCCGGACCATCTCGATGGTGGCGCCCTTGCGCAGTTGCACGACGCGGGCGGATTGGCGAGAGGAGGGTGCGGGCTTGGCCATGATCGTTTCCTTTCGAGGTCGTCCGAACGGGCTCCGGCTCATGCCGGCTTGCCCTTCGGTGCGGTCGCCCCGCTCCGGCGGAAGACGGGCGTTTCAGGGTCCGGCCCTGCCTGGACGAGCGGAGCCGGTTTGCGGGCGAAGAGGGCACACTGCCCTCGATAGAGCACGCGAGCCTGCTCCGCGAAGGACGGCGGGGTCCGGCCGCCCCGCGGCGCGACAGCGGCCTTGAAGCGCACGGCCGCCGGTTCAGACCGCAGCAAAACCGAAGGGCGATCCGGCAGGGTAGGGATCATGACGTCCTCGAACGAAATGACAGGCGCCGCCGCCTCTCTCCGCCTTTCCGGCTCGCTGACGTCAAGCGCTCGGCCTATCGCTTGACCGGCTTCGGCAACCGGTAGGATTGCAGCCAGGTCGGACCGTGCGAGTTACGAATACCGCGAAGCAGACCACCGTCATCATGCGGCGGCCCGCCCATCCAGGCGTTGTTGAGGATCGATTTCCAGCGCCGTCCGTGCCTGGCGGCATAGGCATGAAGTGCTGCTTCCTGTTCCAGCGTCAAAGGCGGCAGGGTTTCGCGTGTGCGACGAAGGGCGCGCGTTTTTGGCCTAGGATCCACCCGTGCTTCCCTTAGAGCGATCAGCCGCCTGAGTTCCGCGACACCTGCCTTGAGGCAGGCTTCGCCTTCGAGGTGATGGAACTGCCGCCAGAAAGCGGTTCGCTCCGCCGGTGATGCGCCGATACCTGCTCTTCGCTCCAGGTCTCCGATCGTGCTCATGGCTTCCTACCTCCCGGGCCGGTAGCGGTCACGACTGTGCCGTCGGAACCGGCTCTCGCCCGCAGCGCCGCGATTGCCGCATCCTGTCGGGCGAGTTTTCTCGAAAGCGCGTCGATTTCCGGCTGACGCTCGGCGGTAATCGCTGCCAGATTGGCCCGGTAGCGTTCGAGAAAGACGCCCGGCTCGGGCGCCTTGCCGCGACGATATCCGAAGTGACGGCGACCAAGCTGGGGAATGATCGTCGTCATGCGTCGCGTGATCTGCCGGTCGATCAGATCGAGCTGGTGCTGGGTCTGCCGTCGCGCCGATTCCATTCTGGTAAACTGCGCGGCGCGTTGCTCGGGATTGGACATCATGCCGCCCTCCCGCGCCATGCGGCGAAGCTGGAGGAACCCTCATAGATGGCATGCCGTGTCTCATCGATGATGAATCCGAAGCGGCCGACCACATACTCGTCGCTCGGCACCAGAAACCGGCGCTCTTCCACTCGCTCGCCGCGCGTGCCGCCGATGGTGGCGATCACCTCGGTCATACCAGGATGATGGTCCGAACGAAGTGCCGCGATGACGATCCAGTCGCCGAGATGTTCCCGTGCGAACGCCTGGGCGTCCTTCTCGTACGATTCGCCGGGTGCGAGCGACCGACCGAAGATCGTTTCCCAGGCATCCGGCCAGCTGTCGCGGATCGTCTTGTCGGCGCACTTGCGCTCATAGGTCGTGAACAGGTCGGGATACGTGAGGGCGACGATTGCCCAGGCGGCGTCCTCTTCATACCAGCCACCATCTGTCCTGAGCATCGGGTGGACCTTGGCATTGCGGGCGTCGGAGAGCCTGAAGCCGCCATGACCTGCCGTCGTATGACAGACAATTCCGTCCGCGTAGACGGTGGCGCCCTGCGACGGCCCCCATGGCGTGCTGCAGGTCACCCGGACGGTCTGGCGGGATAGCAGCCGCAGTTCCCGGCTGTGTCCGGCCTGTTCGATCATGCGGTTGCGGAAAGCGGCTTCGCCCTCGACAGAGCCGTGGTGCGAATAGAAATCATCGCGCTTCAGTTCGGAAAGCGGCCGTGACACGCGCCAGGCGCTGGCAAGAAAATACCGGCCATCCCGGGCGGGAACCAAAGCAAAGACGTGATCGCCGACACGCGCGACAGCCATGCCGTCGGCGCTTCTGCCGAACTCCGCCCCTGATGCGTCAGGGGCGGAGACTTCGAAGGATTGCGAAGGAAGCATAGTCATGCTGCAGCCCTCCCTTCGATATGATCGGCGGCGACCTCGTCGGCAGTCACCTCCTCGAGAATGGCGTGGGGATATCCATGCCGGCTGAGCCATTCCGCAGCCGCCTGCCGATGCGTTGCCAGGTGAACGAGTTCGGCATTGGCGCCGGGGCGATCGAAGATGCGAACAGATCCAAGGGTGGGACGCTCGACGACTTTGAACGTCAGGCCGCTGTCGAGCGAAAAGGTCCGGTGGATCCGGACGGTAATGATGCCATTTGCGCCGAGATTGCCTTCATGCAGCGTGAAACACGGTGTCAGGCTGGTGGCGCCGACGCCGCGCTTGCCTTCCTTGCGGATCAGCCGGCCTTGGCTATTGCGCGTTTGCCAAGCTGACAGCTTCTTCTTGTGGCGCTCGGGCGGCCGTGGGGTACCATCCGACCAGGCAACGGTGGAGCCGATCGGGGCGAGATCATAAATCAGAGACGCGGACATCGCATCCTCCTTCAAATTTTGCGGGTGGTGGAAACGAAACCGCCGCCGGGAGGACCGGCGGCGGAAGGTCAAGCGGAGAAGGACGGGGCGGCGGCTATTCCGCCGCGATGCCGTAGGCAGTTTCCTCCTCGTCGGAGGCCGCATTACTCACCAGGTCGGCGACGGGATCGTCATGTCCCGTCTCCATCGGATCGAGCCCGTCGACACCGATGCTCTCGCCTTCAGCACCGTCGCTATCGTCGCCCGCGACATCATCGGTGTGTTTCATGAGATCTGCGATGTCCTTCGGGTCAGGCGCAAACAGCGCCGCCCGAAGGACGAAGGCAGCATCGGCCGCGAAGTGGTCGACGAGTGCCGCGCGGGTTTCGCGGACTCGCGCCCGCGGGACGAGATTGACCGACTTGGCTGCGGCTTCCAGCGCCTGACGCGACAGGCACAAGAGGAAATCCTCTGTTCCCATGTTCGGAAGGAAACCGTCCGCGCCGATCGCGTCACCGGCAATGCGCGAGACGACGCCACTGTTCGACATGCCGCGCCGGCATGAGAGTACATCTATGAGAACGGAGCGGGCGGCGACACGCACGCTGTCCATGTCGAACGACAAGCTTCCATCCGCGGAATAGAGGCGCGCGACATGACGCTGGAAACGCTTCGGCCCGAACACGGTGTCGTTGGCGCCGGAATCGACCCGAACATTGGTGCCGGCGAAGGCCATGACCAGGAGCGCCATCAGCATGTCATCCTCGATCGGCGCCCGGGCGAGCGCCTCATGCAGCGCATCGGTACGGAAATCACCGATCATGTCCTGGCCCTTCTGCGTGACCTCGGGCCTGGTCTTGCCGACGACATTAATGTCGTCGTCGGGCTCCGTCGAAGCGTCACCGGCGGGGCCGGGTCGCCCATCGGTTTTCCTTGGCTCCGGCATCCGGTAGTGGACGCTCTGCACCTTGCCGTCGCGATCGAGATACATCGCGGTGCAATCGCCCTTGGCCGGCTTGCCGTAGATGCGTTCGGCCTTCTTGGGCAGGTCGGGCTGTCCCCAGTTGTTGACCTCGACGATTGCGCCCTTCTTCGGAAGGCTACTCGCCATCCACTCCTGCTGGGCGCCGAGGAAAGCCTCAACATTGGTGGTGTAGCGATTGTCCTGATCGGCCGGGCCGAACAGGTCCTCGGCCCACTCGATACCGTAAGCGAGGCGAAGATCGTCGCCGAAGCTTGCATCGCGAGCATACATGCGGGTTTTCGAGAGGCCGTTGGCGATCTGCCACCAGGCTGCCGTGTCGCCCTTCTTCGGCTTGTGGGCTTTCCAGACCTCCTTCTGCTCCTCGGACGATGCGGCCGCGATCGTCCTCAGTTGCTGCTCGTTGGGCATGTCCCCCTTCGCCATCTGGTCGAGCATGGAAGGCAGCACGTTGGCGAGCAGACGGAGCTTGCGGATCTGGCGGACGGGGAGGGCAAGCGCCACGGCGATCGCCTCCTCTGTCCAGCCGAGCGTGACCAGCCGCTCGATGCCCCGCCATTGATCGACCGGATTGAGCGGCTCGCGCGCGATGTTCTCGACCATCGAGCGCATGGCGCCGTTGTCGTTGGCCGCCTCGACGACGATCACGTCGATTTCCTCGATCCCGGCGGCGATCGCCATGCGGGTGCGCCGGTGGCCGGCTTCGATGACGTAGCCGTTGCCGCCTGCTTCCGGGAAAATGACTGGCGGCTGGATCACGCCGACGGCCTTGATCGTCGCCAGAAGCAGGGCGTCGGCCTGCGGCGTCGACTTCGACTGGCGCGTGTTATCTGGGTTGTCCTTCAGCGCACGCGGATCGACCTTCATCAATTGCATGGGATACTCCTTCTCGGGGATTGGACACGGCCCTCTGCCGGCCCTTCTCGCGTCTTCATTCTTTTCGAAGACAATTCCCGGACCGCGGAGCGGGCGGTCGGGTGCAACTGCGGCCGAGCATTGCTGCCACGAAGGACGAGCGGGTCTGACAGCCCTGCGAAGGACGAGTGGCCGGGATGCGGAGGCGGCGGTTGAGCGTCAGCGGCGACCGGCGGACTGCTCTGCGACCGGTTCATCTCCCTCTTCCTTCTTCTCTCCCCTGCTTGCCTCTCATTTCGGCGGCTGAAGCGTCGGCTTGCACGCGACTGGATATCGATCGGGATAAGATGGGAGATAAAAAAATGGGCCAGCGGAAACCGCGGCCCATGAAGTGTGAAGGTCAATAAACCTCCAGAGGGGAACAGCTGCTGCGGCGGAACTGGGAGGAAAGCCGCCATGTGCATCAGCTGTGTGCGTTATGCTTGATTTTTGACCACTTGGAAAACACTTTTTGTGCACTGCAGCTATGTGAATGCTGCAGCGCTTCCAAAACCAGAGCGGACGGAGGTCCGGCATGGCGTCGGACCTCAGGCCGCTTCCGAGGCGGATAAGCCCTCCTCGCGAGCCACGGCTGCAAGCGCCTCGTCGACGTCCCATAGCTGCCGGCGCTTCTCGGCGAGTTCTTCCGAAAACGCAAACAGGCCGCCCTTGCGCGAGCGGTAGGAGGCAAGGCGCCGGTGGGCGTCATACAGTCGATGGCGATAGCGTTCCTGCTCCTCGCCAAAACCCTCGAGCGCGTGCTCGAGGCGGGAGACGGCGCCGAGCGGCGTCACGGTCACCGGCAACTCGATCTCGTAGTCCGCGCCGGTGCGCTGAAGCAGGGTCGAATAGCGATAATCGTCACCCTTGCCGAACCGCTCACCGGAATAGACGAGATCGAATCCGCCAATCGAGGCGATGACGACTTCCTGCTCCTGCTGGAGCTGGACGAGGGTGAGAATTTCCTTCATCAGCGCACGGCCGGCGAGCTTCCGCTCGTGGTGAGCCTTGCCGACGATGGTCATGGCAAAGGCGTCGGCCGCGGTCGGAACGAGGCGGTCGATGTCCTTGCCGATTTCCATGATACGCCGCTCCGAGATCTCGATATCGCGTTCGGCGTCGCGGATCTGCCGGCGCACCGCATACTGATCGTCGTCATGCGCTGCGCGCAGCCGTTCAAGACGGGCAATGTCCGCCTCGAGTCCCGCCTTCTGCATCAATCGCTCGTCGCCGCTGGCAATCGCCTTTGCCATGGCGAACTGGTTGGCCGCCCCTTCGCCGAGATCTTCCAGCCGGCGGATCGATGTGTCGCCGGACAAGGCCGCGGCGATAAAGCGGGCCTTGCGTTCGTTGTTCTGCCACATGCTGGCGTCCAGCGAGCCTTGTGTGGCATAAGCGAAGATATCGACCTCGTCGTGCTGATTGCCCTGGCGCACGATCCGGCCCTCCCGCTGTTCGATCTGCGAAGGCAGCCAGGGGACGTCGAGATGATGCAGCGCCTTGAGACGGAGCTGGGCATTGACGCCGGTACCCATGGTGTCCGACGAGCCGATCAAGAAGCGGATTTTGCCGGCGCGGACGTCGGCGAATAGACGCTGCTTCGCCTCAGTCTTCTTGTAGTCCTGCATGAAGGCGATTTCGGATGCCGGAACACCCAGGCGCACGAGCTCATCCCTGATCCAACGGTAAGCGGAAAAACCGCGGCTCTTCTCGACATTTATTGTGCCGAGATCCGAAAAGATCATCTGCGCCGCACCTGAGAGATCGTAGGGCTTGCCGTCGGGTCGCACAAACGTGCTTTGCGACGTCTCCTGCCAAATGCGGAAGGCGTTCTGGACGAGCAGGTTGAGCTTGTTGTCCGGCTCGTTGTCATTGTCCGCGTCGACCAGGCGCAAGTCGATAGCGGCATGGCGACCGTCGGTGATGACGGAGAGCAGGATATCGTCGCCGGGCTGTGCCGGCCCCTCGCGCATCTCGATCGCCTTGATACGGGCGTCGAGGATCACCTGATAATTCTTGAAGGCCTGCGTCGGTTTCGCTGTCAGGATCTGCCGCCGACCGGTCGAGATATCAGGCACCTTGACGTAGTCGCGGAGATCCGCGGGCATCACCACATCGGCGAAAGACCGGAACATGGCGATTAGCTCAGGGACGTTGACGAAGGAGGCGAAGCGGCTGACGGGCTTGTATTTGCCGGATGGTTGGATCTCCAGTTCCGTCGTCGTGTCACCGAAGGTCGAGGCCCAGGCGTCGAATTCATGCAGGCCCCGTTCGGCCAGCGCCGCGTGGCCGAGCAGACGTTGAACCGAGAACATCTCGCCAAGCGTATTGGTGATTGGCGTGCCGGACGCAAGAACCAGAGCGCGGCCAGGATTCTTCGTCTCGATGAAGCGGGACTTGACGTAGAGGTCCCAGGCACGCTGCGATCCGTTCGGATCGACGCCTTTTAAGGTCGACATGTTGGTGGCGAAGGAAAGTTTTCTGAATTCCTGCGCCTCATCGACGATAATCTGGTCGACGCCGATCTCGGAAATGGTCAACAGGCCGTCCTTGCGCGTGGACAGCGCCTCCAGTCGTTCCTTCAGTCCCTCCTTGAGCCGCTCCAGACGCTTGCGGGAGACACGGTCCTCGCTGTCGACCTTGGTCAGCAACTCCTCGTAGAGCTCGAGCTCGTCCTGGATCATCTGCTGTTCGAACGCCGGCGGCACGGCGATGAACCGGAACGCCGAATGGGTGATGATGATCGCGTCCCACGTGGCGGTCGCCGCGCGGCTGAGGAAGCGAGCCCGCTTCTCCTTCGTGAAGTTCGTTTCGTCGGCGACGAGGATTCGTGCATTGGGATAGAGCGCCAAGAACTCGCGGGCCGCCTGCGCCAGGCAATGGCTCGGCACGACCACCATCGCCTTGGCGATCAGACCGAGCCGGCGCTGTTCCATGATCGCGGCCGCCATGGTCATCGTCTTGCCGGCGCCGACAGCGTGCGCGAGATAGGTAGAACCCGATGAGATGATCCGCCAGATGCCGCGTTTCTGGTGCCCATAAAGAACAAAGGCGCCAGAGGCGCCGGGAAGTTTCAGGTGCGAGCCGTCGAATTTTCGTGGGGCGATGTTGTTGAAGCGGTCGTTGTAGACCCGCGCCAGTCGGTCGGTGCGATCAGGATCGGTCCAGACCCAATTCTGAAACGCCTGCTTGATCTTCTGGAGCTTGTCGCGGGCGGCCTCGGTATCGACGACGTTCAGAACGCGCCGCTCACCATCGGCGTCTTTGAACACGTCGAAGATCTGCGGCACGCGGCTGTTCAGCGCATCGGCAAGCAGTTCGCCGGCGTGCCGGCGATCGGTGCCCCATTCGGACGTGCCTGCCGCCGTCCATCCGAGCTGCCGCGCCTCGACGGTCCAGGAGCCCAGTTCCGGCATGTGGTGGATCCTGATCTCCGCACCCATCGTCTCTTGCACGAACTCGACGATATCGGCAGCTGGAATCCAGGGCGCACCCAGCCGAGCAGTGATGTCCGAGGGGCGAAGGTCGACGGGCTGCACCGCCTGAAGCGCACGGACGTTTCGATCATAGGCAGCATCGAGGCCGGCGGCGGCTTCCGCAATCTCAAGCTTGGTGCGCACGGCGCCGGAGAGATAGGCGTCCGAAGTTTGCCAGGAGCCATCGGCCGGATCGCGAAAGATTGCGTCACCGAGCGCATCGAGAACCGCATCCGTGTCGCAATGCAGAAGCTCGGCGATATGATCGAGATCGAGCCGACCGCGCTCGTTGAGGACGACGGCCAAGGCATCGGCGGCGGAGGTGATGACGGGCGGGGAAGGGGGCGCGATGACGCGCTCGGAGAAAATCGGCCCGGGCCTGGCGGTATCGGTTTCGAGGTCATAGTCCTCGATGGAGGCGACCAGCCAGCAATCGGGGTCATCGCGGAAGGGCATAAGGTTCGGCTGGCGATGGGTTTCACGAACCTCGCCGGTCGTCTCATCCTCCATGATCGAAACAGTGGTGTGGTTGATCGGGCCAAAATCGCGGACGAAGCTCGACCAGGCGATGCGCAGCCGCACCTGCAGCTCGCGCCACGGCCGGTCCAGTTCCTGGGCTTTCAGGACGTCGCGCACGGCATCGCGGATCGGGATCAGTTTGCGAATGATCCGGACATGCTTTTCCGAAACTCCCTCGCCGCTGCGGGCCTTGCGCACCTGAACAGGAATAGGCTCGCCATCGACGACCTGCATGAGATCATGCCCAACATCGACAAAATAGCTGCCCTCGCGCACCATGGCGTTGTCGGGCCGGAGATCGACGATCTCGGCAAGCTCATCCTCCAGATCGATGTCGATGGCCGTCGGTTCGCCGTCATAAAGGCCTTCTGGAAGAAGCGCGATGGCTCCAGTCAGTGCCGCGTCGAGCTCCTCGTCGGCGCGTGGCCGGCACGTATAGGTCTCCCCGAACGGGCCGGAGGTCAGGGCATGATCGCCGAGAACAAAGTCCGGATGCTGCGCGAACCACCGGTTCACGCGGATCGCCCCCTCGTCCTCGGCAGCCGGTCGGACTTCCTCCAAGTCGAGCCACGAAACGTCGCCTTCCGGCTCGCCTGCTTTGCGCTTACGGAAGAAGAGGACGTCGACCACGACGTCGGTTCCGGCGTCGCGCCGAAAACTGCCTTCGGGCAGTCGGATCGCGGCGATTAGGTCGGCGGACTGGGCGATATGCTCGCGGGCAGTGCCATCCACCTTGTCCATGGTGCCGGCGCTGGTGACAAAGGAGGCCAGGGCGCCCGGTTTCAGGAGATCGATCGACCGGGCGATGAAGTAATCGTGCAGCCGAAGGCCCAGCGAACGATATTGCCGGTCGGAGCGAACGGTCCGGTCGGAGAAGGGCGGGTTGCCGATGGCAAGATCGTAGATCGCATTGAGGTCGGTGCGCGCGAAGTCTCCATTGATGATGCGCGCCTTCGGCTGGAGCTGTTTCACGATACGGGCCGTGACGGGATCGAGCTCGATCCCGGTGACGTAGCTCAGTTGGCGATATTGTTTCGGCATCAGCGCAGGAAAGAGCCCGGTGCCGATACCCGGCTCCAGCACGCGGCCGCCGCGCCAGCCGAGACGTTGAATGCCCATCCAGATTGCCCGAATGACGAATTCGGGGGTGAAGTGGGCATATTGGGTGCAACGGGCGAGCGACGCGTACTCGCCCTCGCTGACCGCTGTCTCCAGCGAGTTGCCGAGATCGTCCCAGCCTGCGCGGAAGTCGGGTTCTCCCGGCCGCCGGAACATGCCATTCGCAAGCTCACCGGCGCCGAAACCAGTGAAGCGGATCAGCCTCGCCTGCGCGGCCGGGGTCGCCGGCAGGTTCATCTTCTCGATTTCGTTTGCGGTGAGGATGGCCGCGACATTGATGCGTGCCCGCTCCTTCCACGTCGCGGCGAGCTCGCGGTCGCCATCGTCGAAATAGAAGTTGGTGCGCTGCCCTTGCTTTCGCGGGACCGGCCGGTTGGTCGCCGGCAGAGCCCGCGCCGGCGCAGGAGAGGGCGGGGTCGGGTTGGGCTCGTCGTCGTTGGCGGCGAAACCGCCGAACGCGGTGACGCCAAGACCAAGTCCTGATGACAAAGCGCTGCTACCAAACATATCGAGGGTGAAGGGATCGTTGCTCATCGAAAGCTCCTTGTAAGCGAGCGTCATCGATCTGCCGCAAGGGGCAGTCGAGGAACGCGAAGGGGGGGAAGGGGCCGCCGGCATGGGCTGCGCGGCTATTGCTGGCCGAGCGCCATTGCTTCGCGCCCGGATGCAATCGGAAACTCTCAAGCCGCGATAGGCGAGGGGAGGTGGCGCAGTTGTACCGGCAGCTTGGCGGCGATCTCGTCGTCGCTGAGGTCTTCCAGCAGCTTTAGGACGGCGCCGCCTTTACCGCCGTAGATCATCAGGGTGCGCTTGCCGCGCGAGGCCTCCGGCCAGCGCTCGCCCGCATAGCCGCGATAGTCGTCCGCCGTAGTGCTCCAGATGTGCTCGAGGCGTTCCGCGCGCGTCATGGCCCGGACCGGGGGGCTCTCGCGCTCGATAATCGCTAGGCGCATGGTCTCGACGGACGATTGATCGGCAAGGTCGCAATAGCCGTGAAAATAGCGGATCGCCTCGTCGATCCGGAGTGCGAAGAACACTGACGTCACCGAGCCGGTCAGGAACTCGCGCATCGCGAACATCGAACCGCGGATCCAGAGCGGCGGCAGGATTTCGAACATGTAGTCGTGCTCGGCCTCGCCGATCTCGAACCATTCGCCGGCATAGAGCGGCATTGCGTCGTCCTCCCAACGGTTCGGCCGCTGGAGATGACGGTCAAACATGCGGAACATCTGTGGTCGGCTTGCGACGCCCTGGAAAACTTTTCGGATTGCGGGAGAGGGGTTCATCTGCAGCTCCTTCGGAGGTTTCGGACCGAAGCGCGGCACTGTCCTCTCGACCTTGCCTTCCTCTTCAGCCCTTCATGACCCCTTCGCTGCCGCCGGCATCGCGACCGTCAGCGTCAAGGGCCGGTTCCGCCGGGCGAAGCCTCCCTTGACGCAGGCGGCGCGCATGCGGCACGCCTCCTCCTTCCATCCTTTCCCTCTTTTCCTTATCCCTGATCTTCAGGGTTTCGTTCCAGTCATCTTCCGGCGGCCGAAGCCGTGTCCAGTCGCAGCCGGCATCGTCGGCAAGCGTCCGCAGCCGTTCGGCAAACATGTCGCCCTGCGGATTGGCGTCCGTCGCCGCTACCATCTGGACGCCAGTTTTCGCGGCCAGCTCCCGCAACGCTGCCTCCGTGGCCGGCGACCATCCCCCGCCGGTGCTGAAATAAAGCGTGCCCTCCCGCAAACCCTCGATCGCCGC
Source organism: Rhizobium etli CFN 42 (assembly GCF_000092045.1). NCBI lineage: Bacteria > Pseudomonadati > Pseudomonadota > Alphaproteobacteria > Hyphomicrobiales > Rhizobiaceae > Rhizobium > Rhizobium etli. Next base: position 150,868 of record NC_007762.1, on the reverse strand, counting down.
GAGGCTCATGGCATCGATCGCGGCTTCCGTGACGGCCAGGCGCGAAGCGCTGTCCGAACCGAAACGGAAAAGAACCTTGGTTCCTCCGGATGCAAAACCCCGGTATTGCGGACCCCGCGCTTCCCAGCCGGTCAAGACCCCCGCCTGGTCTCGGTGCGCCGCCCACATGCTGCCTTGCGGACCCTCTCGCAGAAGGTCAGCTTTAATCGCCGCTTGCAGCACGTAAGTTGGCACGTGGCGCTCGCCATTGAGGTATCGCCATGACGCGGAACCTGGCCACAGACGACGGCGGGTCTGCCAACGATCGGAAAGGGATAGGTCGCATCTCTCGCCATCTTTCGCGGGCTGCCACTCCGGCTCCGTGATCCGAAACCCGACGAGAGCCGCGACCCGCTCGGCGCCTTCGAGAAAGCCGACCCGATCGAGATGCTCGACGAGCCGGAACACATCGCCTTTCGCGTCGGACAAAGGATCGAACCATCCGCGTCCTTCATAGGTGACGATGACGATCTCGCCGCCGCGGCGGAATTTGACTGCCCGCCGTGTGCTTTCCTTCGCGTCTATTGCAAACCCGGCATGCTCAAGCACCGCCGCACAGCTGACCAGCTCGCGCAACGCTTCTATCTCTCTTCTCTTCATTTTTCCTTCCGATCGCCCGGCGATCGGCCTCCATAGTCCTTGCCCGTCGGTTCACCGACGCCTTTCGGCAGGCCCCGAAGAGCAAAGACCGCAAGGGCGCGGCGCGCAATTGTCGGATCATGCAGGGTGAATTGGCCGCGGCGAAGCTTCCCTTGCGGCCTGCCGCTCGCAAGGGGCACACCCCTGAGGCGCCGGCTCAATGAGCCGGCCAGGGCATGTACTCATGCACGATCGCCAGATCATCGTCGGCATCGATCTCGTCGGAAGGAAGGACGCCGTATTCGCCGTCGACCTCGAACAGGGTGACCGGGACCATCAGGTCACGGGAGAGCTGGAAGGCGTGGGACTGAGCGAGAGAGAGATCGTGCGACATTTAAGAGGCTCCTTCGGGAGCGGGCCAATTCCCGCTCGATGGCTCCTCAAAAGGCACGGGGTCCGGGCGCGATCACCGCGACGCGAAGCGGAAGCGGCCGCAGCTTGCTAGCGGACCCCTCGCGGGTTGATCGTGGAAGATCCGGAACCGGGCCAGGACGCCATCACAGACAAGCGGGATTGGCTTGCTTCCGTTTGAGCACCATTTGCCGCACGATCCTCGAGCTTGGTGTCAGGTCGTCGCGTTCCCCGCGGCCGATTACTCGTGTCTTCGATTTAGCGGGGCACGTTGTTGGCTACAGGTGACTGCTCAATGTCGATCGGAGTGAGACCCATTGGTCTTTGCAATGGCTTCCTCAACCGACTTTGCTTCGAGTAAGACAAGCGCATGTTCCAGGCAAAGCTCGATTTCGGTGACGCTCTTACCCTGCAGTAGGGCGATTTAGGCGACGGTTTTGCCTCGAGCAACCCAGCGCAGGCACGTCATTTCCAACGGTGGCAGCATCCGTGTCTTCATATGTTATTACGTCATAACTGTGGCGGGGAAGTTGGAATGTCCGCCGTTGTGCAAAGTAGAAATGTCCGCGAGGTTGCTACGCGGCACACCGATCAGCCCCGATCTGAGCGGCTGATACCGGTTGCAAGAGCAGATCGGGGCGGGTGAGAGACACCCCTTCGGCTTTAGATCCCATGAGGAGTGAACAGCGGCCGCCGCTCTGGCAGAGTGAGGTTGCATCAAAACACTCGCTCAGGAGGAGCAGTTTATGGAACCTGCATCCATTCATCCGACCGCTGTCCGCATTGATCTTGGCGCAATTTTTGTATCATTGGAACTGAGCCGATCGACCTGGTTGATCACTTCGCTGTCGCCTGGCAGTGGCGAGAAGATGTCGAAGCACGTAGTGGCCGGTGGCAATGTAGCCGAGCTGCTGGATCGATTTGAGCAGCTACAACAGAAGGCGCGGTTGAGAACAGGGAAGTTATTTCCCATCGTGACGATCCAGGAGGCAGGATTGGACGGCTTCTGGATACACCGCGTGCTGGAGACTCACGGCATCGAAAGTTACGTCGTCGACGCAGCTTCGATCGCGACTTCCCGTCGACGTCGGCGTGCCAAGACCGACAAGATCGATGGAGAGGCTCTGACGCGCACATTGCTTGCATTCAAGCGCGGCGAGCCTCGCGTATGTGCGATGGTCAGAGCGCCAGATCCGAAGGACGAAGATCGACGTCGGATTTGCCGGGAACGCAAAGTTTTGATTGCTGAGCGGGTCAGGCATGTCAATCGCGTGAAGGGGCTACTCTTCGCTCAAGGCGTCAGCGGCTATCAACCGCTCCGTAAGGATCGCCGTCAGCGGCTGGAGGAACTCCAGACCGGAGATGGGCGCGAGTTACCGAAACACCTGAAGGCTCAAATCAATCGCGAACTCGACCGTCTCGAGTTGCTGCTAGAACAGATCGCTGCAGTGGAGAGCGAGCGTAATTCTCTCCTATCGATGGACGAGCAGCCAGCGGTTGAGGCAACCTCGCCCGCAGCGATGCTGCTGTCCTTGAAGGGTGTTGGCGCTGAATTTGCCGCCGTTCTTTGGACCGAAGCCCTGTCCCGGCATTTTGATAATCGGCGGCAGATTGCCGCCTATGCAGGTTTGACACCAACCCCATGGATGAGCGGGACCATCGACCACGAACAGGGTGTCTCAAAGGCAGGAAACCCTCGGCTGCGCACCACGATGATCCAACTGTCTTGGTTGTGGCTACGCAATCAGCCAGCATCAGCGCTTAGCCGTTGGTTTGTGGATCGGGTTCAGTCGAATGGTGGACGCTTAAAAAAAGCCGCGATAGTGGCCCTGGCGCGCAAACTCCTTATCGCACTGTGGAAGTTTGTCACCGCGGGTGTTGTCATCGAGGGGGCTGTCATGAAGACCGCCTGACGACCCCAAAAGATTGCCGAATACACAAATCTTCCAGGACTGATCACTCCTGGCGGATCCAGGTGAGCGAACCGCCTCAAAGTCGGGCTTTAAATGCCGCGCTTTAGATTGGTCCCGTTCTCCTGAGCCTTGCCGCTACGCAAGCGGGATAATGGTGCTGCCGGACAAAACGGCGACCGTATGTGAGTTTGAACCGGTGACGGAAACGTGCCGCGTCAAGCAAAGTGGCTCAGACCATGGGTTCGAAACGAAATTGAAGGGAACAAGCTATGAAACTATGATTGATCTTGACGGCAAAATCCTCATGTGAGCTTTGAGACTATCCGATCGACGGTTCACTCGGCAGCCTGCTGCCTCAACAGCGCTTTCTCTCGCCGCGCAATCACCGCCGGATCATTCATGTAGTCCGTGCGCCTTCCGGGCTTGCGACCTCTCGGCTTATAGCCATTTTTGTCGCTGTTGCTCTTCACGACCGGCTTTTCCTGCTGGTCCTGACGCTCCTTGATATAGGCCAGAACATCACCGAGCCGCTTGTTCTCGGTAATTGCCGCATGCGTCACCCGCTGGTCCTTGTCGAACACCGTGTAGGGCAGGGAATGTCCCTTCCAGCGCACATCCAGGCGGCCGTCAGCATAGGCATAGGTCTCGACATAGCGGCCCACCAGACCGCGCGTCACCTCGGTCTCCTCCAGCATGATCCGCTTGCGTTCAAACGAAAACGTCAACTGCGCCCCGACGTAACGCTGCTCGCGCTTGCAAAGGACCTCAGTTAACCGACCCGGGGCCAGATTCAGCGGCCGGTGCAAATCCTCGGACCGGGCAGGGATGATCGCAAACCGCGCATTGTAGTGCTCCATGAAGCCAGGCAAAAACGCATTGCCAGTCTCCATGTCGCAGATTCCCGCCAGCCGTAATTCCTTGACCAGCCGATCCTGCAGCGTCCGGTTCATGCGCTCGACGCGACCTTTGGCCTGGCTCGAATTTGCGCAAAGAATCTCGATGTTTAGCTCGCAAAGCGCCCGCCCGAACTGGGTCATCCCCTGGCCACCCTTGGCGTCCTTCTTCGCCACCCGGAATACCGAATGCTTGTCGGAGTAGAAGGCCACAGGCGCGCCGTGACGCCTGAGGTATAGCGCCAGTGCCTCGAAATAGCTGAAGGCGCTTTCCGAGCGCACAAACCGCAACTGCATCAATCTGCCAGTCGCATCGTCGACAAACACCAGCAGCGAGCACGGCGGCCCGCGATCCTCGAACCAGCGGTGTTCCGACCCGTCGATCTGCACCAGCTCGCCATAGGCCTCGCGCCGCAGCCGCGGCTGATGAAACGTCCGCCGCTGCTTGGCAGATAGCCACAGGCCAGCCTCCACCATCCAGCTGCGCAACGTCTCGCGCGACACACGCAATCCATCGCGTTCGGCCAGCTTCTCGGCCGCCAGCGTCGGACCGAAATCCGCATAGCGTTCGCCAACCAACGTCATCGCATAATCGCGAACGCCGTCGCTGATCCGGTTGTTCGATGGCCGACCGATCGCCTTGTGCCTTATCGATGCCGCGCCGTCAGTGCGGATCCGATCCAGCAGCCGACGCACCTGGCGCTCGCTCAGATCAAGCACATGTGCCGCCGACACCAACGTCATGCGGCCGTCGACCACCTTCGACAAAATCTCGATCCGCTGCAGATGGCGCTCGCTCATCGCTATCAATCCCATCCGCAATCTCCACCGTCATCAAAAACGGGAAGAGAGTGACATTCTAACTTTGCAGAAACAGGACACTTTAACTTTGCGGCTACAATAACATATCGCATAATCTAATTTATGGAACCGAAAAAATCTGACGGCAAGTACCTGCAAACCGGAGTGAAGGGCAGGGAGCCTTGCACGAAGCATCGGCGTGACGCCCCGACCCTAGGCCCCGGACCATCTGGATTGACCCCCGAAAGCTGGACATCGACCTTCGGGGGTCAGTTCACATCATCGGGCCTTTTGCTGGACTTATCTGTCCCGGCGGGTGGGACCCGACCACAGCAGGGCGAGGTGAGCCCCGTGGCCGCTTCCCCTCGCGCTCCCCTCCCACCCCAAAGGTTCGAGAGTTGGTATCCGCGAGATGCCGATACCGTGTTCGCCGGAAGTGAGGGGTAACTTCTACCATGTATGGATTTTTTGACGACAGACTCAGGTCCTGTGGCGATTTCCCGCCGCTTGGCAATTTCGTCATTGCTGGCGCGCATCTGCACGAGCGTGCCAAATGCGGCTATGACGGCAGGCTTCGCCAGCTTAATCGATCAGCGAAGCCGATTGATAATTGTCGTTGGGCTGCGGCCTCCATATCATGATCGCACAGCCTAGTGCCGTGTCGGATTCTTCACACATATGTCCAATACCTGACGTAGTTCTATGCTTTGAAAGTCAGATAGGGCCTCCGGCGTTGACGCCGAAGATGGCCCCTGGGAATTCGGGTGACAACGTTGCGAGAGTTGTGATCGCGTTGCTGGCAACCTGGCTTTTTAGCTTTTTAGAATTGATGGTTAGGCTAAAAGTTCTCTTGGAAGCCAGCTTTGTGGCTGCCTCTTCATGGCGTTGAATAGGATGTCTCGACCAAAGTGGGATTTCCGGCTACCTTGATGATCAGGCACTCGCGCTGTGAGGATTAGTTTTAACTGCGCCACCGACCTGTTCGGGCGATTTCTTGGTGTAAGCAGGCCCTGAGGGGTATATCGGTCACGTGTGTCCCCTTTGCCTTAGCGCCGGCCATCTGACCGCTTCGCCTGATGTACACATGGCACGCAGGAACACAGAAAGCTTTCGCGAACACCGCAACACTTGCCTTGCGGCGCGCATGGATTCCTTTCGAAGGAAATAGAGTACGGATCGTGTCCCAGTACGTGGTGTAGGTGGCGGGAGGTAGCAAAGCCGAGTGCCCGCGCGCTTCTCGTTGCGCTGTAGCGGGTGATCGGCTTTGCGGGCGGCCATCGGTGTTTTCCGCTAGGGTCGGGTGTTTAAGACCAACCTGACGGAAAGACCACCAATGACCAATGACCAATGACATGATGACGTGCGCTCCCTCGTTGAGAAGAGCGCGGATGCAGATTATTGCGTGAGATGATTGGCTTTGCCGCCGAGCGGCGGATGGAGCTGGAAGTAGGCTCGGCCACGGGTGCAGAGGTCGAGCTTCGCATCCCGAAGCTGCGCAAAGGCAGCTACTTTCCGAGCTTCCTTGAACCGCGCCGCATGGGGCATGTGCCCAGATGATTTCGCCAGCCGCCATAGCTTCCTTGATCAGGGGGATGGCCGAGCCGCCGCAGAGCCGTTGAAACAGAGGCCCCCGAAGGAGCCCCTGCATCTCGTTGCAGGTCTTGCGCGATTGGAATTTTTGGCGGCCGCAGGGGAGCTATCGAAGATTCGGCCAATCCGATGCTCGAGGATTACTCGGCAGCCTCTTGAAAGGTCGACATGAGCCTATTCGAAAGAGAGACGAAATTCCATTGTTGAGCAGGCGAACCGTTAAACTGGAATAGCCAGATCCGATTGCCGGTACTCGTTCCACGAGCGTCGTTGTCAATGCACAGCCGGTTGTCGCCGTTGCTAAGGATGAAGCCTGGTTTCTTGAGCAACTCCCATCGCTGCTTCTCGTCGGTGGGGTTGTAAACCTTGAGCGAGAGCTGAGCTTGTGGATCAAGGCGATCGGATCCAATCGCCAGATTGCCAGCGCTCGAGTTCAACGTGATGGCGCCACTATCTGAGTTCAGATCCCAGAGAGCGTGGCGATAAACCGTCGAGTCTTTTTTGCGGAGTACAACCTTAGCGCCCTCCTTCTGGTCGTCAACCCCGAGCACGAAGTCTGGATTCTGTTTAAACTCGATTACGTACTGTCCCATTTCTTGCCTCCTGTTGATTTGTTGGCTTCGTGAAGGCAGGTCTCCGCCCGACGGTGTGACACAATCGGGTGTGTGAGCCTTCACCGTGGTCTGAGCAAGGTATGTGCCAAATCGTACTATGATCGTGTCCCGGGAGGTGGTGTAGGTCGCGGCTGATGGCCGTGCTTTCCCGACATGGGTCGGAAGGGGATATCAGCGTGCCACAGCGGGCAGGCTGATTTGGGGATCATCGCTCATTTGGGCCATGGTCTCAAGCGTCATATACCTGGCGCGTTGAACGGCCCATTCATCATTCTGTTCGAGCAGCAATGCACCGACGAGACGGACGATGGCTTCGTCGTTCGGAAAGATGCCGACGACCTCGGTGCGTCGCTTGATTTCGCCGTTGAGACGCTCAATTGGATTCATCGAGTGCAGCTTTGCCCGGTGCTCTTTCGGGAAGGCCATGTAGGCGAGCACGTCCTCTTCAGCGTCGTCCATGATGGTGGCAAGCTTCGGCACTTTCGGTCTGATTTGATCGGCGACACTGCGCCATTGAGCGCTTGCTGCCTCCGGGGTCTCCTGGGCAAAGGCCGTCGCGATGAAGGCGGATAATCGCAGACCAAAGGCTGCTGCGGCTGATGGGATCTGCTCCTACGACGCCTGGCCCGGGCCGTCGGCATGCGATGCTGTAACGCGGCGTTGGCAGCCGCCGCTTCAGCCCTCCGCGGTCGGCTGAATGCCAATCTGAAAACCCTCGAGTTTTCTTTGCCGCCGCACGGTGGCAGAGGAGGGGGCGTGTCAAAGCCCGGATGCCTTGGTAAGGTTGACCCGGAAGCGGTCGCGCCGGCGCTGGTACTTGCGGCCATCTCGGCGGATGCGTGACCGAGTTGCTTCTGCACTTAGCGCTCCTCGACCTCGGCCGAGGAGGCCAGGCCTGCGCGCAGCGAGTGGCCGGAGAACTTTTCCGCACGCTCGGTTTCGGTAAGGTCGGGTCGCACGCCGGCAGCCAGTGCCGCCTTCTTGACGAGGCGCGCCACTTCCTGATCCAGCAGCCGTTCGGGGCCAACATCCTTGCCTTGACCGGTCACCCGCCGGAACAGGGGGCCGTGCGCGATCCTCGCAAGGTTGAGCCAGGTCTGCAGCGTCACGATCGGGCAGGTGGCGTCCGACGAGCCGCGGCCGATTTCCACTTCGCCAGCCGCGCTTTCCCCGCACCGTGACGACCATGCCCTTGTCAAGAATCTCGACCCAGCCGCGGCTTTCCTTCGTTTGGTCGCGGCCGACGTCGAGCCCGACGATCTCGGAACGCCGCAGCCCGCCGGCAAAACCGATCAGCAGCATCGCCCGGTCGCGCAGTCCCCAGAAGGTGCCGCAGGGCAACGTCTCCAGCATGGCGATCAGGTGTTCGGGCAGCGCCGCTTCCTTCTGGCGGGGTTGCGTGGCGTGGGTGTTGCGGATCGCGGCGAGCACAGTAGCGACATGGCGGTCCTTTCGGTCGAGCGTTGTGCCACGCCGGGCATAATTCCAGGTCAGCGCCGAAAGTCGCCGCTCGATCGTTTGACCGAATTCGACTTGCGACCGGCGATTGTCGCGCGAGGCGGTGATCCCGTCACTCCCGGCGGCACAAGCGGTGATGTAGAGGCCGACCGTCTGTGGGTCGGGCGGAAGCACCCAACCCTTGCCGGCGGCACCACACGGAACGAGATGGCGGCCGACCACTGCGGCGCGGAAATGTCACCGGCGGCCGCCGTGCTGAGGGGCGGAGAAGAGCCCGCCTCGACGTGAATTTCGCTGTTTTGCTCGGTGATTTGCGTCATTTCTCTAATGAACGACAATGGAAGTTTATCGTTCATATCACCGTGCCGGCAAGGTGTGCGGTTTGATCCTTTATTGGTGGCAAAAACCGCGCTCATGTTTATGCTCTTCCGCACGGATTCGCTCATTGCCGCCGCTCCAACGACGTCGCCATGGCCTCACCGTCTACCAGGTTGGGGATTGGCACGCGGCCGCGACGTCAGCGAATCCGATGCTGCCTTTGCCGCAGCTATCGCTTTGAAATCGCTCGATGATCTAATCCGTGCAGACCCGCCATGGCTGGGCTGTTGGCGCGATCGCCTCGCCCTCAAATCGGCCGCCGTCGCCGCCAGGATGCACGGCCGCAACGGGGAGGAAAACAACCATCGCCTTGAACTCGAACAGTGCCGCCGCCCCCTCCCCTTGTTGGCGCTGCCGAAGTTCGGATGGTCTCGGCGAACCGCGATCGTGTTTGGTGCGGCCAGCCGCCCGCGACCGACACCAATTCGTACGGTCGATCCCACAGCTCCTCGATGAGATCGTCGATCAACAGGTCAATGCTACAGTCTTTGCCGACCACCCGCGCCAGGGTCTCTCGCCTGATCGGCTCGGCCGAGGCAAAAATCACACCGCCTCGACCCGCAGCATCTATTCCCGCCAGCGCAGCTCCGGCGGCAGGTCCTCGAGCTCGCGATCGTACAGGACTTCTTGCTGTCGCCCTTTCGCCTGTCGCCGACTGGTCTTGGCTGTGCTCGATCCCGCCATCGTCACAGCCCAAAAATCCGGAAGGAGGACCGGCCGGACAGTGCGCGCACCGCCTCAAAACTTTCGAGCCGCTCGAACAGGCGGTTTGCCGCCCAGCGTGACAGAGCGCTGCCCGGAGCGGACGCCGGTACCGCGTCTTCGGTCAGCAATCGGCGAATGACCGGATCGGCGCCCTTGGTCCGGACCTTCGGCGCTACCGCCAATAGCCGCGCCTTGCCGCCGGCCCCTGGATCATCTCCCGCGGCGGTCAGCAAGACCGCGTCGCGAATGTTAAAACACGGCAGGAGTGAGGGCCACCGAGCTACCTGGGCGCGATCATGCAACGGTATATCAGCAACTCCGATTGCAAACCTCTCGTCATTTGAGCGATAAGACCGTCTGGTCTGTTTCGACTTGAACCACGGCTTAGCGGGGGGCGGCTATGAACGCTGGGGAACGCACGGCAGGGCTTGCGAAGCCAGCATGGATGCGGCGCGCGTGGAGTTTCGCCGCCTTCTGGAAGATCCGAAGTTCCAGGCGACGGAGCGCAGCCGCACGATCCCGTCGTATCTGGTGCAAAGACGGTTTGAAGGGCACCACGATCCCGTCAAGGCCTACGACATTGCGATTGACGTGCTGGCGAGACCCCATAGCTTCGATCCCGCCGACCCCATTGTTCGCATCGAAGTCGGTCGGGTGCGGACTTTCCTGAAGCAATACTATGTCCGGCGATCATCGGATCATGCTGAGCGTGCCGAAAGGGCGCTATCGGCTGGCGTTCGGGGAGGAGGACATTGGTCCGACCGAAGAGCTGGAAGACGAGGCGACGGGCTGAGAGCAGGAGTTGCAGTCTTCAGAGCAAGGGGCAAGGAAAATCATTCTCCCGTATCCGCGCTTCGCGGCTGTCGCAATCCTCTGTTTGACATCCGTTACGGGGCGGGCGGCGCGGTTGAGTACGCGGCCGGTCGTGATCGAAAAGCCTCTGCTTGCGGTGACCATGTCGGCGTCCGAGAAGCGGCTCGAGGGCGAGGCGAGCGTTACCAGGGACTTTCTGCTTTCGGCGCTGACGGGGTTCGATACGCTGACGGTTGCCACGTCGACCGGGCAGCCCATGACCACCGACGGCCGGAGAAATCTCTATTCGGCGGAACTCAAATATTATGCCGATCAGCGGTGCGGACGATCTGGTGGCAAGTCACCGACGACGCCGACGGACATGTCGTCAAGAACGGCGTGGAATCGACGCCGACGATCGATCGGCGGTATCCGCGAGGGAGGTGCTTGTCCAGTCGCTTTCACTGAAGCTTGCCGGAGAGCTCGGTGGGATCGGGCAATTCGAGATCGAACGAGCGCCGGGCCGAGCCGCAGGCAACGTCTGCGTCCTGAAGGCCGGCATCCCCTCGATCTCCCAGGGCGAGACGAGCATCCGTGCCGCGCAGCGCTGCCTGCGGCGCACCGTCGACTGGGATCGACCTGGTGCGGAAGTGCTGGCGACGCTCGCACGGACGCAGCTCGCCCTCGATCCATCGGATACGGATGGGCCGCTCGGCCTCGCTAACCAGGCGGTCGCGATGGCCCCCCTCTCTGCACGGGCGAACACCGCCCTCATGGTGGCGCAGTTTCTGAGCGGGCGCCCCGAGGCTGCGATCGAAGCTGGCAGGCGCGCTCAGGCGCTCAATCCCGGCAGTCCGAAGGTAGCGGCCAAGCTTGCCACCGTCATGTTCGCCGCCGGCCTGGTCGAGGAAGGTGTCGCTCTGGCGGGAGAAGCTCGGGCGCCGTCGAACCGCCGCCGCGGGAAGCAACGATGGTTCTTGCGCTCAACGCATATCGCAAGAATGGTCGACGGCCTCCCTCCTTGCAGAACAGGTGAATTCGGAGACCTTCTCGTCAGGGCGTTGCGGGCCGCGTCCCTCGCTCAGCTTGGATCTCCGCAGGCCCCCGCGGGCCTCGCCGATCTCAGGCGCTTCCACCCCGGATTCGAGCAGACGTTCAGCCGGAAGATCCGGGAGAGACGCTTCAAGACCGACGTCGCCGACGCCCTTGAAGCGGGCTTGCGGAAAGCGGGCGCCGGATCACTCCCGAGTTGGCGAACGCCAGTCCGTAGCTGGATCGCGTCGCGCTCAGCCGCAGTCTGCTCCTCCCTATCCATACTGTCGACAGTCCAAGCGAACTCATGCCCCCGCCCGCGTCACTCCTCAGCCCGTCAATGTTTTGATGCAGCGAAAGCCGACATGGCTGGTCGAGGTGCCTTCCGGCTCGGCATGTCGGGCGGCCGGGCGGTAACGCCGGCAATAGTTCGGCGCGCAAAGATGCGAACCGCCCTTCAGGACCCGGCGGCGGATGCGAATTTCCGGTTGCCGAGGATCGTAGCTCGCCTCCGGATCGCCGCCGCGCGGGTTGCTCGGGATGCAGCAGGAATGTCGTGCGAGCTCGGGGTGACTCGTCGACCAGTAGTCTGTCGTCCACTCCCATACGTCGCCGATCATGTCATAGAGGCCGTGGCCGTTTGCCGGGAACGACCCGACGGCGCTGGTGCGTTCGGCACCCTTAAGCTTCGACGATCTCACGGAAATCCCCTGCCAGATGCTTGCCATCGGCATGGCCTCGGGCTCCAACTCGTTACCCCAGGCATATTCTGCGTCGTCCAATCCACCACGAGCCGCCAGCAGGACCACACTGGCAGCATTAAGTCTCGTACACAACAAGACGCGCTCCGAACCATAAGAGAACGAGTACGACTTCGTACAGCGGGTTCTGAACGATAACGATGATAAAGCCGGCAGACATCATAAATAGCCCGGCCAACGTTAGCGGCACCCCAAGAAACAATGCGGGCCGTGTCGCCGCCAGGTAAAGGGCTTCTCCCAGACGGTTACTAATCAACCACCTCCAGTCAGCGTCTTGCCGAGGAAACTCGCTCCAAACATGATGACAACGCCGCCGACAACGCCGGCGATAAGACCCAGTGAAGCGCGACCGAACATCCAGGAGAGTCCGATCGCCACGATTCCAAGAACGGCGAGTGACTGGCCGAACGGACCAAGGATAAACGTGCAAATGTTGCTAACCATTGTGGCCGGGTCGGTGCCGCCACCTGCGGATTGGGCCGCAGCTGGCCCAAAGGAGAACATGCTCCAACCCATCGCGCCGCCCACGCTAGGAGCATAGCCAGATACCAGGCGCATCACCGCGTTCGACAGGGAGAGGCGATTCAGATGTACGCGGTATCTCTCAAAGCATCGCATCATTGCGAATCTCCTTTGTTTAGATCGAACAAGAGTTGGTCTCCGGATTTACGCTCGTCCTGGTCCGGCGACGGTGGCGGACCGGATGGATCGCGCCGCCCTTCGGAGAACGACGCGTATATGAACTCCAAACATCCCATTCTTCGGATGCCGACTTTTCCCGGTCATGCTTCGGCTGCTCGGTTGACGGGGGAACTAGCTGTTGAGCGGCCATTTCAACTTTTCGCACGTAGCGTTCGCAAAGCCGTGCGTGGAAGAATCTGTGTTGTAGGCGGAGATTGGCCGACGAAGCGCCAATTGCTCCTCGTCAGCCGTCTCGCCGCCAGCACACGGCGGCGCGTCGTTGAACGGGCGCGTGGAGGCCAACAAGACGATCGACAGCGGCCCCGTTGCCTTCAACATTCCTATCTCCGCGTGCTCATAGCTAACACAGCCCCTTCGGTCGGAAGAGATGCCGTCATCTGATGTTCACGATTATCGGGAGGCTCGGTTACACTAGAGTTTTCGATTTCTACATTTCAATCTCATTTGAAGCGAAAATTGAACAGCACCGGTGCGTAGCGCAATCTAGTTGAGACTCGTATTGCCTCACCCAAGAGTGTTCCCAGAAAATAATGCCGTTGCCTCACTCGGATGTTCTCGAATGCCTCACGGGTTGTTCCGATCGTATCCCCGCACCTGGTGCAGGTGACGGAGGTAGCGAAGCCGCTCGCGAGCGCGCCTCTCAATAGCGCTGTAGCGAGCGGGCGGCTTCGCGGGCGGTCATCATGTTTTCCGGTGGGGTCGGTTGTCGAAGGCCAACCTGGCGGTAAGAGCGCGGATGACGATCCTGTATTGTTCGGTAATGATCTCACTGCCCGACCTCTATACTTTCCGTCTGCCGCGCCGCATCGGCGAATGGCCCGAACACCAGCGCATTGGCCTGTGTACTGCGCCAGATTTTCATTCGGCGCTGCACGGTTCGAATGAGCGGGGTATTTGGGGTCGGAACAAGATTTGTTCCTGGCGACACGCTAAGCTCGAACGGATCGTGAACTTTCGTCACGAACCCGCATAACAGCAGCGCGCGGCAGCAATTGGATTGAGCTGGCCGTTGCCGGGCGAACTCACTGACGATGCGCTCGAGAACAAGCTCTTCGCTCGCAACGGCATCAAACAGGGCACGAGACGCCGTGTCGAACCCAATTGGGCCGATCTTGCCGTCGAACTCAAGAAGCCCGGCGTGACTCTGCTCATCCTGTGGGAGGAGTATCGTGGGTCGCATCCCGACGGTTACGGCTACAGCCGCTTTTGTGAGCTCTTTAGAAGCTTCGAGCAACGGCTTTCGCCGACGATGCGCCAGGAACACGCCGCCCACGCGGCATTGACAATCAGTTCACGGGCCCAATAATGCGCCGTGGCGCAAGCTTCCACACCAACAAGGCATGGTCTTGCAGTCGTGAAGAATTTGATCATCTCTGACCTGCCACTGCGAATTTCCTCCAGAATTGATTAGAGTCCGGCCCATCAAAGGACGGACGAATGAAGAAGCAGAGATTTACCGAAGAGCAGATTATTGCGGTGCTGAAGGAGCAGGAGGCTGGTGCGAAGGCAGCCGACCTCTGCCGCAAGCACGGGATTTCAGAAGCGACGTTTTACAACTGGAAGGCCAAATACGGCGGTATGGAAGTCTCCGAGGCGAAACGGCTAAAGGCGCTTGAAGACGAGAACGCGAGACTGAAGAAGCTGCTGGCCGAGCAGTTGCTGGATGCGGCCGCGCTCCGCGAGCTTCTTGCAAAAAAATGGTAGGGCCTGCCGCCAAGCGCGAAGCCGTCACGCATCTGAAGGCCGTGATGGGTCTTTCGGAGCGGCGGGCCTGCCAGATCATATCCGCCGACCGCAAGACGATCCGCTACCAGGCGAACCGACCGCCGGAGACGGAGTTGCGAGCAAAGCTGCGTGACCTTGCCAACGAGCGTCGGCGTTTCGGCTACCGGCGGCTGTTCGTGCTGCTTCGGCGGGAGGGAGAGCTGTCCGGGGTAAACCGCATCTACCGGCTCTATCGCGAGGAGGGTCTTTCCGTTCGCAAGCGTAAAGCCAGACGCCGTGCTGTCGGCACGCGTGCACCGATCCTGGTCGAAGCGAAGGCCAATGCCCGCTGGTCGCTGGACTTCGTGCACGACCAGTTTGCCTGCGGCAGACGATTCCGCGTGCTCAACATTGTCGATGACGTGACGCGCGAATGCCTGGCAGCAATCCCGGACACCTCGATCTCCGGCCGCCGCGTCGCACGGGAGCTGACGACGCTGATCGAACGACGTGGCAAGCCCGGAATGATCGTCTCCGACAACGTCCTATAATCGGAATGAAACGCCGTTTTGGCAGCAGGTCGTTATCGCGTCGGTCTCCCGATGCGTTTGAATTATGATGTAGGCCCGGCCAATCGTCAACGAACGGTCTCTCCCATAACAAACACAGAGTACGCATGATCGCGGCTCTCACCGTCCTTAAGACGAGATCCTTTTTGCCGTCGAGCGGAAGGCCTGAACATTATCTACGAGGTCGCTGAGCAGCTCAACGCCTCCACGGCACTGTCAGAGAAGGGTCCTTCCGCTGTGGATCGTCCCTTCAAAGAAGGGGCGATAAGGTTCACCGCTTTTGATAACCGCATGTACGGTGCGGGCCATCTTGGCGGCGATTGCTGTTGACGCCTTGCGACGTAAATGGGTGTTGTGACGGTCCTTGGTGATGTATCGCTCGAACTTGTCGCGGAAGCTGTTGGCGCGCTGCAATATCGCGACTTGAGCTGCCATCCATAAGGTCCGCCTCAGCCGTGCATTTCCATATTTGGAGAGTTTGGTCTGGCCTCGAAACATTCCTGACTGGATTGTCGCAAGATCCATGCCGCAGAACTTCAGGAACTGGCGATGGTGTTGAAACCGGCGCAGGTCCCCAGCTTCTGCCATGATTGTCAGAGCATTGATTGGGCCAATGCCGGGGATTGTGCATAAGAGCTGGTAATCTGCGTTGTCCTTCAGCATCGCAACCGCACGCGCCTCGATCTCATTACGTTGGGCGATTAGGCTTCTGCCCTCGGCCAGGATCATACGAAACATGCAGATAGCGTCAGAGTCCGGTGCAACTGGAAGGCCTATCGAACGGGCGGACGTTGCGTAAATATCTGCCAACAAACGCTCTTTGCCAACTTTGCGACCAACCACCTCCCAGGCAGCTTTGATGAAAGCGTCCTTGTTCATGGCTGCGATGAAGTGCGGAGACGGAAACAGTTCAAGGAAAGCAAAGAACCAGTCGCTGCGCGAACTGCGGTGGAAGCGATCCGCTTCAGGGAAATACAACGGCAGGTAATGCGTCAGAATCCGATGCCACAGTTCGGTCTTCGACCTTGAGATCATATCGTGGGTCTTCGACAACTCCTGAATGTCGTTGGTGCCGCGCATCAACGGGTCATGGTAGAACTGCTCGGCACCAATGGTCATCATATGGAGGATAACCTGGGCATCCTTTGGATCATTTTTATCCCAGGAATTATGCAGTGCCTCCCTGGTCCGAGCCAGTGCGATGGACGAGATCAATTTGATCTCGAAGCCCGCTAAGCCGAGCCGATATGCCAATGCGCGATGATAGTTTCCCGTTGCCTCAAAGGCGACACGGACAGGACGCTGATAGCTACGCAGCAGGCCGATGAGGCGATCGAACTCATCGAGATTGTTGAGCACGATCACTCGACGTCGACGCTTTTTGTCCGGTGCTTCGATCAGCACCTCGTGGCGTTCTTTGGAAACATCGATAGCTGCCAGAACGGGGGTAAATGCGGTAATGTCACAATCGGTCATAGCCTGTCTCCTTTACAGTGTGGCTTCGCAAAACCACTGTGAGACCTGAGGCCTGGCTATGACCACCTGCTTCGCCTGATGGGGGCTACGCAGCTGGTCAAAGCCTCATTCAACGCAGACTTCCGAAGGTGTTACGGCACCGAACTCACCTCGAATGCTATCCTTGCTTGGTCGAAGGATCACAAGGTTGACTGGCACTACATCGCGCCGGGGAAGCCGATGCAGAACGGCTATGTCGAGAGCTTCAACGGCCGGATGCGCGACGAACTGCTCAACGAAAGCCTGTTCTTCGGTCTCGATCATGCCCGAAGCGCCATTGCCGAATGGGCGGACGACTACAATCCTGTTTCATAACACCCATCTTTCTATGTCATTGAAAGAAATAGATTTTCCTGATCTGGAGGCGATCCCGCGGGGTGGCGAGGGTTCTTCCGTACACGATCGAGAATCTGACGTGCTTGCGGGGTCGCGAGTTTGGAACGGCTGAAGATCCATGGGCCATCGGGTAGCGGATGAGCCCCCTTAATATCGCCAGCCTCGGCCGCCAGACGCAGCGTCTTTGGCGATATCCCGAGTAACTTTGCCGCACCGCCCAGATTAAGCCATGGCTCAACCCCGTCGATCTGCGGACGGAAGACCGGAATCTTGCGATATGACCTCAGCGCGGTGACCCGCTCCCGTGTCCAGCGATTGCCATTGCCGGTCGTCAGTCCGTTGCGATTGAGGACACCGGCAATCACATCATCATTGGCGATCAAGACGAGCTGTTTCACAGCGTCGACAATGTCGTCAGGGGTCGCATTTCTTTGGCTACGGTGTCGCTTCGGCAGGCGCAGTTCGGTGTGGACGCCTCCAACCCAATGAATGACGAGGACGATCTCAGAGGTTCCATCATCGAGATCGGCGACCACTTCATTGATGAGCGTGCGCACGATGCGCTTCTTCAGCCTTGCATCGGTTGTCGGCGCCGTCCAGACGGCGCGAAGGTTTCCCGCAAGTGCGGTTACCTGTGATGCGGACATGGGGAACGGATGCGGCGTAACTGTCCGATGTTTGGCAATCTTGGCCTCGATCTCACCGACGCCAGTCAGCGCCTTGTTCCAGCGTGCTTCCAGCTCCGACGTCACCAGCCTATTCTCTGGATCGGCCGCGTCATATTGCCGGAATGCCCGGTCGGCTACATAGCGTGCTGCCTCGAGGTCGCGCATCAGGGCATCCTGAACCTGATCGCGTTGGTTGGCCATATTGCGTTCCGCCTCGACGGCGGCGGCAATGGCTCCTGGCTCGACCACGCCGAGAAGTGCCTCTTCGATCGCGTCATCGACCCGCAGACCGCCGAAGGCGATGCAACGTGGTTCGCCGTTGTCGAGCAACCCTCGCCAACAGGAATAGCGCGGGATGTTATGGTTGGCTCCTGTGTAACGAACCGTCAGCTTCCGGCCGCACCTTTTGCAGCGGAACAGGCCGGCAAGCAGAGCGTCGCCATGCTTCGGCGCTCCATGATGGCGACTGGCCGGTACATTGTCGCTGACCATCTTGCGGATCTCCTCCGCCCGTTCCCAACTGATGTAACCTTCGTGCGCATCCGGGATCAGCGCCAGCCATTCATCACGCGCCTTGCGGCGAATTCCAGATCGGCCATCGTATCCTGGTACGGAACGACTCTTACCATAAGCATAAGCGCCGCCGTAGATCGGGTTCGCAATCATCCGGTGGATGGTGGCATAATTTGGCCTGCGCCAGATGACGTCACCGTTGGCGCACCTGACGGGCAGGTCCAATCCCTGCTCAAGGAACCATAGCAAGGCCTGCCGGGCACTCCCGAGTTCGGTGACCTTGTCGAAGACGAGTGCGATGGCTTCCTGGATGCGCCGATTGGGATCCTTCTCGATCCTGTCACCGGCCTTTACGAAGCCGGCCGGAACAGTGACGACGAGTTCACCGCGGCGAGCCTTCTCATAGCGGGCGGAAAGGGAACGCTGACGCAAGAGATCGAGTTCATACTCGTTGAGGCTGCCCTTCAAACCCAAGAGCAGGCGGTCGTTGCCCTGGCGGGGCGCATAAACTGCTTCCTGGTCGACCAGGACGGTATCGACAACGCGGCACATCTCGATGAGTTGCTGCCAATCGCGGCTGTTTCGGGCGAAGCGCGATACCTCACGCGCGGCCACGGCGCCTACCTTGCCAAGGCAGACTTCCGCCACCATCCGATCAAATCCAGCGCGGGTCACGCCGCCGGCGGCCGAACGACCAAGGTCGTCATCCACCGTCTCTATATGTGACCATCCAAGCGCTGCCAGACGGTCGCGCATGGCGTACTGGAGGGCGCTGCTCTCTCGATTGTGCAGAACCTGGTGAGCCGAGGACTGCCGAACATAGAGGATGGCCTTCCGCTCCAGATGATGCGGCGCGATCTTCTCATGCATCATGACCGGCCTCCTTCTGTTGGCAGGCATGTCCGCACTTTGCGTGATCGACGAACAGCCGCACGATGAGCACCGTCAACGCTTGGCGGGTCTCCTCCGGCAACTCCGGCCATTGCGGCGTCCCTGCCGTCTTCCCCCGCTGCGGGGCCGAGAACAGATCGAACTGGCATGTCATGGGCTGGCGAGGCATGAACATCTCTCCGACTCGTTTCGTGAAAGACCAATGCTGCGCCCATTACCGAAGATTGCGATGAGGCATCAGCGTCCTTCAGCAATCTTGCCAAAGAATGCAGGCTTGCGAGATCGACGTGCGGGACCGCCAGGCTGCGCCAACAACCACTCACTGATCGGTCGAACATCCACGACGGGACCTCAAGAAGTCGACCAGAAGAAGAACCAGAAAGGCTGCAGCGGAAAATATGCGTCCCTTTAGACACCGCCTCATGCACGTGAACAAGCCGTCCGGACCAGGGATGCCACGGATACAGAAGCTCGCGAACCTCGGTCCCGTGGGTGTTCTGTCGTCGTGTTGTACAATAATTTCCGGCCGCACTCATCGCTCGGATATCAGACCCCGGCAGACTATGCCGGGACCATCGCCGCAACCGGCTCCAACGCTGCGCAAGATGAAAGCTTCGCGTTTCCGCCGGTTGCTCACACCGCGCCACTTGGCATATTCAAAACCGCCGAGGCTCCAATCGCAGTCGGATGAAAATTCAGTGGCAGGTCATCTCGCTTCGTCGGAGCGTCGCGGCCTTAATCACTAGGCTCAGGACTCGTTAAATCACATCCAGAAGATGACGGCTGCAGCGATGCATATGCTTGAGAAATAGGTGTGTGCGCAGCGGTCGTATCGGGTGCATGCCGCGGATGAGATCCTCGAGTGCGCTCTACGATATCCCCTGCGATGAGTGATTTGCTCGGCAAATAGCCAGTTTTTGTGCGCGCGATGGCACTGAAGAACAGGATCGCATTGTTCATCGACGAGGAACTGGCGGATTCCACCATCCCACGTCCGGATGTCGGCGAGGAGACTTTGAAGGTCGTCGATTCCATTTTCGGTCAGACCCTTCGTGCCATCGGGCCAGACAAGGGCGGCGAGCGCATCGCAAATATCCTGACCATCATTGAGACTGCCAAACTCCATGGCCACAATCCACCGGAGATCTATTTGACAGACGTCCTGACCAGGATACAGGATCACCCCAAGGACCACCTCCAGGAATTACTGCCGTGGCTTTGGACGCCGGCGATGCGAGGCTGCGTGATGGCACGTTCAAGGTTCATCTAAACGCTGAAAGAAGTCGCCAGCATGATCGGCGAGAACCTCGATTGGCGGTCGCCTCCTCGAAGATGATCGACCGTGTCATGGTAGGTGAAGCGCGTCCCATAGTCTTCAGCCGGTTGGCTTCCGATACGTCCATGCCGCCGAATTTGGTCTTCCATTTATAGATGCTGGCATTACTGACGCCGTGCTTGCGGCAAAGCTCCGAGACCGGCGTGCCAGCCTCGTGCTCCCTCAGAACGGTGATGATCTGTTCGTCTGTGAAACGTTGCGCTTCATTCCCTGGTCAAGGTCAGATTGTCGACGGACAAGACCTCAATGGGGGAAATGATTGTAGCGCATGGCCATGGACTTAAAGCCAATCGGCAATTCAGGATAGACGGCCTTCGCCGGACGGATACGTACTATGGGCGTATTCGAGATGATAGCCGGTCGATCCGGCGCATCAACGACAGGTCGCCATCGAATATTGCATTACCGGGGCCAAGGTTATCGACGCCAGATGGGGTCTTGCTCTTACGGTTCACTTTAGCTTCGGATGTAACGCAATCACACCCCAGCAACTCGCCCTCCATGGTATAGTTCATATCAGGACAGTGAACGACATCGGCGAATTCAAAAGCAGAATCGGACGCCGCTCAGGAGGCCTGGTTTTCTTAGAGCTGCTGGCGTCCCAGGGTTAAAGTATCGCTGTTAGAACAAGTTTTGCTTCAACGCGACAATGCGTCATCAAAGACGCGATTTAGTGTGAACGCTGGCGATGAAGCTTGCGCTTCGGAAAGTGAGAAGGACCACGCACTATGGCCAATCGCACGAGAGAAATTATGGCGGTCAAGTATCTAACGGATGTCATGCGAAGCCGAACTCCAGCCTATGTTCCAGACGGCAGCATTAGAAATGAATTAGAGTGGCCGCGACCAGTCCCCGGCCGCTCCTTGAAGGACGCACTTGAAATTCGAATAGACCGGCTTCTAAGTCGAACTATTCCCGATACGCCTGCATATAATAAACAACGGCTCTATGCATTGAATGCAATACATCGAGCTAATATTGGTGAGCTTACCGCGAACCCGGATCCTAACGAACTCCATCGCGTCATTGATAAAATCTATGCAAGGCGCCCGCAGTTCCCGATAGCTCTTTCTCCTAATGTAGCTGCTGCACTTTATGAGAAACTGCAGCAATACGCCAAAACCAAAGAAGGCGACCCGCGAGAATTCCCACACATTGAAATTCTGGGTCACAGACGCGATGAACTGCAGCTTCATCAATTCGATGAAAACTTTTCAAGCGGTACGCCCCGTAATCCAGCTTTACAGAAGGCCACTCTGAAGGAGCTCAATACTTTGTTGGACAAGATCGTGCCGGACGGCGCTTTTTTCAATGGTCTGCGCCAGGCGGTAGTAGATGAGGTTTGGGAAAGTGGCGAAATCTTGTCACGCTGGGCTAAGCGGGAGGCGGAAATTGTGGAAACGAGGGCCACCACTGGCGAAATAGGCTTCATCCCGAACTCCTTTCACTATGGCAAAGTGACGGTGATCAGAGCCATTGAAGAGAAAATCGTTCCTCGGAGATCGGAGTTACTACCGCAACAAAGGTTAACTCCAGAAACTGCTGTAGACATCGCAAGGTTGATACAACGGCATTGCGACCTAACCTGGCAGCGTGGTGGTAATCGTTTTTTCCTGCCCAAGCAACTGCCAAAAGGGATTAGGGACTCAATACGTCGAGCGCCTCCTCAACGAGGGCGTAACAGAGTCGCCAAGGAAATGGCAACGCGTGTTCTTGATGCCATGGACGCGGTCGTTGGCCCTCGTCGCGGAAACTTCGCGAGCCGCGCGTGGTTCCTCAAAGCGGCGTCGGAACACCGGGAATACTGGCTGGAGCGGAACAGTACGGCAGCAGATTCCCCGACCCTTTTCTCGTTGCTCCGCAGCTATTCGCGCGTCTTGAAATCAAGGACTTTGGAGATGGAAAGGCTTGTGCGAACCATAGAGGGTTACCACCGAGCCTGGCAAGGTCGTCTGCGCGAACTGCCAGAGAATGATCATCTAAAGAGATCAACAGTACCCGTACGGTCGAGCAAAATCGATTTAGAACATTCCCAAGTCATGCTTGAACTTGCCAAGGCAGCCAATATGCCTGGTCAACAGAAACTAAAACTGCCGCATCGCAATGAGTCAAAGGTGGTGGCGCCGGCTGAAAATCTGGCACGATCTATATCACCAAAAATAAAAGCGCCGCACCCCTTACAAGGGACTTCCGGCTCTTCCAGCCATAACGTCAATGGAGATATTGAAATAGGCAAATCGCCTAATGGGAGTAAGCGGCCACGCGAACTGGAGGAACGTGAGAGGGCCAACTCGATCAGCCTCTGAGAGATAGGTAACTTTTCGTGGCAACTGGCCACCTGTCAAGGGTCGACCACGTTGTTTTTTAAATGATCCTCTCGCTCGTTGCGGGAGCGCTCGCGGACAATTTTGATTGTCGATACCGGATCAATACATGGAGAGGTAATCGCGGCGCGATCCCCTTCCGGCATGCCCCTGGAGGATGACTACCTGCATTGCCGGGACCAAGGGTGTCGACGCCAGATGGGGTCTGCTTGCCGCTTAGTGCTTGCGCGGCATAACAGGATCTGCCGTTCGGCAACACGGAGTAGCAAGCTGGACGGCAGGTAGTGAGGGTGATGAGATGATGGGAACCGGACGAACCGGGGATTGGATTAATCCGAGATTCTCAAGACGCTCCGAGCGCGTTAATTTGATTGAAACCCGATCCGGGGATCCGGGGACTTCATCACGGGCCGCGGCCTTATGCGCCGCTGCGCGAAGGCGGGCGCATGGCTTGCACGCACCAGAGCGGCATCAGAGATTTTCTCTCTTGCAACAAACGGCCGCTCGAACGCGCGAATCGTGAGTTTAATAATCTAACCCGGGGCTGCGAGTCCGCTTACGCTCGTTTAATTCGCGTCGATTGCCTTCCGATCCATTGATCTCATCATGCGCCGCCTTCGATCCCAGCGCGGCGGCCGGTTCTTGCAACGAAGTGCCTTTTGACTTGCGAAAGCTAATGGTAGCGGGGTCAAAAGCTAGCCTCTCCGCGTCATCTACACCATCTTCCATACGACCAGTTGCAGCTTTGGTATGGCTCCCTTCTCCAGTCACATACGCTCTCCACGCCGACCGGTCGTCATCGAACGCCCCCGAAGAGTGGCTGTCCTCGTTCGATCGCTGTGACCTTTCAGGAGAGACATTTTCGTCCCGAAACAATTCGTTGCTACCAGGCGAGGCCGTTCGGCTGCTTAAGCCCTCTGTCCCTGATGCGGGCGAGGGTGCAGATTGCGCCTCGAAGAACGGGTCATGATCGACATCCGCTCGCCTCGCCTCGGCCTCACCATCAAGGCGTACCAGCGTTGGATCTCGCTTTTCCCTTTCCAACTGATGGGAAAGCAAGCCGATACTGGGCTCGATATCATGGATCAACGCGACGTCGTCCCTCGACCGATCTTGGAATAAATGGTCTATCGTGTACAGGCGCTCTCTAATATCCTCATACAAATGGCTCACCTCATCAACCAGCTCTATTGCCTGCTCAGACGTGAACGGGATGGTGGGTCGCACCTGTCTGGGCAGGCCCCTCTCCCGCGCTCGAAGGAACCGAAAAAGCTCCTCGGATTTGTCAATAGCATTTAAGCTCTCAGCGATTGTTTCACCGGTAGCAGTCCAGCCGAGCCCTTGCTGGTAGGGAGCGAAGTCGGTAAACTTCCCAACTCGTTCAATCAGCAAGCGCCGCCGATTGAGTGTTGGGCGGCCTGGGTCAATATGCTCATCAATCATAAGGCCCACAGCGTGGAAGCGAGTCTGAATCTCCGGACAAAAGACCGCCGGCTCACGCCTATGGATTCCTTCAGCGATGCACTCCCCGATATAGCCTACCGCCCGTTCGCGTGCTATTGTAGCTTCAGCCATATCCCACAACTCATTAGTGCGGTTGGCCCAGCGTTTCTTTAACCTTGATAGGTTCGCCAGTGCAACGAAGGTATCCAAGCTGTCTTTCATGGAAAACTCGTTGTTCATTTTCAACTCGTCTCTTTGTTTGCTGAGTCGACGGGGAGTAGTGTTAAACGGCCTGCAATCTTAAAGGCGTCGCGGTCTGCTGCTATGCTACGCAAAGCGCTGGTTGAATCGGCCCCCGTTTGAGCCGCCCCTAAAATGTTTGAAGGAAGCGTCTTCGGCCAAACCTCATGTTTGGCGGTGAGTTGGAAAGACCGTGTGGGTTTGCGTTTTCGACCGGAGTTTTCGCTTTCAAGCGTTTCGCAATCTCGGTCGGCCGCGCGCGCTCTGTGCTAGAGGACGCTTGGTCTCGCAATCCATCGTCGTGTAACTCCGGTGTTTCCAAGTCGTACGTCTAACACCCAGAACCGACTAGCTGAACCAAAATCGTGTTGCATTTGTCGCTCGTTAGCTATGCAAGCCAATCCTTCTTGCGAAGATGACGCGCGGCGATGCGGTTGAGAAGGTCGGCAAGCCGCGCCCGCGGAGTGGCTGTCGCACGGATTGATTAAAGCAGCCTAACCTGCGGCCTTCACCGACCTTACGTGAAGCAGGTTTTGTTATACGCTCAAGAGCGGACCGCTTCATTGGCGACTTGTGGGGATACCGTCCGCAAAAGTCGTCACGATCTTCAAATGCAGAAATGTGCAAACTACTTCGCAGTCACCCAGCACATCGTTGCGCTAAAACGCTCATTTGGTTATCGTTGAGCAAATTAAGCCGGGGCAATTCGAATCCGTGCAACAGTTCCAGCATTTGCGATGGAGAACTTCAAGGACCAGAAAAGGTAAAAGCCGCGCCGAACCCAAGCTCGGGCGGTTTGATGACGACTTTTCATATCTTCTAATAGCAAACCTCCCAGCTCGATCCAGTCTAAAACGCCCGTGGGATCGTGTCCATGGAAGTGGTGTAGGTCGCGGCTGATGGCCGTGCTTTCCGACATTGGGTCGGAGGGATATCAGCGAGCCACAGCGGGCAGACTGATTTGCGGATCATCGCTCATTTGCGCCATGGTCTCAAGGGTCATGTATCTGGCGCGTTGGACGGCCCATTCATCATTCTGTTCGAGCAGCAATGCGCCGACGAGACGGACGATAGCATCATCGTTCGGAAAGATACCGACGACCTCGGTACGTCGCTTGATTTCGCCGTTGAGACGCTCGATTGGATTCGTCGAATGCAACTTTGCCCGATGCTCTTTCGGAAAAGTCATGTAGGCAAGCACGTCCTCTTCCGCATCGTCCATGATGGTGGCGAGCTCCGGCACTTTTGGTCTGATCTGATCGGCGACGCTGCGCCATTGAGCGCTTGCTGCCTCCGGCGTCTCCTGGGCAAAGGCCGTTGCAATGAAAGCGGAGACCACCCGCCTACCGCTCTTTCCAGCATGCGCGAGCACGTTCCTCATGAAATGAATCCGGGGGCTGAGGCCCGCGGTCGGGATGCCGACAGCCGCTCCACGCTGCGTCAGAAGAAGTCTATGGCCATCGTCGCCAGCCTCTTCGATCTTTGGGAAAAGGAATGGGCAAGGTCTAGCGATCCATGATGCCCAGGGATGTTCCGCCTGCAGTCCTATTTCTACAATGGCGAGCGACAGGGTTATGGGGCCGGATCAACCATCATCTTGTGATGGAGGCGCGTGACTTGGAATGTCGGGAGGCCTCGCCGTCTGCGGGCGTGATCGACAGTCAAAGCGTGAAAATCACGGAACGTGGGGGAATTTCGGGCTATGACGCGGGCAAGAAGATCAAGGGACGCAAGCGTCATATCGTCGTCGACACGCTCGGACTGATGGTCGGCCTCATGGTTCACAGCGCCGATATTCAGGATCGCGACGGCGCGCCTGCCGTCCTCAAAACCATCAGGCGCTGGCCGTGGCTGAGGCATATCTTCGCCGATGGTGTTTATGCCGGACCGAAGCTGAAGGGCGCACTGCAAAAGATCGCTGCGTTCACGCTCAAGATCGTCAAGCGGACCGATAAGGCCAAGGGGCCTCGAGGTTCTGCCGCGTCGCTGGGTCGTGGAGCGCACCTTCGCATGGCTTGGCAGATGCCGACGATTGGCGAAGGATTGGGAAAAGTCCGTCGCATCAGCCGAGGCCTGGATCACTATCGCCCACATTCGGCTCCTGACACGACGCTTGGCAAGGTGCGGATATTGTTGAAACCGAGAGGAAGTCAATCTCCTGTGGTTGAAGAGGTGCTAGCTCGACGCGTGAACGGACCGCAGCAGCTACATTACAACTGTAACGCGCATGCGTTGACGCTCATCCCAAGCATTGTGGTATATAACCACATCCTCCACAGAAATGCCTCTGCTTTGAGAAATAGTGGCGCGGGGAGTTTCACATGCGTCTTAGTCGCCAAGCCAGCATCCGGCCAACTCTGGTCAAGCCGTCACATCCCAACTTTTGATCGATGCGTCGTTAATGTTACAGTTCCAATTTTAACTTTTAAGGAGCAGTGAGATGCGAATTGGGATTAAGCAACTTCCACGCTTTTCGCCACTACGGATCGTTGAAAGGCCGGGGCCGGCCACCAAGACACCGACTGCGCGCGATGTAGCGGTTAACTCACCCACTGTGCGTCCTTCCCCGCGCGCCGCAATCTCAGGTGGCGCGGATCCTGCGAAACCAAAGAAGGAGCTTGCAGAACAAGGAGCAAGTACAAGGTATAGCAGATCCCAAGGGCAAAACCTGCGTGGGTTGAAGTACGCCTTGTTAATAGCTGCTGGGGGCTACGCCTACGATAAGATCGTCAATGACTTTCCCCTCTCCACCACATCGCTGCATGACGGTAAAAAAGGATTCACCTCCAGTGAGCGGCTCAGGAGGGCTCAAGGCAGGGCACGAGAAGCTCACACGCGGTATCATGCGGCCACCGCTGAAACTCAGCGTCTAAACAAGCCGCCGATAAATCGAATTCGTACCTGCGGCGATAGACAATTTGTCACCATGATTGACTACCGGGCAGCGACGCGTGTTCACATTGCGCGGCGGGTGGACTCTGCTGATGCCCGCCGGTCGCTCGCCCTGAATCTGAATTGCATGAGGGGCCTTCTCGTGAAGGACGACTGCGTGGCAAGGTATATGCCGCCTCAGGTTCCGAAAAACTTCGACCTAACAAAAAGCCCAATCTATGACGAGAAGAATAAGTATGCGCTGACGGGAGTTTTCAACGAGCAGACCGGCGCGTATGGATACACGTCAAGATCGATTACTCATCCATTCATCAACAACGGCGTCCGGCACTTCAGGAACACTTTCCGAAGCGAGAAGGGCTTGTCGTTCAAGAACTGCGTCGAGATGCTCGAGCCGCTCCTGGCCGGTAAGACCTGCGGTCTTAGCGAAGAGGCGCAGTTTGCGGCCGGTCAGACGATCCTAAACTTCAGAAAGGTATATGCTGCTGAGGCGCACTGGGGACATGCCGAAAACGTTCTGATGAAGACGCTAATCGAGCATGGTTTGCTCTCCAAAGAGGAAACGGAAAAGCTCGATGCGACCTTAATGTTTGAGGATCCCAAGAAGAATAAGCTCAAGCGCAATTCCAGTTTGGTGGGGCCGTGGCTGCACAAGCTAGACATCTGGCTCCAGGAACTGCGATCCGGCTATGATCCCGAGCTTGTTGAGGATCTGAACCACCCGGAAATAGCAGGCATGAAGAACCTGCCGATCGCTCATGTAAAGCTGAATGAGCAAGGAGACGGATTCGAAGATTGTTCTGGACTTGGTGACTCATTTACATGCGCAAACGCCGTCGCCTGCATGAACCACGCGCGTCTGATGAGTGGTCAGGCACGGTTGTCAAAGAAAGAGGTCATTGTGATCGTAGCCTGCCTTAACGCCGTATACGACGACACGAGTTCGATTCGGCATACACTCCACGAGGTGGCGCGTGGCTGTTTTGTGGGCGCTGGATATACGGTTGAGGATGCAGACGCTTTCTATCGTGAAGTCTGCCGAAAAGCAGCGGAAGAGTACTATGGCGGCAGGAATATATCGGGCCGTTTGCAAGGCAATTCGCCTCATTCAAAGCCTGCGGAAGGAAGTCTTCTTAGGAAAGAACCGGATCTGAGAGAACCGCGTAACTCCGAAATGCGGCTGTCTGCAGCGCGTTCGCGTGACCGAAGTCATGGATTTGGCTTGTGAAAACAAACGCCGTGCCCGATTGTTCTGCTGTCAGCGAGGCATCGTAATCTATGACGGGCACCTTGTGGCCGCGTGCTGATGAACGCGGCCACAGGTTGAGCCGGTCATTCCGACGTCGCCATTATAAGCCCCTGAAACAGCTTCGGGATGTCGATCCCAGTCAACGGCTTTTCGCCAGTGGACGAAACGGCCGGATGCGGAGGTGTGATCAGGTTCGGCGTCACGATGAAGGGGTGCGTGGACATGAACAGGTTTTCGAAGGGAAACACACCTTCCCCGGTCGGCCGACGTGCACGAGCAAGTTTTATGATGACCTGTGACCTGACCTGATGTGATGGACGGCCTCCGCTCTCGGCATCGCAATGTGCCAAGATGTGGGTGTCGAACTCACATCAGGAGATGCATCCATGGAGAAGGTTACCATAATTGGCCTGGATATCGCTAAGCAGTATTTCAGGTTCACGGGATCAATGAGGCAGGCGCGATCGTGTGCCGTCGCAGGCTTCGCCGTGACGATGTCGTTACATTCTTCAAGGTATTGCCGCCGTGCCTGATCGGAATCGAGGCTTGCGCGACCGGACACCACTGGGCTCGGGTTCTCATGGCACTGGGTCACGAGGCTAGGTTGATGCCGGCGTCTTACGTTAAGCCCTACGTGAAGCGTCATAAGAATGATGCGACCGACGCCGAAGCGATCTGCGAGGCGGTAACGCGGCCAACTATGCGCTTCGTTCCGGTGAAGAGCGACGAGCAACAGAGTGTGCTGATGCTGCATCGGGTCCGCGAGCTTTTGAGCGGCAGCGGACGATGTTTGTGAACGCCTTGCGCGGCCACTTGGCCGAGTTCGGCATCGTGACGCGTCAGGGCATCCCCGATGACAGATGACGGCAGGTCGAAAGGAAGAGGCTCAGCGGGCCGTTCTCGCCATCATTGCGATGGTCTCGCAGGCATTTCAACGAAGGGCCGCTGTCGCCGCCCTCCGGATGGTCGAGCCCGCCGCAGGATTGATTACGATCCTGAGCACCTGATGTTGCTGACACGGGAGGCGCTTACCGCGATACCGGTTTCGCATGTGATATCCTTGATGACCGGCGCAAGTGAGCCGAGTTCGTCATCGGTGAGCGCAATCAGCTCCGGATAGTCGATGTCGACGCCGGTATAGTCCGCCGTCAAAGCGCTGGACCAATCGCCGCCGTTGATGCGGTATTCATGCGTGTCGAAATCGATGTCGAGCTCCTCCAGCAGGATGATGGTGAAGCGCCCGAGGATCTCGATCTCACCTTCCAGCCGGTACGCGGCATGGTCGTCGTCGCCGGCAAGAATGCTCCGCTCCAATGCCATGATGGTCCGGATACGACCAGCAGCCGCCTCCAGTCCTTCCAGCAGTCGCTTATGGAGCTTTCGCGAAACGTCGGTATCGCAGCCGAAGCGGTTCGCCAGGACGACGAGCCGGAAACCGGAAAGCTTGGTGTAGAGCGCAAGGTTCTGGTCAGATGTCATTGTGTGATCTCCTTCATCTTGATGACAGAGATCGGCCACTCGTGGCAAAGAGGGGTCAAGGACCGCGGGACGTGGCGCGCAAGCGGGGGAACCGATTTTTTCGGGAAGCGAAGGCGGCGGAAAAATTGGGGGAGACCGCGCCGTCCTTGACGCCGGATTTGCTGGAGTAAACTGGGACGTCAGAGAGAGAAGAGACCCGCGGATCCGGAGGGGACGCGACCGTATCCGGTGTGAGCCGGAGGGGAGCGTTGAGGGGTGAAATCCCTGACAACCGGGAGGCCGGTCGATCCGGCCGACAGGCTCATATTCCAGCAGAATGAGAGCCGCCTCAGAAAGGCGGCTCGGCGTCGATGATGCCGTCCTGTTCGGCAAGCGCCGCGGCCAGATCGGCCTGGGCGAGTTGAAGCTCCGCTTCGACCTGGCGCCGCTCGACGGCGTCGCAGGCGTTCCTCAACTCGGCGCGCAGCTCCTCGATGTGCTGTTCGATGGTCATCGTCTCATCTCCTTGAGTTCGTGAAAGACGAGACGGCGGGGCGGGAAGAGATGGCAGGGTCAAGGAGCGCGGAAGCGACCGGCGGAGCCGGCGAGTGGGAGAGCCGATTTTGTTGGAGTGGAGGGAACCGGAGCGGAGGCAAAATTGGGGGCAACCGCTCGTCCTCGAGGCCGGCATTTCTTCCCGGCACGATAGCGTCATCTGAGCAGACAAATTCCGGTTCCGTATCGCACCGAAAAAGCCGGCGGAAGGCTCGATGCCTGCAACCGGCTTATCTTTGGCGCCGGTTGGCCCCGCCTCGGCGGCGGGACTTGTCCGGATCTCAGTCCCGGTTGGGGCGGGACCAGATCAGCTGGTAGCCGTCCTCGCCCTCGACCTCGGTGAGCGTCGCGTAGATCGGAGCGGGGAAGCTCGGATCGTCGAGCTTGACCGAGAGGTAGTCGCGGTCCTGCTCGGAGCGCTTCTGCCAGGCCGCACCCAGCTCGACGTTGCCGGCGTAGATGCGGAAGTGCGGGCCCTTGTCGGAGGGGTTTTCGACGCGGGCGATGCGGGCCTTGACGTTGAGGGCGAGCGTGCGGATCGAGCCATTGAAGCCGGTTTCGGAGGTGGTGAAGGTGCCGATGGTTGCCATTGTCGTATTCCTTTGTTGTTTCGGGCCGCGCCCATCGCGGCCTCGATGGCTGTCGCAAAGATCGGGGACGATCGGACCGCACCCCCGGGGTCCCCGTTGCGCCCGCGCAATGGGGTGGCTCGTAGGGCCGCAATGAAATGGAGGGCGGCCAGGAGAAACTTTGTTGTTCCGCGAGGAATGGGCGCACCGCGCTCAGGGGAAGAAGGTTTTGGAAGGCCGTTGCGGGAAGACGATCGAGGCGAAGCCGGTTTTTCGATCAGACATGCCTCATCGAGCCCGCGAAGGACGTGGCCTGGCTCAGTGGCGGAAGGAATATGACGATGGCAGCCGCGCCCCGACTGCCTGCCGGACCCTTGCGACCGCGGGCCTGCCGCCTTGCCACATGTCAAAATCAAACGTCCGGAAACAGCCGAACAAGGGCGCTGCGTTGCCCGTTCTTCGCGCTATTGTCGTGCTCGCGAATCCTCGCCTGGAGGATCTATGCGTCCGCAGCCAAAGCCGTTTACCGTCGAAATCAGGCCGTCCCGGAAGCTCAAACCGATCGACCGGAAAACCTGGATCTGGGGCAAACTGGACCTCACGGCTGATCCTGACACGCTCTCCGCGTCCAAGCCTGAACAGGTGCCGGCCGCTGGCGAGACCAACGACCGACACTGATGGCCCTCAGGCAGCGAGCCGCTCGCCAGCGGTTTCGGGCTGCAGGGAGTGCAGGAAACTTACGGCCCGCTGCGCATGTGCCGCCGCCTGGAAAATAGCCCGTCTGTCGTCGCTCAGGACCTTGAGCCAGGAGTCGAGGTACGAGGCGTGATCGGGCCGGGGTTCGAGCTCGGGAACAATGCCGAGGTCGGCGCACAGAAAGCAGCTGCCGAGTTCGGCGATCAGTTCCTCTCGCGCCCGCTCGGATTTGTCCTTGGCATAGCGGCTGAGGTCGCGGCCGAGGCGATGCGCCGGCGCCGTGAAATGTGTGACCTCGTGACTCAAGATCGCATAGTAACTTGCCGCATTCTTGAAGCTCTCAAACGGCGGCATCTGGATGATGTCGGCGGCCGGCGCGTAAAAGGCCTGCCCGATCTTTCAAATGGTTTGAGATGGGAGGCGACTGTCGTAGCTCCTTCTATGTCGCTTTAGCCGAGCGGCGGCGCGGGGATTTAGCCTTTTACAGCAAGGAAGTGCCGGAAGGCGTCGTATTCTTGCAGATTAAACGAGATATTTCAGACCTCGATTCCGGCTCGTGATACGGTACTTTGTCCATTAAACAGGCACAGGATACCAGAGATATGCATAGCGAAGAATCGACGCGCCGCATTGCTGGAATCGGGACCGGCAGGCCGGTTCGATTGCCGGAGGCGATCTTCGGCGAAGTGGCAAAACGTCTAATTACCGAAGACTTCGTGGAATCTGCCAATAATATGACTCGGCTTAAATTGGCCGGGCATTCGGCAAAAGATGCAGTCGAAAAGTCTGAGGCTGGAACGTTTCACACGCGGATAAATCGGCTAGGCAACACAAGTAAAGCCCTGTTCGAGGCGGCAATACCCTCCGAAGGGTTCTCAGCTAATCCCGACCTTAGACAAGGGGCTGCGACAGCCACTTTGCGAGCTTTTGCCATTGCGCCAACTCTTCCGTTTCAAACCAGGACCAGGAAAACTGCCTTGGTGGATCGAATCCTCGATCTGCCAAATGCCGGCAAGCAGCTCGCAGCAATCAGTGCTATCACGAAGCATTTACAAGTCCTCGCTCCGGAAGATAGGGATCGGCTCATCGACAGAGCTATTTTCCATTTCGAGCGCGAAGGTGCCCAGGGGAGCGTCCGAAACTATGCCGCCCGAATACTCGCTACTAACCATGGCACGCTGAGTTCAGAGTTGCGAACACGCGTCTTAAACGCGAGAAACAGCAATCCCGAGTTGGCGGCTGCCTATGCGACCGCAGAGGAGGTCGCGCGCTTTCTAGAAACCCAGCCGGCTCCCACCGTATTCAGGTCCGATCGTTCAGTGGATGAAAATATTGAAATCATTCAGCGAGAAACCGTGTCCTGCTTGGGCAACGTCGCTCTATCGAGCAAGCAGCGTATGGAGAAAATAGAGTCGATTGCCAATGCAACCACGGAAGCCGGCGAAATGTCGCGCGCGGAACTGATGAGTGCCACCAGACCGAGGCGGCAATACGACGAGGGAAGATAGCGTCGCTGATGAGCTGACGCCGGAAGTTTGCTCCGGTGCCGAGAGGCAGCAGACAACATGTAATTTCAAATGTAGTCAAAGTTCGATTTAGCCTACCGGGTCGAGATGATAGCTTGTGAACATCCAATGCATATCGGAGGCTGATTGATGGATAGAGAAAAGCAACAGCAGGCCACCGAGGTTCAAAGCTCTCCAAGTGCCGGGAGCCGTGTCGAACAGCAGACTTATTTCCCTCCTGAATTATTCACCGAAATTGCGAAGCACATGCCTTCCGACAATCCGGTGGAAACGGCAAAAATCTCGCGAACATCATGCTTGTAAGTCACGGGGTTAAGGATGCGGTTCAGGCAAGCCCGGTCGGGTCATTTCACGAGCGGGTAAAACGGTTGGGCAATTCCACCCGGGCCGTGCATGGGGCGCTCATACCCGATGATGGTTTGCCGGAATACCTCGGCCCAGGCACCGGTGTCCACTCGGTTGCGCCTCCCGTCCCTCGATTTCCCGCGCCGCCATCACCAGAAGCTGGTTGATGCGCTGCCACAGTCCGATCGCGCGCCAAGCATAAAAATAGCCGCGCACTATCGAAACCGGCGGAAAATCGCCCGGCAGTATGCGCCATTGGCAGCCGCTCGAGGCGATATAGAGGATCGCCTCCGCGACCGAGCGCATATTCGTCGCCCGACGCCGCCCGCCACGACGCGCTGGCGGGATCAGCGGTTTGATCAACGCCCATTCCCGGTCCTTCAAATCACTTGGAAAACGAAGCACGTCTCGGTTATGCTCACGGCGAGCGATAGCAGTCCAGCTCATCGAAACCCCATTTGATGATCGTGTCCCAGCAGATGGTGTAGGTGGCGGGAGGTAGCAAAGCCGAGTGCCCGCGCGCTTCTCGTTGCGCTGTAGCGGGTGATCGGCTTTGCGGGCGGCCATGGGTGTTTTCCGCTAGGGTCGGGTTGTTCAAGACCAACCTGACGGAAAGACCACCGATGACCAATGACATGATGAACGTGCGCTCACTTGTTGAGAAGAGCGCGGATGCAGATTTGTTGCGTGAGATGATCGGCTTTGCTGCCGAGCGGCTGATGGAGCTGGAAGTAGGCTCGGCTACGGGTGCAGAGTTCGGCGAGAAGAACCCCATGCGGCTAGCACAACGCAATGGCTACCGTGACCGCGAGTGGGAAACGCGAGCTGGAACGGTCGAGCTTCGCATCCCGAAGCTGCGCAAAGGCAGCTACTTTCCGAGCTTCCTTGAACCGCGCCGCATGGCGGAAAAGGCTCTGACGGCCGTTATCCAGGAAGCGTATATCCAGGGAATCTCGACCCGTTCGCTTGGATTTCTGATCTTCGTGTTCATCCATGCTGCCGACATACAGGATCGCGACGGCGCGCACCCCATGTCCTCAAGGCGATCCGCCGCCGTTTTCCGTGGCTGCGCCACATCTTCGCCGATGGTGGCTACGCCGGAGCCAAGTTGAGGCGAGCAATGAGCGGCCATGGTGACTGGACGATCGAAATCGTCAAGCGTTCGGATCACGCCAAGGGCTTCGTCGTCCTGCCCAAGAGATGGGTGGTGGAAAGGACTTTCGCCTGGCTTGGACGCTGGCGCCGTCTCGCCAAGGATTGGGAGAAATCGATCGAAAGCGCAACCGCATGGGCGCAAATCACTTCAATCAGAATGCTCATAAGGCGCATCGCAAGATATTGGATATACGAATGAACTTTTGAATCGGGCTCTGAGAGAACCGCGTAACTCCGATATGCGACTGTCTGCAGCGCGTTCGCGTGACCGAAGTCATGGATTTGGCTTGTGAAAACAAACGCCGTGCCCGATTGTTCTGCTGTCAGCGAGGCATCGTAAACTAGACGGGCACCTTGTGGCCGCGTGCTCATGAATGCGACCACAGGTTGAGCCGGTCATTCCGACGTCGCCATTATAAGCCCCTGAAACAGCTTCGAGATGTCGATCCGAGATACCGGCTTTTCGCCAGTGGACGAACGGCCGGATGCGGAGGTGTGATCAGGTTCGGCGTCACGCACACCCGCGCCGGTTCGATGAGTTCATCGCCGCATTCAACCCCACGCCCTTTGATTTTGCCGGCGAGAACAATCGCAGCCCCGGCACGGCAATCGCGCAGTTCGCCAATGACATCATCGCGGGTGAATATACGGCCGCCGCCTACGCAGGCGTTTCCGTTTCGCGATATCGCGGCCGCAGCCTCCGCCCACTCAAACAGGAAATCCTCAGGGCCGTCGCCCGGCTGCGCCGCAATCCCGACTGGTCCCTCGCGGTCCTCGTGCCGGCGAACGTCTTGGCGGTTAGCGTCTTGAACGAAACGTCATGCAGGCCGAGTGCGCCCTGTTCGTCGAAACTGTCAGCCATATCGCCGCCGAAGACCTTAGCTTGCCGCTTTGAGCAAGCCGCGCCCCCGGCTGAAGCCGCTATCGTATATCCGTGCCCCTTTAATGTTCAGCGGCCATATCGCTGTAGCGGATAAAAAAGTCACATCCGTAGGTAAAGTCCAACAGCAACTGTTGAAAAAATGATCTTTTTACCGGAACGGCCCGACCTCAGAAGCGGATGGGGACCCTGACGATCGAGTGTCGTCGACTCTGGCCGGTTCCTGATCCGAGCGGCTGTCTGCGGTATCTGCTTTCCTGTTCAGGCTCATGCTTCCGTCTCCTTTTGCAATTTTTACCCCGCGTGAAATTTGAATGTGCTAATTGATTTGCTGTGAAGAAGGTCGGTTTCGGCTCTAATCCAACGGGATGGATACATGAGGCGCGCTCTGCATTTGAAGCAGATATTGTGTTCGCAACCTGCTCGAAGTTTGGACAACCCGTTGTTTGTCAAACACCGCCGAGGTGGTACTCTCTGGCCGCCGTCTCGGCCGCATCTAAACGATAATCTGCGATCCTAGTTCAACCACCCGGTTGGCGGGGAGGTGGAAATAGTCTGATGGTAGAGAGGCCCCATTCGCGAGGAGGATGAAGAACCGGTCCTGCCAGTAGGGCATGCCTGAATTGGTGTCCGGTATTACCTTCTGGCGGCCGAGATAGAAGGAGGTCGACATGATGTCGAACTTCAGTCCGGCCTTGCGTAACACTGCCAGGGCCTGCGAGACGTTCTGCGCTTCCATGTAGCCGAAGAGCAGTTCGACGCGGAAGAAGCGCTCGGAAATCTGCTCGATCCTGAAGCGGTCCTGGTTCAGGACGCGCGGCTTGTTGGCCGTGCGGATCGTCAGGATGACGTTGCGATCATGAAGCACATGGTTGTGCTTAAGATTGTGGAGAAGCGCGGCAGGCGCCGATTCCGGATCGCTGGTCAGGAAGATCGCGGTGCCCGGAACCTGGGCCGGCGAATGGTCGCTCTTACGCTCGATCGCGCTGACGAAGGAGGGGAGCGGAATATCGGTGTGGCGGGTCTTTTCCATCAGGATCGCGGTGCCGCGGCGCCAGGTCCACATGATGACGGTAAAGGCGGTGGCGATCAGGATCGGGATATAGCCGCCGTCGTGGATCTTCAAAAGATTGGCGCCGAGGAAGATCAATTCGAGCACGACCAGCGGCGCAAGCGCGACCACCGCAAGCGGAAGCGACCAGTTCCAGCGGGCCCGAACGAATTCGAAGGCCATGATCGAGGTGACGACCATGGCGCCGGTGACCGAGATACCATAGGCGGTCGCCAGCGCATCGGAGGTCTTGAAGCTCAGGACCAGGAAGATGACACCGATGAACAGCACGGCATTGACCGACGGCACGAAGATCTGCCCGGTATTGGTTTCCGAGGTGAAGAGGATTTCCATGCGCGGCAGGAAGCCGAGGTTGATGCCCTGGCGTACCATCGAGAAGGCGCCGGTGATGACCGCCTGGCTGGCGATGATCGTCGCGGCGGTCGCCAGAATGACGACCGGCAGCAGCGCCCATTTCGGGTACATCAGATAGAAGGGATCCGACATCGTCTCCGGCTTGCCGAGAACCAGAGCCCCCTGCCCGAGATAGTTCAGCGTCAGCGCCGGGAAGACCAGCAGGAACCAGGCCCACTGGATCGGGCGGCGGCCGAAATGGCCGAGATCGGCGTAAAGCGCCTCGGCGCCCGTCACCGTCAGAAAGACGGCGCCGAGCACGACGACGCCGTAAAAGCCCTCATGCAGCAGGAAGCTGACGGCATAATAGGGATTGAAGGCGGCGAGAATGCCGAAATCGTCGGAGATGTGGGAAATGCCGGCGGCGGCCATGACGAGGAACCAGACGGCGGTGATCGGGCCGAAGAACCTGGCGACGGCGCCGGTGCCGCGCGATTGCACGACGAAGAGCAGCGCCAGGATCACCACCGAAATCGGCACGATATAGTCCGACAAGCTCGGCGTGACGAGCTTCAGGCCCTCGACGGCCGAGAGCACCGACAGCGCCGGCGTGATCATCGCATCGCCGAGGAAGAGGGCGGCGCCCATCAGGCCGAGCAGCATAAGGATGGCGGTATGGCCGTTGGCGGTCTTCATCAACAGGGCAAGCAGCGACAGCGTGCCGCCCTCGCCCTCGTTGTCGGCGCGCAGCAGAAACAGCACATATTTGATCGTGACGATGATCGTCAGCGCCCAGATCATCAGCGAGATCAGGCTGATCACCTCGAAGCGGGTGAGGCCGTCATGGGCGATGGGCTTCAGCGCCTCGCGAAAGGCATAAAGCGGGCTCGTGCCGATATCGCCGTAGACGACACCGACGGAACCGAGCGCGAGATAGAACAGTTTGCTTGGCGTCATGTGGCCTTCGTGCGGATGGCTCTCTTCGGACATGAAGTTTCAACAAGCTCCTCAGAGCCAGCCTCTTTTTTCCCGCATCGCTTGGAGTGCCTAACAAAATTAGACGTTCGCAGCGGGTATAGATCATTGATCTGTCGAAGGACTCCTCGCTGACACAAGCCTTCTTTGAGAGCTTATCTCATGAACTCGACCGATCTGGAAAATTGAATCGAGCTTCATCTGTAGTGCTCAAGAGGTTCCAGGTCGCCGTGCAGATAAGCGCTGCGATCTGGCTCTTCATAGTCCTGAAGCGTGTTTCGCCCGCGGCTGGCACTGTTGCTTTTGCGAAGGCTGATCACTGACGCTGCACACGATACGCAGTGCCAATTTGTCGGGCACGTCCGCGCGTCTGCTGAGGCGCGACATTTTGATTTCGTTTGTAACAAGCGACTGTGCGTCGATTGAAATCGGTAGCGCGTTTAACATACAGATGGATGAAAGGCCTCATCGTATCCATCCGGCGAAGGCCGTCTGTCTTGATTTGCTGATTGGCTTTAAGTCCATACCTTATGTCATGCGCTACAATCATTTCCCCCATTGAGGTTCTGTCCGTCGACGATCTTGGTCGCCGTCGAGATTGGTCGGATGAAGAGAAGGTGCGGATTGTCGAAGAAAGTCTGCACGGATACCGGCAGGGTTCGGCGACAGCACGGCGTTATGGATTGTCGCGGTCATTGTTGACGACCTGGCGGCGGGAGTGCCGAAGCGGGCTTCTGAGCGTTTCCGCATCAACGAGCTTCGTGCCGCTTTCGATTTTGCCGCCGCCTGCAGCATCTTCCGAGATGATGGCTCCACTCCAGGCGGACGGCGATAAGTTGATCGAGATCGGCCTGCCGAACGGCCGACGACTGATGATCCCAGCCTCGCTTGATCCGACCATTCTTGCCCGCCTGTTGCCCGTCGTGGATGGGTCATGATCGCGTTTCCCGCTGGTGTGAAGGTCTGGATCGCGGGTGGCGTGACGGACATGCGTTGCGGCATGAACAGCCTGGCGCTGAAGGTCCAGCAAGGCCTTGGCCGTGGGACCCTGATGGCGGTGAGGTCTTCTGCTTCCGGGGTCGCAAGGGTGACCTGATCAAGGTCCTCTGGCATGACGGCGTCGGCATGTCGCTTTACCTGAAGCGGCTGGAAGCTGGAAAGTTCATCTGGCCGGTCAGCCAGAATGGCTCCGCCGTGCCTGTATCGTCGGCGCAGCTCGGCTATCTCCTGGAAGGGATCGACTGGCGCAACCCGCGCTGGACGCAGCGGCCTTCGAAGGCAGGCTGGCCGCCTGCATTCCTCTGTTTTTGTTGGGCTTTCGGCATGCGGCATGGTAGCTTTCGGCCATGGATGATGCTGCTTCGGAGATAGCCAGACTGCGCGCCGCGCTTGCGGCATCGGAAGCGCGTGCCGCCTCTGCCGAGGCCGACCTCGCACAGGTGCGCGCGGTCGTGACGACGTCTGAGGCGATGATCCGGCATCTCAAGCTCGAGATCGCCAAGATACGTCGCGAGCAGTACGGCCAGAGCTCGGAGCGCCGCGCCCGGCTGATCGAGCAAATGAAATTGCAGCTCCAAGAACTTGAAGCCGACGCCACCGAAGACGAGATCGCTGCGGAACGCGTGGCGACGAGAATCACAAATGTCTCCGCTTTCGAACGCCGCCGGCCGGCCCGCAAGCCGTTTCCCGAGCACCTGCCGCGCGAGCGCCTGGTCATCGATGCCCCGTCGACCTGCACCTGCTGCGGCTCGCCCCGCATCGTGAAGATGGGCGAAGACATCACCGAGACGCTGGAGATCATTCCGCGCCAGTGGAAGGTGATCCAGACGGTTCGCGAGAAGTTCACCTGTAGGGACTGCGAGAAGATCAGCCAGCCACCGGCCCCTTTCCATGCGACACCGCGGGGATGGGCAGGACCGCACCTGCTGGCGACGATCCTGTTCGAGAAGTTCGGCCAACATCAGCCATTGAACCGCCAGGCTGAGCGCTACGCCAGGGAAGGCGTCGCTCTCAGTCTCTCCACACTGGCCGATCAGGTCGGAGCCTGCACGACGGCCCTGCAGCCGATCCATGACCTGATCCGTGCCCATGTTCTGGCCGCCGAGCGGCTGCATGGTGACGACACCACCGTGCCGCTTCTGGCCAGGGGAGCAACAAAGCAGGCGAGGCTCTGGACTTACGTCCGCGATGACCGCCCTTTCGCGGGCGGCGCGCCTCCCGCCGCACTCTTCCACTTCTCTCCCGATCGCGAGAAGACCCACCCCAACACGCATCTCGCCGGATGGCACGGCACCCTGCAAGCCGATGCCTATGGCGGCTACAACGACCTCTATCGTGTCGACCGCCGCCCCGCGCTGGTGATCAGCGCACTTTGCTGGAGCCACGCGCGGCGCAAATTCTTCGAACTCGCTGACATCGCCGGCAACGTGCGCAAGGGCAAACCTGCCCACGAGATATCGCCCGTCGCGCTTGAGGCCGTTGCCCGCATCGACGCGCTCTTCGACATCGAGCGCGGCATAAACGGAATGCCTGCCGAGGATAGGCTCGCAGCGAGGCTGCAACATGCTCGCCCGCTCGTCGAAGAACTGCACGATTGGCTCATGGCCCAGCGCGGGCAAATGTCGAAGCACAACCCCGTCGCCAAGGCGATCAACTACATGTTCGAGAAGGAGGGTCGCTGGGAAGCCTTCGCCCGGTTCCTCGACGACGGCAGACTGTGTCTGACGAACAATGCCGCCGAACGAGCCCTGCGCGGCGTTGCTCTCGGAAGAACGGCATGGCTATTCGCCGGTTCCCAGCGCGGAGGCGAGCGTGCTGCCTTCATGTATTCCCTAATCGTCACGGCAAAGATGAACGATATCGATCCGCAGGCCTGGTTGGCGGACGTGCTCGCCCGCATGCCTGGCATTCCCGTATCACGGCTGCCGGAACTGTTGCCGTGGAACTTGCCCGCCGGAAGCGCCCGGCAGGTGGCGGCCTGATGGCGCGCCCGACGCATGTCTACACCATCGAATATGTCGCCACGCTGATCGGTGAGAACCTCGAGTTGCTTGAAGAAATCGCCAGCAATTCCGACAACATCGTGAGCGTACGGTGAGCTGTTTTTGCTGATCGGCCAAATCAGGCGATGTTCTGGCATTAGAACCAGCATTAGTGCTGACATTAATACCAGAACGAAGAGGTTTCATGGCTCGCATAGAGATCATGTCCGGTACCGAGCGCAGACGGCGTTGGTCGGACGAGGCGAAGCTGAGGATACTTGCGGAAGCTGATGAGCCCGGTGCTCGCATTGGCGATGTGGCGCGCCGGCACGACATTCATCCGGGCCAGATCCGCTTGTGGCGGCAATCATTCAACTATGCCGATCGGCCGACGGTGTTCCTCCCGGTGGAAATCACGGAGGAGGTTGGCGTAAGCCAGCCGTCTACCGCATCAACAAGGCCGACGATCGTTGAGATCTTGCTTCGAAACGGTCGGAGCTTGAAGGTTGCGGTTGACGTTGAGTTGAAGCTGCTTGGCCCGCTCGTCGCTTGCGTGGAGGCGGTATGATCGGCCCATCGGGGAATGTGAGGGTCTATCTGGCCTGCGGAGTGACCGATATGCGGCGTGGCATTGATGGTCTGTCCGCGCTGGTCGAGACGGTCGTGAGGGAGGCACCGGGCTCGGGCGCAATCTTCGGCTTTCGCGGAAAACGCGCGGACCGGATCAAGCTGCTTTGGTGGGATGGCCAGGGGTTCTGTCTGTTCTACAAGATTTTGGAGCGCGGATACTTTCCCTGGCCGACGGCGAAAGAGGGTGTAGCGCACCTGACGCAGGCGCAGCTTTCGATGCTCGTTGAGGGGATCGATTGGCGACGCCCGGCGTGGACTTCCGCTCCCGGCCGAACGGGATAAAAGCTATATTTTGCAGGGGCATGGGAAGCTTAACGCTGGTGCGTCAGAGGCAAATCGGCTAGTTTCGCGGATATGGAAACAGCGCCGCTGGACAGTCAGGACGAGCTCAATACTTTGCGCGCACTCGTCGCGGAACAGGCGGCAAAACTTGAGAGCCAGGAAGCCGAGGTCATCAAGCGAGACTCCATAATCGGGCTTCTTCGCGCGCAACTGGAGCTTCTCCGACATCGGCAACATGGCGCGTCTTCGGAAAAGATCGACAGGAAGATCGAGCAATTCGAGCTGATGTTGGAGGAGATCGAGGCCTCCCGGGCCGAGGCTGAACAGCGCTCCGGGAAACCGCCTCTGCCGGAGTTGGACGACGCATCCGAGAAGCCGAAGCGCAAGCCTCTACCCGATGATCTCACCACCGAAGAACTGGTCTATGCAGCTCCCTGCAATTGCCCGACCTGCGGTGGCACTTCGTTCCTGAAGGCGGCCGACAGAGTGGTCCAGGTGCTGGAGCACGTGCCGGCGTCGGTCAAGATTGTCCGGCATGTCGAGAAGCGCATGATCTGCAGGGAATGCGATACGACAGTGGCTGGCGAGATGCCGACCTTGCCGATCGAGCGCGGCAAACCCGGGCCGGGGCTGCTCGCCCACATCATGATCGCCAAATTCGACGATCACATTCCCCTTTACCGCCTGTCAGAGATGTACGACCGGTTGGGGATAGACATCTCCCGATCCGTAATGGCCGACTGGGTCGGCCGGGTATCTGCATTGCTGACACCACTTGTCCTGTTAATCAGGGCCCATATCGCCGCACTCGACCGAATACATACGGACGATACCCCGGTCGATGTTCTCGACCCCGGGCGGGGCAAGACAAAAACCGGCAGGGTCTGGGTCTACATCTTTGACGGCAGTGGCTATCAATCCGCCACTCCCGCAGCCATTGCCTATTACTACAGCCCCGACCGCAGGGGCGCACATCCGGCTGATCACCTGGCAAGCTTCAGCGGCGTCATGCATGCCGACGGCTACGGGGGTTACAAGAAGCTCTATGGCAACCAGATCATTGAAGCCGCCTGCATGGCGCATGTGCGCCGCAAGTTCCATGATGTGATAAAGCTCAAGCCGTCTCCGATCGCTGAGGAAGCGCTGTCACGCATCGGCGCTCTCTACGATATCGAGAACCGTATCCGAGGCATGTCGGCTGACGAGCGGCGCACCCTGCGCCAACACCATGCCCGGCCTGTTCTGGACGAACTCAAGGCCTGGATCGAGGCGACACTCTCGACTTTGCCTCAGAAGCAGAGGCTGGCCGAGGCGATGCGATATGCCCTGTCGCGATGGGCAGCCTTAAGCGTCTACATCGACGATGGCCGTGTCGAAATCGACAACAACATCGCTGAACGAGCCATGCGTCCGCTTGGAATTGGAAGGAAGAACTGGCTGTTTGCCGGCTCGGACAAGGGCGGCGAGCGCATCGCCAACATCCTCACCATCATCGAGACGGTCAAACTGCAAGGCCATAATCCAGAGGTCTATCTGACGGATGTCCTGACCCGGATCCAGGATCACCCCGAAGACCGAATTGAAGACCTCCTGCCTTGGAACTGGACGCCGGCAAAAGCTCGATGCGAGGCCGCCTGATGGCGCGCTCGAGGTTCATCTACACACTCAGCCAAGTCGCCGGCATGATCGGCGAAAACCTCGAACTGATCGAAGAAGTGACCGCAAACTCGGACAACATCTCCGAAGGCGAACTGGTTTACGTCGGCGATGGCAGTGAAGACGGCACGAAGGGTCTGACCGAGAATGGCATCGAAGAACTTCAAAGCCTACTCGCCGACATCAGGACGTGGGACGGCGGTATCCGCGAGTTCCTCATCGACACACAGTGCGATCCCGAAATAATCGACCGCATCATGGCCGATGAGATGAAACGCGGCCTATAGATTCCATCTCTCGACACCCGAAAATGCGTTCGCCGGACGCTTACACAACATCGACTACGGCGAGATGATCCATGTCTACGACGGCACCGACGAGGGCATCACAACCTTTACCGACCGCGGCATCGAGAGCCTGCAGGA
This sequence comes from Rhizobium etli CFN 42, assembly GCF_000092045.1. Lineage (NCBI taxonomy): Bacteria > Pseudomonadati > Pseudomonadota > Alphaproteobacteria > Hyphomicrobiales > Rhizobiaceae > Rhizobium > Rhizobium etli. The sequence continues at coordinate 106,982 of NC_007762.1, read as the reverse complement.
GTTCCTTGCCGACGTGCGCTCCTGGGAAGGCGGCGTTCGCCAATTTCTTCTCGACGAGCAACGTGATCCGGAAAAGATCGAACGCATCATGGCAGACGAGCCGTAATCATAAGCCCCGCGGCCTTGGCCGGATGGTTACGAACTATCTCCCTCACCAGGATGAGTACGGAGCGGATTCGGAGAGCCGATCGTTCATCTTATTGCGAACCTTGCAGGCGTCGATGAACCAATCGCGGAAGCTTCGCGAGCCAAGTTGTCGAGCGGAACGTCCTATTACGCTTACAAGAATGGTGAGAGCGACCCATTCAGTTTTGAGGCATGCTATTTCGAAACGGGATCGACTTTTTGGCCTCAAGCATCAAGTGACCGACGCCACCTGTTCGAGCAGCATCGGTCCGTCATGGCATCGATTTTAGGTTGTTGTCTGCCTATCGCCCAAAATCTGATCGCTCTCTGTGTTCTCGCTCGAAACCCCTACTCTGATGGGTATCTATAGTGCGTTTCACTAAGTCCGCTAAATGCATCTGAATTTCGGCTGCTTTCGACATGCGGCCGTAATCACTTCCCTGGTAACCAGTCACTAACTCTTGGATGGACTTTTCGATTCCGGTTATTATAGGGTCTAAATTTGATACGCTGCAACCGGTCCTTGAAGCACTTATTTTGTCTTCCCATTTTGTACGGAGCTCACTTCTACGTTCTGCTCGTTTCTGACAGATGTTAATTGCTGCATCTAGAACATGATGCTGTCCGTTGGATTCCAGAATGGTTTGTACCATCCGTCTTTGGAGCGGAGTCATTCTAACGTCGGCTTCGACAAGCGCTATCCCGCCCGCCACCATGAGCACGTCACTCATGTCTTCAAGTTCATCCGAGAAATATTCGAATGATTTCTGAAGGATAGCGTTGCTCTCGATCTGATCGAAAATCTTAAGATTCCCGGCCAGTCGTCCAATCGCCCAAGCTTGTTCCAAGCCGTGTTCCATGTTCATAACATGCGCCACGAGTTCACGTTTCCTAAATGCCGGTTGAAGATGTAAAGTCGCCTCAACGGCTTCAATGCGAACATGCGCGTACGCCCTGTGACCTGGATTATCGTCGGGATAATCGAAGCCACTCTCCGGAATCGCGGTGCGATAGATGATGTCGATTGCTTTGCTCAACCGGCTCAAACTGCGGTACAAAGCCCCGGTACTTTCATCGTTTTCCACGATGTTGCGCAATCTCTTACTGGTGCGTCGTAACGCATTTAGAGATTTCATCGTTTCTGGAGCTTCGTTGCTGACTAAGCAACCAAGAATCTTGCCGGCGGTGTCGGAATCCAACCGATCGAAAGCGTTCAAACTACTTGTAGCTTGACGGGTCGCATTCGTCCTATCCATAGCACGTTACCTAATTTCAACGCAGTACAATCATGATACCAGGCGCTTCCCGCGAAGTATTGTTTAATTGGGTTACGGATGCAATGTATGCCTCTGCCGAGGGCCCTCTGCCCTGATTTGGTGATTGGGGCGTTGGTGCGTGGATCGTTAATTGCATTGGCGTAGGTGGTCGGCAATCGCAATAACCGGTCTTTGCAACGATGCCTTTCAAACACAACGCCTCCCGACGCCATCGCATCAGCAAGATGAAGTTGGAGCTGACGAACTGGGCGGAATACGAGGCAGGTCTTCGTCGGCGCGGTAGCCTGACGCTTTGGATCTCGCCGGAGGCATTGTCGTCCTGGTGGGCGCCGAAGCGGACGACACGCGGTGGCCAGCCACGCTATTCCGATCTGGCGATCGAGACTGCTTTGACGCTGGGATTGGTTTTCGGCCTGCGTCTCCGACAGACGGAGGGCTTTGTTTCGTCGGTGCTGAAGCTGATCGGCCTGGATCTCGCTGTTCCCGATCACACGACGCTGAGCCGGAGGGCAAGCAAACCGAGAGCGCCAAAGAAACGGCAGGAGTTTCGTCTCCCGGACAAGGGACCCTCCACGTCCTCATCGACAGTACAGGCTTGCAGATCTACGGTGCAGGCCAATGGCTGGAAGAAAAGCAAGCAACAAAATCCCGTCGGGGATGGCGCAAGCTGCACTTGGCGCTGGATGCCGACAGCGGCGACATCATCGCACACGCCATGACGGACCAGGATGCCGGCGACGCCTCGCAGGTGGAGCCGCTGCTCGACCAGATCGACATGCCGATCGATCAGTTCACGGCCGATGGCGCCTATGACGGAAACCCGACCTATGAGGCCGTCGCCGGACACAGTCCTGACGCGGCGGTCGTCATTCCACCACGCGCCAATGCGATAGAACGGCCGGACGCCGGTCCCTCCCGCCAAAGAGACCGCCACATTGCGGCGATTAACGCCGATGGCCGGTTGAAGTGGCAAGTCGCTACGGGATATGGTAAGCGATCGCTAGTCGAGACCGCGATCGGTCGGTACAAATCGATCATCGGCCGCCGGCTAAGGGCACGCTCATTCGGCGCCCAGCAGACGGAGGTCGCCATCGGCTGCGCCGTCCTCAATCGAATGCTGGAATGTGCACGCCCGAATTCTGTCCGGTACAGACAAGCTACCGAGTAGCAAAGGCATCAAAGACAGACGTCCGCTTACACGGCGATCGCTGCACCAACGCCGTTCTGTCGACGACCTGGTCAAGGCCATGGGTATGAGCGGCATCTCCAAAAGCCAGGTGAGCCGCCTGTGCGAAGAGATCGACGTCAAAGTGAAGGCGTTCCTCGACAGGCCGATTGAAGGTGAGTGGCCATACGTCTGGGTGGACGCGACCTATCTCAAGGTCCGGCGTGGCGGCCGCATCGTCTCAGTCGCCGTCATTATCGCGGTCGGCGTCAATAACGACGGTCGGCGCGAGGTCCTGGGTATGGAAGTTGGCACCTCGGAGGCCGAACCGATCTGGACGGAATTCCTGCGCAGGCTAACGCGCCGCGGTCTACGCGGGGTGAAGTTGGTTGTCTCTGATGCACATGAGGGCATCAAGGCCGCCGTTTCCAAGGTTCTCAATGCCACTTGGCAAAGGTGCCGGGTTCACTTCATGAGGAACGTGCTCGCGCATGCTGGAAAGAGCGGCAGGCGGGTCGTATCCGCCTTCATCGCGACGGCCTTTGCCCAGGAGACCCCGGAGGCAGCAAGCGCTCAATGGCGCAGTGTCGCCGACCAGATCAGACCGAAAGTGCCGAAGCTCGCGACCATCATGGACGACGCTGAAGACGATGTCCTCGCCTACATGACCTTCCCGAAAGAGCACCGGGCAAAGCTGCACTCGACGAATCCAATTGAACGCCTCAACGGCGAAATCAAACGCCGCACTGAGGTCGTTGGCATCTTTCCGAACGACGATGCCATCGTCCGTCTCGTCGGTGCATTGCTGCTCGAACAGAATGACGAATGGGCCGTCCAGCGTGCCAGGTATCTGATGCTTGAGACCATGGCCCAAATGAGCGATGATCCCCAAATCAGCCTGCCCCGCTGTGGCACGCTGATATCCCCTTCCGACCCATGTCGGGAAAGCACGGCAATCAGCCGTCAGCTACACCACTCCCGTGGACACGATCTTTTTATCCAGATATCTAAGAGCCCGATTCAAAAGTTCATTCGTATATCCAATACCTTGCGATGCGCCTTATGAGCATTCTGATTGAAGCGATTTGCGCCCATGCGGTTGCGCTTTCGATCGATTTCTCCCAATCCTTGGCGAGACGGCGGCAGCGTCCAAGCCAGGCGAAAGTCCTTTCCACCACCCATCTCTTGGGCAGGACGACGAAGCCCTTGGCGTGATCCGAACGCTTGACGATTTCGATCGTCCAGTCACCATGGCCGCTCATTGCTCGCCTCAACTTGGCTCCGGCGTAGCCACCATCGGCGAAGATGTGGCGCAGCCACGGAAAACGGCGGCGGATCGCCTTGAGGACATGGGGTGCGCCGTCGCGATCCTGTATGTCGGCAGCATGGATGAACACGAAGATCAGAAATCCAAGCGTATCGGTGACAATCTGACGCTTGCGGCCCTTAATCTTCTTGCCTGCATCATAGCCGGATATTCCGCCGCTTTGCGTGGCCTTGACGCTTTGGCTGTCGATAATCCCTGCCGTCGGTTGCGCCTCCCGTCCCTCGATTTCCCGCGCCGCCATCACCAGAAGCTGGTTGATGCTCTGCCACAGTCCGATCGCGCGCCAAGCATAAAAATAACCGCGCACTGTCGAAACCGGCGGAAAATCGCCCGGCAGTATGCGCCATTGGCAGCCGCTCGAGGCGATATAGAGGATCGCCTCCGCGACCGAGCGCATATTCGTCGTCCGACGCCGCCCGCCACGACGCGCTGGCGGGATCAGCGGTTTGATCAACGCCCATTCCCGGTCCTTCAAATCACTTGGAAAACGAAGCACGTCTCGGTTATGCTCACGGCGAGCGATAGCAGTCCAGCTCATCGAAACCCCATTTGATTTAGCACCAATAGGGAATCACAACTGCCTGTTATCGCTCAACTTCTTTTAAATCGGGCTCTAATCCTAGGGATAAACGGACATACGGACAAACGAACTCTACGTCGCTATATATCCCGTCACCTGCCACCGAACTTTCATCCGGCAGCGATTAGAGCCCCGGCGGTTTTGAACCGCTCCCAAACGTTGGACCACCGGATGCTAGAGTTTTCCGGCTTTATTCAGGGAGGCGGGCTGGTTGCGCACCCTGAATTCACCAACGAGATCGGCACCTTGTTGCCGATCGCACCATGAGGTCTTTCCTCATTGTAGTATCTACGCCAATCCTCCATCTTTTCGCGGGCATCCGCAAGGGTCAGGAACCAATGCTGGTTCAGGCATTCTGCACGGAAGCGGCCATTGAACGCTTCGATGAAGGCATTATCAGTTGGCTTGCCGGGGCGTGAGAAGTCCAACGTCACGCCCTTGGAATAGGCCCACAGGTCCAAGTCGCGCGACACGAATTCCGTCCCTTGGTCGACACGGATCGTTTTCGGATAGCCGGCTTTTTGGCACACCCGTTCAAGGGTTTGCACAACGTCTTCGCCTCTATAGCTATGACGTGGATCAAGCACCGGCACGTAGCGCGAGAAGGTGTCGACCACCGTCAGCACGCGCAGTTTCTTACCGATTGCGAGTTGGTCATGGACGAAGTCCATCGCCCAGACGTCGTTGGGTCCGACGGCCATGTGCCGATCCTCGCGAAGCTTGGCCTTTACCCTCCGCTTCGGTGTCTTGTTCCGCAACTGTAGCCCCAAGTCCCTGTAAATGCGGTAGGTTCGCTTGATGTTGGTGCCCCAACCCTCGCGTTCCAACAGCACATGCACGCGGCGATAGCCGTACCGCACACGGATCTCGCAGATCTCGCGAATACGACGTTCCAGACCGGCCTGATCAGCACGGCGAGAGGTATAGTGGTGAGTTGATCGATCGAAGTTCAACGCTCCACAAGCACGTCGGATCGAGATCGCCCAATCGCAGCACATGCCTTTCACCATCTCCCGCTTCCGAGCAGGCCTTAGAGCTTTCGGCGGATGACATCCTGCAACATCTCGCGGTCCAGCGTCAGATCCGCGACGATCTTCTTCAGGCGCGAATTCTCGTCCTCGAGCTGTTTCAGCCTCTTCATCTCCGGTGGCAGCATGCCCGCGTATTTTTTCTTCCAGTTGAAATAAGTCGCCTGGCTGATCCCCGCCTTCCTGCAGATTTCAGCAACCGACACGCCTTCATCACCTTGCTTCAGAATGAACGCCTTCTGAGCGTCCGAAAACTGCGACGCTTTCATCGTCTTCTGGTCCCTTTCCCAGCCAGGAAAATGCACCGGAAAACTCTAACCAAAACTGGTCCAGTTTGAAGGGTTCAGATCACCCGCCAAGATCGTCTTTTATAACCAATTAGACATATCAGGATCAAACACGCATTCGTTAAACAGGGCAGGGTTACGCGGCCCTTTGGTGCGACGGCAAATGGAACGTCCACTTATTGCCAGCGAAGATAAGCCGCCAGTTTTGAAATATGCGCCTTCCACTGTGCTATCGTCATGGCTTACGAGACTTACTGACAGCGCCGTGCGCATAAATCCATCGTTTTATTGAGCATCACGTGACTCAAAGACTTTCGGAATACTGGCTTGAAAATTGCCCCTATAATTAATTGCACAAAAATCAGTGAATAAAGGCACCAATTGGGGAGTGGTTATCTGCTCTGTCGTCAGCGCTTACCTCACACAGGACGAAACCCGCCTATCGCGTCCAAACGCTTGTGGGGCACAATCACGTGGCGCAAGACTTTTTGCCTTATCTTATTGTCGTCACTTGAAAATGACAGCGCAGTTTTGTTCACGGGACACCTGTAAGACCGGTCATCATTGAGTTAGTGATTGTGCTGTAGTTGTCGCGTCAAGATAATGATTAAAAGTAAAACAATTTGCGATCCCGCTGGCGCAACCGGGCTCGTTGTCAAAACTCTTGATTTGTTTAAACCAGATAAAGAACGTCTTCAGTTGATCGAGATTTTCAATATGGGGGTAATTGGGCACAGCTTTCGATATCATGATTCGTTTGCCGACTGCATCAAGCAATGGCTTATCCCTCGCTGGTTCATATCCCAGAGCAATCCGCTCAGCAATAGAATAGGCATCCTTTACGTTTTCCTTGAAGTTGTCAGCCACCCCCACCCCTTGTCGGCCAACTCGACGATATTAATGGATTTGATCTTCTGCATTGCCACGAGCGCATCTTTATTCTCGCTTGCCAGTTTTTCCTCCAAAGGTTCCCAATCGACCGCGAACTTGATCTGTACAAAATATTCAATCACTATTGCAAACGGCAGAAAATTTAAAGTACAGGCCTACCTTTTCGGAGTTCAAGCAGACAAAAAAAGCCATCTGCTGCCCCAACATCTCGCGAATTATAGGATACGGTGCTTCGGGAAATTGGCTAGACATTGCAAGAAATTTCGGCCTTTTTGGCAAATATGTTGGTCAGTGATAAGAATTTATAGACCGGGTGACGAGCCATTTTCGTGAGAATGACGTCAGGGCAGGGCTCAAATGCCCAGTGAGGTCCGGTTTGCAGGAGCAAAGTAATCCCTAGCATATTTTCGTCGAAGCCGACTGTATTGACGGACTAACCCTTCTCAAATCAAAAGCGTGTATTCGCGGGATGGTAGTCTACGCGGCTTATCAAAGAATAAAATATATGGATTATGGTACTTTGGTTGAACACGTTTTTGTAATTCCACTTGATTTAAATAGCTGTGTTTGATTTTTTATTACAGTATCCCTCCGTCGGCAGCTGCAAACACGCAACCTTTAACCGCTCAAATTGAAATAGCGTTGCCGAAATTATTTTATCAAAATCTACGTAATATTTGGCTTTCTAAGGGTAACGGATTTCGCGTAGTCGAAAATTTCGGCATCAGGGTGCAGTTCACGGGGAGCACGGAATGGTAACTCACACTTAAGATAGTCGCACAATCTTGTTGATTTACATTAAAACGATAACAAAGGCCGCTTTATTTATACATAAGAGCGAGCAGATACATCACAACCACGTACAATCCGATTTAGCGTTCTTTCATTTATAATGCATTAGAGCCTTAGGGCTCGGTTGAACGCCATCATCACACTACGGGGAGCGGCTATAACCGCATAATGTAGAGCATAACAACACTTATAACTTCCGCGAAAACACAAACGTAGATTGTGTTTCGGTACTTCTGGATTAATTTGCACCCCATTTCGCGACGATTTCATCCCCAGAGAGACCCTCCATATCCAGTTTAGCTAGGGTCAGTCCGGTTTCTTCGAAGTCCTCTCCGGCTAAAGCCCGTGCTTGAGCCAAAACCCAGTCCGCGATCTCGGCGTTGATACCGAACTTTTCTGCAAGGCCTCTGTAAAAGGGGAGCATCCGGCAGTCTTCAGTAAGGTAACGGTGCTGCATGTCGGAGGGAACTCCAAGCGTGGCATTGTGAGAGGGAGAATTGCGCGCAAACGCGAGGTAGTTTGGCTCGTTCCTTCCATACCAACGATTGACCAGACCGATGTGGCTAATCCCTGCAAAATTGAACTTCGCAATAACGGACATGCGGAGTTCATCAAGTTTCTCCATCTTCTCACAGACGGAGGGGGTCATACCGTCCCTATAAAAGCGAAAGCTCTCACCAGCCAGGATGCGCTGGGCGTTCTCTATCACGGTCACCGGATGAGTGATGAAATTGGTGTTGTGCATGGCGACATCCAGTATGTTTGCACGCCATTCAAGCCTACTTGGAAAGAGAGCTTCGACTTGACTTCGATACTCCGTCTCACTGTCAGCATCGAAAGCGGCAATCTCAATCACCTTTTTAAAGGCCTTAATGAAAGCCTTACCTTCATCGATACGGCAGCCATAAGGTGAGTTGGACGCCTCAAACGTGGCAGCAGTGCTTAGCTTAACCCCAACCAGGCTCGCCAAAAGTCCGGGAACCCATATAAGGATCTTGCTTGCGAGGTCATGTTCAGCCAGCCTGACCTTCAGCTCTTCCTTAACGCCGGCCTTAGCGGGAATGGTAACAATGATTGCTTCTGCCTCGGATACGGCATGGCCAAGGTCTGGGAGAATGGTGGGGTAGAAATGCCCAACAACAGCCCCCTTTGCTTCTAGCCCTTCATTGGCAATCTTGATGCTGTTGCCGGGATGACTGGGGTGAGTCCAAATTGAAACCCGATGATTTCGGCTGGATAAGTCCGCGGCGAACGCGTTTCCAAGATTACCGGCGCCGATAATAAGGACTTTCATATTTAGAGAAATTTGATTGTAGGATTGAGATGTGAATTTCCCCTTGCCAAACTCCGTATTTATAATCGATGAAAGGGATTTTTGACGTAAGCACTTACGCATTATGCGCTAAAGTCTTGGAGTGGCCCATCAATCACAATGGCGCACAACCATACGATCTAGAAGCCGTGGACTCTTGGGATTCCCAAAAGTGAGCAAATCAGATTCAAGACTGTCTTTTGGAGGCAGTCATGGGTCTTTTAGATCGCCTTTTGGAAACAAAATGCGCCATTTATACAACAAATAATATAGATACATTATTTCAGATTAAATAAGCCATACACTAGAGATAAAGAAAATTACGAAGCTAGTTAGCGAAACTAATTCATACCAATAATTTGACTCAGGCAGACGATGTATACTGTATTGATCTTTACATGGGTCTCGCCTTTTGAGCACAACGAGTTATACATATGAACGTATAAATAAATAATATTCGTCCCATGACAGTAGTGCTTTAGCTAAATAAGTCATCAAGATACGTATTGGTCCAGTAGTTGATATCGTGTTCCAACAGCCAGGTCATCATATTCCTCCAACGATCTTTACGCTCAGTAAGCGGCATTTCTAAGGCGTCTGCAATTGCCTGAGCCATACTTTGAATATTTCGGGGATCTACAATAATACCCGCAGAAAGCTCTTGCGCGGCGCCAGCAAACCCAGAAATAATTAAAACGCCAGGGTTGGCCGCGTCTTGCGCTGCAATATATTCCTTCGCCACGAGGTTCATGCCATCCCTGATCGGCGTTACGAATCCAACCCTCGCCAACCTAAAAAGAGCGCCAAGCTCATCTCTAGACGAACCAGAATTGATATAGCGAAGAGGCGTCCAGTCCGCCGTCCCGATTGCGCCATTTGCCTTGCCGACCGCTTCCGCGACCGCCGCTTGCAATTGTTGATATTCCAGAACGTCGGAGCGGGATATGGGAGCGATCTGGAGATAAGTCACTTTCCTGAGATACGAGGGGTTACCTTTAAGGAACGTTTCGTAAGCCCTCACACGCTCCAGGATGCCCTTCGTGTAGTCAAGGCGATCAACTGATATAATCAGCGTCTGCCCCTGCAAGCTTTCCACCATTTGACGCATCGACGGCTGCTTCGCCGCAGCCGCAGCGGACTTCGCGAAATTCAGGGTTTCAATGGAAACAGCGTACGCACCCAGTTTGATCCTCCGCCCAAACAAGAGAACAACGTCATTCTCTAGTTTTCCACCCTCATTGCAGCAATTCACAGCCTCATAAAAATTTGTCAAATCATTGCGTGTTTGAAAGCCTATCACATCATAGCTGGACATTGCTTTAAGCAAAAGCTTGTGTACAGGCACGTCATGAAGCACTTCGAACTTCGGCCACGGGACATGTAAAAAAAAACCGACACGCCCTATGGAACCTAGCTTCCTTAGTTCTTCAGCCAGTGGAATCAGGTGGTAATCATGCACCCATACTGCATCATCCGGACGCCACAAAGGAAAAAGTATTTCCGCAAAGGTGGCGTTCACCCGCCGGTAGGCCACCTCGTAATCTTCGCTAAGAACCGCACGATCCTTAAACGAGTGAAAAAGAGGCCAAAGGGTCTGATTGGAAAAGCCGTTGTAGTAGTCCCGGACGTCGGCGGTGGTGAGGTCAACTTCGACGTACGTTACATTTCCCTCTCGAGTCATTTTCGTTGATGTAGCCTCGGCGTCAGTATTTCCGGACCAGCCCATCCAGATGCCTCCCCTCAACTTCAAAGCAGCATTCACGGCGACGGCCAACCCGCCTGAATTGTTACCAGGAGACGCATCACGGCGAATTCTGTTGGAAACTACGATCAGACGACCCTGCGTGTCGATTGGGTCGACCGGGCATCCTAGAAACTCATGCTCCGTCAGCGCACAGCATTCTGAACAATTTACCGTAGATGAACCAAGTGTGTTTTGCGGCCTCACACACTTCATAATTCAAATGTATTTATTGAAATCCTACTATTAAAATGCTCGCCACAATTTCGCATTATACGTAATCTTATTTATACATACAAACAAAGAAAGGCTACAAAGCTATATATCCAGCCAAGCCTTGCCAAGCCAAACCTTGCCAAGCCAAGCCAAGCCTTGCGCGTGACGCATTGTGCCTCTTCAATCGATTTGGTGGCTCTAGTTTGATTGCGACTGCGGGGCATTCTAACCGGGCTGTTTGCGCCACGGGGCGCTCTTCCTTATTGGGCCTCCACATCCACGCATCATAAGTGTTCAGGGTCAATCCCTTGAGCTTTCGCGGCGGCTCTTCGCGGGGCGATATCAATGACCTCTTGTCTTTTGCGAAAAGCCATCAAGCGTCGCCATCTCAAAGCGTGGCCAATAAGAATAACCTAACGCTGTCGCTTTCTGTCGTTCTCCAACGGTAAGCCATGTTTGGGTCTCGCGAAGGGCCCTAGTTTTTTATTCTTTAGCGCTTCGCGCATGCAAAGGCCATTATTCTGTTCGCCCGGCTAAAAACCCACTTTGCAACGGCTGGAAGGACTTAATCCGTCCCCTATTTATATCCCTCCTCGTCATTCTAGCCATCACAACTCCTTGTCCTTCCATCACACAACGTAGACTTGCAGCATCTGCCTCCTCACGATGTCGTCGTCGTCGTGGACCCCCTTACAACTCACAAATGCGTCTGCTCGTTTTCTGACTTCTGCGCTCTATAACGCCAAGACGAACTACTCAATTGCAAAGGGTATACCCGCGATTGACCTCGGATACATCTATATGAGCAAAGCGGAGGTTGAGGAATGTGTGAGCACTAGACGGTTGAGTGGAAGCCCGTCTCTGTCGGACAAGTCTCCGGCCAACCCGCCCCCCGGGCCATCATGGTACATCGCTGTTGATCGGAACGCACCTCTGACGGGCTCGATCGACGTGGTCGGATATGGGCCAGCCGTAGGCCGGCGGTAAACGCATGATCGAAGTTGCCGTACGTTGGCCTGGGTCTATTGTTGTGTTCGTTCAGTCAGTTTTTGACTGTTGTTATTTTTTCCTTGATTTGTAAGCGTTTGCTATCGTGTTTATGTCTCGGCCTTGTGGCGAGGTCCGTCTACGTGTTTCGTTTTATGAATAAGCCAGGTCAGGCTAATGAAAAGAATTTATATTTGTATGAATTGCGTCGCAATTTTTTATGCACTGAGCACTTTTGATATTCGAACTCAAACTTTATCATCTAATAATTCCGTATTGCAAACCAGACAATTCCAGGCAGCGAACTCATAAATTGCTTGGCGTTTTTCGCGTGTCGTGATTCAAGGCTTCCGAATGAGGGAGCCTCTATGACGCGTCGCCGCTACGAACTCACCGACCACGAATGGTCGATCCTGTGCCACTGTGTGACTTCTTATTGCTATTCGTAGAAGTTGTCATATTTAACGTTATTTCGCAAGTTTAGCGCGATGTCTTTATTTTCAATGTTTAATATAAGCCAGGCACGTTGATATCTTTCTTTATTGATAATGAAATTTTCCAATGTTTACAAACGGAATAGGCGGCAAGCCCACTTAGTTACCAGGTTGTTGCCATTGTGCTGTCGCTTTCTGTTACTGGATTCACCACCGAAGGACAGTTGGAAAGGGTACGGCCGCCGTATCTCACGATGGAAGCGGCCGGTGGCGAGGTGGAGGGCGCATCACTGTCTAGCAAGAACTTAAAACCTTGTTACATAGACTGAAAGCGACATCTCCGATGTAAAACATGAGCCGGAAGTGGACCTTCCAGACTCACACGATGTTTTACATCAGGATATATCCTGCCAATGCCTGAGAGCCCGATTTAAAAGAAGTTGAGCGATAACAGTCAGTTGTGATTCCCTATTGGTGCTAAATCAAATGGGGTTTCGATGAGCTGGACTGCTATCGCTCGCCGTGAGCATAACCGAGACGTGCTTCGTTTTCCAAGTGATTTGAAGGACCGGGAATGGGCGTTGATCAAACCGCTGATCCCGCCAGCGCGTCGTGGCGGGCGGCGTCGGACGACGAATATGCGCTCGGTCGCGGAGGCGATCCTCTATATCGCCTCGAGCGGCTGCCAATGGCGCATACTGCCGGGCGATTTTCCGCCGGTTTCGACAGTGCGCGGTTATTTTTATGCTTGGCGCGCGATCGGACTGTGGCAGAGCATCAACCAGCTTCTGGTGATGGCGGCGCGGGAAATCGAGGGACGGGAGGCGCAACCGACGGCAGGGATTATCGACAGCCAAAGCGTCAAGGCCACGCAAAGCGGCGGAATATCCGGCTATGATGCAGGCAAGAAGATTAAGGGCCGCAAGCGTCAGATTGTCACCGATACGCTTGGATTTCTGATCTTCGTGTTCATCCATGCTGCCGACATACAGGATCGCGACGGCGCACCCCATGTCCTCAAGGCGATCCGCCGCCGTTTTCCGTGGCTGCGCCACATCTTCGCCGATGGTGGCTACGCCGGAGCCAAGTTGAGGCGAGCAATGAGCGGCCATGGTGACTGGACGATCGAAATCGTCAAGCGTTCGGATCACGCCAAGGGCTTCGTCGTCCTGCCCAAGAGATGGGTGGTGGAAAGGACTTTCGCCTGGCTTGGACGCTGCCGCCGTCTCGCCAAGGATTGGGAGAAATCGATCGAAAGCGCAACCGCATGGGCGCAAATCGCTTCAATCGTAAGCGTCCGGCGAACGCATTTTCGGGTGTCGAGAGATGGAATCTATAGGCCGCGTTTCATCTCATCGGCCATGATGCGGTCGATTATTTCGGGATCGCACTGTGTGTCGATGAGGAACTCGCGGATACCGCCGTCCCACGTCCTGATGTCGGCGAGTAGGCTTTGAAGTTCTTCGATGCCATTCTCGGTCAGACCCTTCGTGCCGTCTTCACTGCCATCGCCGACGTAAACCAGTTCGCCTTCGGAGATGTTGTCCGAGTTTGCGGTCACTTCTTCGATCAGTTCGAGGTTTTCGCCGATCATGCCGGCGACTTGGCTGAGTGTGTAGATGAACCTCGAGCGCGCCATCAGGCGGCCTCGCATCGAGCTTTTGCCGGCGTCCAGTTCCAAGGCAGGAGGTCTTCAATTCGGTCTTCGGGGTGATCCTGGATCCGGGTCAGGACATCCGTCAGATAGACCTCTGGATTATGGCCTTGCAGTTTGACCGTCTCGATGATGGTGAGGATGTTGGCGATGCGCTCGCCGCCCTTGTCCGAGCCGGCAAACAGCCAGTTCTTCCTTCCAATTCCAAGCGGACGCATGGCTCGTTCAGCGATGTTGTTGTCGATTTCGACACGGCCATCGTCGATGTAGACGCTTAAGGCTGCCCATCGCGACAGGGCATATCGCATCGCCTCGGCCAGCCTCTGCTTCTGAGGCAAAGTCGAGAGTGTCGCCTCGATCCAGGCCTTGAGTTCGTCCAGAACAGGCCGGGCATGGTGTTGGCGCAGGGTGCGCCGCTCGTCAGCCGACATGCCTCGGATACGGTTCTCGATATCGTAGAGAGCGCCGATGCGTGACAGCGCTTCCTCAGCGATCGGAGACGGCTTGAGCTTTATCACATCATGGAACTTGCGGCGCACATGCGCCATGCAGGCGGCTTCAATGATCTGGTTGCCATAGAGCTTCTTGTAACCCCCGTAGCCGTCGGCATGCATGACGCCGCTGAAGCTTGCCAGGTGATCAGCCGGATGTGCGCCCCTGCGGTCGGGGCTGTAGTAATAGGCAATGGCTGCGGGAGTGGCGGATTGATAGCCACTGCCGTCAAAGATGTAGACCCAGACCCTGCCGGTTTTTGTCTTGCCCCGCCCGGGGTCGAGAACATCGACCGGGGTATCGTCCGTATGTATTCGGTCGAGTGCGGCGATATGGGCCCTGATTAACAGGACAAGTGGTGTCAGCAATGCAGATACCCGGCCGACCCAGTCGGCCATTACGGATCGGGAGATGTCTATCCCCAACCGGTCGTACATCTCTGACAGGCGGTAAAGGGGAATGTGATCGTCGAATTTGGCGATCATGATGTGGGCGAGCAGCCCCGGCCCGGGTTTGCCGCGCTCGATCGGCAAGGTCGGCATCTCGCCAGCCACTGTCGTATCGCATTCCCTGCAGATCATGCGCTTCTCGACATGCCGGACAATCTTGACCGACGCCGGCACGTGCTCCAGCACCTGGACCACTCTGTCGGCCGCCTTCAGGAACGAAGTGCCACCGCAGGTCGGGCAATTGCAGGGAGCTGCATAGACCAGTTCTTCGGTGGTGAGATCATCGGGTAGAGGCTTGCGCTTCGGCTTCTCGGATGCGTCGTCCAACTCCGGCAGAGGCGGTTTCCCGGAGCGCTGTTCAGCCTCGGCCCGGGAGGCCTCGATCTCCTCCAACATCAGCTCGAATTGCTCGATCTTCCTGTCGATCTTTTCCGAAGACGCGCCATGTTGCCGATGTCGGAGAAGCTCCAGTTGCGCGCGAAGAAGCCCGATTATGGAGTCTCGCTTGATGACCTCGGCTTCCTGGCTCTCAAGTTTTGCCGCCTGTTCCGCGACGAGTGCGCGCAAAGTATTGAGCTCGTCCTGACTGTCCAGCGGCGCTGTTTCCATATCCGCGAAACTAGCCGATTTGCCTCTGACGCACCAGCGTTAAGCTTCCCATGCCCCTGCAAAATATAGCTTTTATCCCGTTCGGCCGGGAGCGGAAGTCCACGCCGGGCGTCGCCAATCGATCCCCTCAACGAGCATCGAAAGCTGCGCCTGCGTCAGGTGCGCTACACCCTCTTTCGCCGTCGGCCAGGGAAAGTATCCGCGCTCCAAAATCTTGTAGAACAGACAGAACCCCTGGCCATCCCACCAAAGCAGCTTGATCCGGTCCGCGCGTTTTCCGCGAAAGCCGAAGATTGCGCCCGAGCCCGGTGCCTCCCTCACGACCGTCTCGACCAGCGCGGACAGACCATCAATGCCACGCCGCATATCGGTCACTCCGCAGGCCAGATAGACCCTCACATTCCCCGATGGGCCGATCATACCGCCTCCACGCAAGCGACGAGCGGGCCAAGCAGCTTCAACTCAACGTCAACCGCAACCTTCAAGCTCCGACCGTTTCGAAGCAAGATCTCAACGATCGTCGGCCTTGTTGATGCGGTAGACGGCTGGCTTACGCCAACCTCCTCCGTGATTTCCACCGGGAGGAACACCGTCGGCCGATCGGCATAGTTGAATGATTGCCGCCACAAGCGGATCTGGCCCGGATGAATGTCGTGCCGGCGCGCCACATCGCCAATGCGAGCACCGGGCTCATCAGCTTCCGCAAGTATCCTCAGCTTCGCCTCGTCCGACCAACGCCGTCTGCGCTCGGTACCGGACATGATCTCTATGCGAGCCATGAAACCTCTTCGTTCTGGTATTAATGTCAGCACTAATGCTGGTTCTAATGCCAGAACATCGCCTGATTTGGCCGATCAGCAAAAACAGCTCACCGTACGCTCACCTTCAATCAGAATGCTCATAAGGCGCATCGCAAGGTATTGGATATACGAATGAACTTTTGAATCGGGCTCTTAGGTGAAACCTATTTAGAATCTGGTGCCTTTTCACCTTTGGAAAGGTTGCGTGGCTCTTCGGAACGCAAAACAATAAAGGATTTTTTATACGCGGAAAGCTAGGTAGCTCAGAGGCTCAGAGAGAGCCAAGAATTGTTCAGGATAGTGAATTGAAAACGACGTACTCGTCAAAGAACGCCTTTTCACTGAACGGAATGCTTGGTCCGTTTGATACACCTTTCACCTCACATTGTATCCAAGCGCCAAGTTGCCTCTTCGAAATCTGGTCGGGCATACAAAGAGACGGAAGGCTGGCGACAGCTTTGACGTAATTGCGGTCCTTGATGTGCCGCTTCCAATGGGCGACAACGACGAGGTCGACGAGTGATCAAGTCTGGCATACTTGGCCTGGCGCTGTACTATTGCATTTGTGTTTGCAACACTCGTCATAAGTTGCGAGTTTTATGACAGAAACAAGGCCAACAAGAACTATGGCTCTGTAAACGTGCTTCGTTGCAGTTCTATTTTACCCGGGCCCTTCTACACGAAAGCAGTCCGATTGGAATAGGCTAGACCTTCTGGCGACAGCTTGGCAAAGCCGGGAGCTTTCAGTTCGCGTCCGACCGTGGTTTCGTCGATGAGAAATCAAGGCGACATGCCCGCCAGGTGTCAAGCGAAGCGAGGAATTGACCCCCTCCATTGATTGGTCGTTTCGCTTGTTTCAAGCGACGGTGATCACCATCCGAGGAGACAGCTATCGGCTTCGCGAAAAGCGCGCCGGGACACCAGTTGGAAGAACAGGTGCGCTGCATTCGCCTCGAAGGGAAGATAGCCGAGCTCGTCAATGATCAGCAATTTCGGACGAGCCAGGATCGCCAACTGCTTGTCGAGCGAGCCGTCGATGTGGGCCTTGGCCAACATCGCCACCAGCGTCGCGGCTGTGACGAACTGCACGTTGTAGTTCTGGCGGATCGCCTCGCGGCCAAGGCTGACAGCAAGGTGGGTTTTACCGGTACCAGGAGGCCCAAGGAATAGCACCGTATCGCCGTGAGCGATCCAGCGACAGGTCGCCAGTTCCCTGATTTGCCCATGATCAAGCGACGGCTGCGCCTCGAACTCAAAGCCGTCGAGTTCGCACACGAACGGGAACTGTGCGACTTTACTCGACATGGAGATGCGCCGCTCATCGCGCCGGGCGATCTCTCGCGATACCAGGAATGTCAGAGCTTCGCGCAAGTTCATCTTCGAGCGGGGCCGCCTCGTCAAGCAGAGTGTCGAGCTGATCGCGGATCGCCGTCAAGTTTCAGTCGATCGAGTGTTGCGATGAGTAGGTCGTGATCCACGTTCGCCATCACCATCCTCCTCCAACAACCGCCTCGTATTCCGCGAGTGGCCGCAGCAAGGTGGCCGGAGGCATTTCCAAGGGAGCTGTACGCACGGATCCCTCGGCACCGGTCACGCCGACAAAATGGGACCGGTCCACGATCCGTTGCCGCCGGCCCTGGCACAGGACATGATCGGCCACGACCTGGCCTGTCAGTACCGGAGCATACTCCCCAATAGTGCCGTTTGAATCTTCCCCAGGAGCTGCGGCGCTGGTCTTCCGGGGCGCGCCCCGGAAGACCAGCGGCGCGTCATCGCCGATACTCCTTCCGATGGTCGGAAGGGGGATATTGGTGATCAAGCTGAGGGAGACGATCATGATCTTGGATCTGCATCAGCAGGGCCTGACAGTGTCAGCTATTTCCAGAGAAACCGGCATCGATCGCAAGACGGTGCGCAAATACATAGAGCGGGGCCTTGAGGTCCCGCTTATGGACCGAGAAAGCCTCGCGCGACGGTTATCGATCCGTTTGCTTCATACCTGCGGGAGCGGGTGAAGACCTATCCCGGCCTCACTGGTAGTCGGTTGCTCCGAGAACTCCGGGATCGAGGTTATGCCGGCGGTTACACCGCCGTCACGTATTTTCTTCGTGACGTGCGACCTCCGGCAAATCCAGGTTTCGAGGTTCGCTTCGAGACGCCGCCAGGCGAACAGGCCCAAGTCGATTTCGCCCAGTTCCACGTCGTTTTCACTGACGAGCCAATGACGCAAGGATCGTTTGGTTGTTCTCGATGGTGTTGGGTCACAGCCGCCTCATCTGGGCACGCTTCGTCATGCATCAGAATCTGCCGACCGTCCTACGTTGCCACATCGCCGCTTTCGAGGCGATTGGTGGTGCGCCGCGGGAGGTGCTCTACGACCGGATGAAGACTGCCGTTATCGGCGAAGGTCAGACGGAGGGCATCATCTACAACCGTGCTCTCATCGACCTGGCCCGCCATTATGGATTTCATCCTAAGGCGTGCAAGGCCTACCGAGCCAAGACAAAAGGCAAGGTCGAGCGGCCGTTTCGGTATATCCGCGAAGACTTCTTCCTCGCTCGTTCGTTCCGCAATCTCGACGACATGAACGCCCAGCTCCGGCACTGGCTCGACACCGTCGCCAATCCAAGGAAGCACGCGACGACCCAGCGTGTCGTCAACGAGGCCTTCGCCGAGGAGCGGCCGTATCTGCGGCCGCTACCTCTGGCACCGTTCAAATCCGTTCTGAAGCTGGAGCGCCGCGTATCGCGGGAAGGCATGGTCAGCGTCGGCGGCAATACCTACAGCGTTCCGGATGCCACACGCAGTCGCATGGTTGAGGTCCACTCTCTCGCCGACGAAGTCCGCATCTTCGAGAACGGCACACTGATCGCCACTCATCCTGTGCTGGAGGGCCGCAAACAGCGCCGAGTCCATCCCGATCATCGACGATCGATGACGCCGCAACATAGGCCAAGGACACGAGACGAATCCCTTGTCGTCAAGCCTGCCGGCGACACCGTGCTGCAGCGGTCGCTCGCCTTCTATGACGCCGTCGGCAAAGTCCTGGCACGGGAGAGCCGCCCATGAGCGCGACCCTCGATGCCATTCCATCCATGATCGACCGTATTCGCCATGATCTCGTCGGTCTGAAGATGCCGCGCGCACTGGAAGCACTCGACCATGTCGTGCGCCGCCTCGAGCACGGTGAGCTATCTGCCCTCGAGGCTATCGATATCCTGCTGTCCGAGGAACTGACCCTGCGCGAGAACAGCCGCATCAAGACCGCTTTAAGAATGGGCAGGTTAGCGACGATCAAAACCCTTGCCGGTTTCGACTTCACCTTCCAACCTTCCCTCGACCGAGATCGCATCTTCACCCTGGCCCAGCTTGGCTTCGTCGATCGACACGAGGCCGTGCATTTCCTCGGCCCACCTGGAACCGGTAAGAGTCATCTTGCCACGGCGCTCGGCGTCGAAGCCGTCAAAGCTGGAAAGAGCGTCTACTTCACGAACCTTGCCGACCTCATCGGTTCGCTGGCCCGTTCCGAACGGGAGGGTCGGCTTCAGGAGCGCATTCGCTTCTTCTGCAGGCCAAGCCTGCTGATCGTCGATGAGATCGGCTACCTGCCCGTCGTCCAGGGCGGCGGCAATCTATTCTTCCAACTCGTGAACGCCCGATATGAGCGAGGTGCGATGATCCTGACATCAAACCGCGGCTTCGCTGAATGGGGCGATGTCTTCGGCGATCCAGTTGTCGCAACGGCGCTGCTCGACAGACTGTTGCATCATGCCGTCGTCGTTCAGATCGAAGGATCGAGTTACCGATTGCGCCAGCATGCCGAACTGATGCCGGAGCATGTTCGCTCCAAAGCCCTCATCGCACCACCGGCATTCGCCCCACCTCAAAAGCCGCGCGGGCGGCCGCCGAAAAATCCTCAATTCTCCCTGGCATCCACGTCGGCATAAGTGGGGAATTTTACTTCGGCACTTCTGGGGAAAATTACGCGGCATTGACATGGCCCGCATGACGGATGATCACACGGCCTGCCAGTACCACGACCTGAACGCTCTCGCCGATCAGACGCCAAGGCACGGAGTAGCTGTTCGTGTCGAGGTCGATTGCGCAATCGGCCTGAACCTTGCGCATGAGATCCCGCAACTGCCCGAACGGCGCGCGGCCAGCCAGCGGGCGAAGCGCCCCAGCCTCCGCGGCAAAGCGTTCCGCTGGCGCTATGCCAGTCGTGCCGTGTTCACGCTGGTCGGCAACATCGCGTACCCACCGGTCCAGATGCGCTTCGAATGCCGCCCAGCTCTCGAACCGGCGGTTCGCACGATAGTAGCGCCGGCGACCGTGTGCCGCGTCGCAGTTCCGTGGGCGGTTCGATGCGAGTGACGCCGCAGTCGCTGGCGCCGGAGAGGGGTTCGGGGCAGCAAGACGTCGATGCCGCAACGGAGACTCTCGAGCTGGCAACAACACGGCAATCAACCGGCACCGAAGGACCTTCGGCTTGCAATGTACTGGGATGACTTGCTGCCGAGCGCGGACAACCCCCAGACCAACTTCAGTATCCATGGTGTGCCCTACACGGCCACTCTGGGGCCATCAGGCATGCAGAGCGACATTTACCTTTTTCTGCAATAGGGTGGAGATGGATCGAGCAATAGATGCCAGTCGTTCTTGAAAAAGCACCAAACCGTTGAGAGAATCCGTTTTTTACGCGGCCACGTGCAGCGCGCCAACCCAGATGAGACGATCCCCAGTGCCGGGGGCGACATCGAATGTGCACGTCGCCAGTCTTCCTTCAAAACGTTGACGTTTAGCCAGCATCCCAAGAGGCGGCGACTGTCGCATCTCTCTTATGTCGTATGCAGTTCTTTAGTCATGCTTTTTCCTTCCGGCTTTGACGACGAAAGCACAGCGTGAAGCTACTGAGCAAACGAGGGAGACAGGGCATTTTGACGACGGCTCCCTTCCCAGACCATCGTCGAAACGGCTGACAGCCGGCGGAGGTGTCTGCGGCGCGGCCGGGCTAAGATTAGCTTGAATGTTGGAGGTGGCCTTGGAAGATTTACCGCCCCGCTAATAGCTGCTTGGCGCGGCGCAACTCCCATACGGCCAAAGAGCGACAATCCGGGAAAGCCTGCGCGCATGTCGGTATGGTCCGTCGCCAGCCAGACCTTCACGCCGCTCGGAATGGGGATCATCGCAGATGAAGCGCTTCTGTGTCGATGTCGGCGTCCATGCGGACGCGTCGGTCGCGACCCAGTTCGATCGTGACGTCGCTGCGCTTCCGGCGGGGGTGCGGCGGGGCCGGCGCTTCCGTCACGGCGGGTTGGACCGCCGGCGCGGCCTCCGACACGATCATGGGCACCAATGTGCTCACCGTCTCAGGCCGGGGGGCTTACAAAACACACGCTCCAATGCACAGAAACCTAGAAATGTAGGAACCATTGAAATTGACATGTCTATATATCCTGCCAAACATTTTATGAAGATTATCAAAGTCGTCCGGTTGCCCGGAATTTGATGGAGGGATGCATTATGAAGCGCGCTGTGG
The DNA here is from genome assembly GCF_000092045.1 of Rhizobium etli CFN 42. Classification (NCBI taxonomy): domain Bacteria; kingdom Pseudomonadati; phylum Pseudomonadota; class Alphaproteobacteria; order Hyphomicrobiales; family Rhizobiaceae; genus Rhizobium; species Rhizobium etli. Next base: position 85,276 of record NC_007762.1, on the reverse strand, counting down.
AGACCGGGTCAAGATAGTCTGGTGGGATGGGTCAGGGGTCTGCCTCTATTCGGGCAGCCCTATGGCAGAACCTAAAGCTGCGATCTCTACCTTCAGCGTCATCCAAGGACTGCACAGAAGCTGCGGCTCTTCGCGAGGTACGAGAGGCATTCAAAATGCCTTCTCATTGCACCGAAACGGCATATCTGCCGATTGAAAATTTTAAAAATGCGGCTCAATGAGGTAGGGCGCCCTTCTCCAGACACGAACAGCCATGCGACAACCCTTGGTCATAGAGCCAGAATGCCTGGAGTCACTCGCGCACCCGGAAATCCCCTATATAAGCCTCATTGGTTCTGGCATTCCAAGACAATCTCCATCCTTACCCTGCCTACTAAGCGTCGAACGTTTTCGAAGAACGAATTTGGTTCTCTCCCCTCAACCATAATCTTACCTAAAATCACCAAACCCCGGCATGACGTTTGCGCTGATGGTTGCAGTTGGCGCGCTCGTGGCGCTGTGCAAAGGCCTTTATGTTATAGGCGGTGCTCTGGCCTTCATCGCTTTCGTTCTTGCTATTTCCTCGGCAGAGCTTTCGCATGAGTAGACGCGCCTCGAAGCAGGCTGCCATGTGGGCCCGGCGAGTTTGTTTTTCTTCAGTCAGGGGTTTAGGATCCCCGCTTATGTTTCTTATCGCTCTTGTACTTGTAAGTTGATGCCAGAGCATCATATTTCAATTGTTGAAATAAAATTCTATCTTGTTTAGTACTACAACTTTCTTAATGCCCGCTAATTTTGAGGCTATTTTTGATCCGTCATTATTGTCGTAAGCAACTACGCAGAGCGCGGATAACTGGCAAACGCAATGTCCATTAAATAAGTGCAAACCTAATTAGCAAACGACATCAAGTGTCATGCGGTAAACCTTTGGTGTGAGTCAAAACGTGCATTCTGCCCTTACCCAGTTTTCCCCTTGGTTACGTTACTATAGCGATCGCGCCGTCTTCGTTGGGAGGCGCCGACATTCTTTAGCGATCATAAGTGGAAAAACTTATTACCAACTGCAATCATGGCCGGCCGTCTTTCAGGGAGCTTAGCAGGATGATTGTTCTTTTTACGGCCAAATCGAGGTTCCGCACCGTTGGCTCAATTGAGTGCGTGTTGTATTTCTGTTATCTTCAAGATGTATGGCGGCGTGTGCTGTTTTTGCGCCGCCACTTTTATTTAATTGTTTTTTATGAGGGTACTGTGTTATGCTGACGCCTCCTTTCACGTTAATTTTATTATGTTCTTATTCGAATTAATGAATGTGACTCTTTATATATATCTTTTGGATAATCTGTATTGTTTATGTCTTAAGGCATAAGAGTTTCCGGCGACGACCGACTGCCTTGATTTGCTGATTGGCCAAGTCGGGTAACGGTCCCCGCCTCGCACTCCACGGGTTCGATAGAAGGCCTGGTCGTTCAATACCAGAATAGTATTTCCTTGAACTTACTTGGAGTTAATTGATTAGAATAACGAGAGGCAATAGGAAAATACTCATCGTCTCAAACTTACGACGCCAAATAATCGTAAAGCGGTGATAAATAGAAATATAGTATAATAGTGGCGTGACGCGCCCGTCCGTGGCTGCTCGATCAGCGGTCGCCAAGCATCGGAAGCATAGAAATAATCAACACAAGCATATTGTTGACCTGACTTATTGATAATAATCTATTACCCGCCGCATATGACGGTTAAATACAAGGACTTTAAGGGAAACAAACACATGCAAAAAGCAACAAACCGCAAAACACTCCATAAGCGCCAGGTCAATGAGCGGGGATTTCGATCATGACCTTATCGCTCTCCCCCATGCTATCACATCAATCGCGCCATTCAGGTTTGCGCTGCTGTCAACAACGATGAACCAGGGCTTTGCATCAACAGGAGCGGCATACGGAGGGTAGGTCTGAACTTCATATGTTCCGGTTCCGACCAACCGTCCAGCGTCCACAGAGCGTTCTGCATCCGCACTCTCAAGATAAAGGTATTTGACTCTAACCGTCCCTCTCTTATGAACTGCGTAGCTCCTAGTAGCGTCGAACAGGGCATTCCGCATGTGATAAACTTCATTATCCATCAATTTGTAGGTTAGCCATACCATACTTGCAAGATAGGAGAGATTTGTTTAATTTTCTATATGATGAAGAATGCGTCGTTGTAGCAATGAGAAAAGGTGAGGTGATATATATAGCTTAACTAATCAAGGAACTCGAAACGAATAATGGCATTTTTACGATCGAAACGCTATCGAATAATTGTGTGGCCCTTTGCTTAAGCATATCTGCAGCTCGACAGCGACGGATAGTGATATCAAAGGTCATTCCACGCCATTTGACGGTGACATTTGTTGGCTTTTCGAGGGCAAGAGGGCTTGGATATGCACCCCGTGACTTACCATTAAGAAATTGATCTCCCTAAAGCGTTGCCACCAGCCGCACGGCATATACATCAGGATATATCCTGCCGAAGATTGGTAAGCGCGATTTTCGATGCGCATTGACGGCTGCGGCACCGCTGGAGCCGCCTCGCATCGGTAGCGATATCCGGCTCCGTTAGGCGGCGGAGGTTTTCGAGAAGTTGATCGGTAGCAGGTCGCCGATGTCGGCGTAGTCGTCTCGCTGCGGCAACTCAGTAAGCACGTGCCGCAGCCAGATCAGAGGGTCGACGCCACAGGCGCGGCAGGTCAGCATCAAACTATAGATCACTGCGCTGACCTTGGCTCTGTCAGCAGTGTCGCTGAACAGTCACGATTTTCTTCCCGTCGCAAAAACCCTGATGTCGCGTTCGAGAATGTTGTCAGAGCTGGCTCGGTTTGTCTGAACAGCTTCGGGCGTTTTTCTAAGTGGATTTCCGCCTCGATTATGCTGCCACAATCATCGGTGCCAGCGCGTTGAAGTAAGCCTGATCCGGCGTCTGCCGGTCAAGGGATGAATGTGGGCGTCGGGTGCCGATGCCAGCGCGAGCTTCAGACGGTTTTATAGGCGTGGAGGTAAACCTCCTCGTATTTGATCGACCGCCAGAGCCGCTCGACAAAGACGTTGTCCCGCCATGCGCCTTTGCTGTCCATCGAGATGGCGCTTTCGGCCTTCTTCAACACCGCCGTGAAGTCGATGGAGGTGAACTGCGATCCCTGATCCGTATTGAAGATTTCCGGCCTGCCGTAACGAGCAAGCGCTTCCTCGACCGCTTCGATGCAAAGTCCGCTTCCATCGTGATCGACAACCGCCACGACAGAACCCGACGACTGAACCAGTCGACGACGGCGCAGAGATAGACGAAGCCCCGTGCCATAGGGATGTAAGTCAGGTCCATTGCCCATACCTGGTTGGGCCGATGACCGCCAGTTTTCGCAGGAGATAAGGATAGATCTTGTGACCGGGAGCCGGTTTCGAAGTGTTTGGGCGGCGGTAGATAGCCTCAATGCCCATCTTCTTCATCAGCGTGGCAATGTGCAATCGCCCAGCTTCCAGCCCTTCTCCCCTCAAAAGCCCCTGCAACATCCGACTTCCCGCAAACGGGTATTCGAGATGCAGTTCATCAAATCGGCGCATCAGAGCAAGATCGCCACCCGACACTGGACGTGGAGAATAGTAGACGCTGCCACGGCTGAAGCCGAGAAGCTTCGCCTGGCGCACGACCGACAGTTTGTGTGCGCGGTCGATCATTTCTTTCCGCCCAGCAATCCCGCCTTGCCGAGCGCACCGGACAAAAATCGTTCTCCAGTGTCAGCTCGCCGATCTTGGCGTGCAGTGTTTTGACATCCACGGTTGGACCCGCCGGTTCCGCCTTCGCTTCATCACCGAAAACGCCTGTCGCCCCCTCAAGGAGCTGGTCTTTCCACTGTTTGATCTGGTTGGCGTGCACGTCAAACTGCTGGGACAATTCCACCAGCGTCTGCTCGCCCCTGATGGCGGCAAGCGCCACCTTTGCCTTGAAGGCCGGGTATGGTTCCGGCGCGGTCTCTCGTCATGGTCTCTCCTGTTCCACTGCTGTCCGGTTTAAATTTAGTGGACATGGTGCACGGTGTTGATTCTACTCATGTTCGAGCGTTTCGCGACGATCTCGGACACGTGTCAATGCCGCGTAATTTTCCCCAGAAGTGCCGAAGTAAAATTCCCCACTTATGCCGACGTGGATGCCAGGGAGAATTGAGGATTTTTCGGCGGCCGCCCGCGCGGCTTTTGAGGTGGGGCGAATGCCGGTGGTGCGATGAGGGCTTTGGAGCGAACATGCTCCGGCATCAGTTCGGCATGCTGGCGCAATCGGTAACTCGATCCTTCGATCTGAACGACGACGGCATGATGCAACAGTCTGTCGAGCAGCGCCGTTGCGACAACTGGATCGCCGAAGACATCGCCCCATTCAGCGAAGCCGCGGTTTGATGTCAGGATCATCGCACCTCGCTCATATCGGGCGTTCACGAGTTGGAAGAATAGATTGCCGCCGCCCTGGACGACGGGCAGGTAGCCGATCTCATCGACGATCAGCAGGCTTGGCCTGCAGAAGAAGCGAATGCGCTCCTGAAGCCGACCCTCCCGTTCGGAACGGGCCAGCGAACCGATGAGGTCGGCAAGGTTCGTGAAGTAGACGCTCTTTCCAGCTTTGACGGCTTCGACGCCGAGCGCCGTGGCAAGATGACTCTTACCGGTTCCAGGTGGGCCGAGGAAATGCACGGCCTCGTGTCGATCGACGAAGCCAAGCTGGGCCAGGGTGAAGATGCGATCTCGGTCGAGGGAAGGTTGGAAGGTGAAGTCGAAACCGGCAAGGGTTTTGATCGTCGCTAACCTGCCCATTCTTAAAGCGGTCTTGATGCGGCTGTTCTCGCGCAGGGTCAGTTCCTCGGACAGCAGGATATCGATAGCCTCGAGGGCAGATAGCTCACCGTGCTCGAGGCGGCGCACGACATGGTCGAGTGCTTCCAGTGCGCGCGGCATCTTCAGACCGACGAGATCATGGCGAATACGGTCGATCATGGATGGAATGGCATCGAGGGTCGCGCTCATGGGCGGCTCTCCCGTGCCAGGACTTTGCCGACGGCGTCATAGAAGGCGAGCGACCGCTGCAGCACGGTGTCGCCGGCAGGCTTGACGACAAGGGATTCGTCTCGTGTCCTTGGCCTATGTTGCGGCGTCATCGATCGTCGATGATCGGGATGGACTCGGCGCTGTTTGCGGCCCTCCAGCACAGGATGAGTGGCGATCAGTGTGCCGTTCTCGAAGATGCGGACTTCGTCGGCGAGAGAGTGGACCTCAACCATGCGACTGCGTGTGGCATCCGGAACGCTGTAGGTATTGCCGCCGACGCTGACCATGCCTTCCCGCGATACGCGGCGCTCCAGCTTCAGAACGGATTTGAACGGTGCCAGAGGTAGCGGCCGCAGATACGGCCGCTCCTCGGCGAAGGCCTCGTTGACGACACGCTGGGTCGTCGCGTGCTTCCTTGGATTGGCGACGGTGTCGAGCCAGTGCCGGAGCTGGGCGTTCATGTCGTCGAGATTGCGGAACGAACGAGCGAGGAAGAAGTCTTCGCGGATATACCGAAACGGCCGCTCGACCTTGCCTTTTGTCTTGGCTCGGTAGGCCTTGCACGCCTTAGGATGAAATCCATAATGGCGGGCCAGGTCGATGAGAGCACGGTTGTAGATGATGCCCTCCGTCTGACCTTCGCCGATAACGGCAGTCTTCATCCGGTCGTAGAGCACCTCCCGCGGCGCACCACCAATCGCCTCGAAAGCGGCGATGTGGCAACGTAGGACGGTCGGCAGATTCTGATGCATGACGAAGCGTGCCCAGATGAGGCGGCTGTGACCCAACACCATCGAGAACAACCAAACGATCCTTGCGTCATTGGCTCGTCAGTGAAAACGACGTGGAACTGGGCGAAATCGACTTGGGCCTGTTCGCCTGGCGGCGTCTCGAAGCGAACCTCGAAACCTGGATTTGCCGGAGGTCGCACGTCACGAAGAAAATACGTGACGGCGGTGTAACCGCCGGCATAACCTCGATCCCGGAGTTCTCGGAGCAACCGACTACCAGTGAGGCCGGGATAGGTCTTCACCCGCTCCCGCAGGTATGAAGCAAACGGATCGATAACCGTCGCGCGAGGCTTTCTCGGTCCATAAGCGGGACCTCAAGGCCCCGCTCTATGTATTTGCGCACCGTCTTGCGATCGATGCCGGTTTCTCTGGAAATAGCTGACACTGTCAGGCCCTGCTGATGCAGATCCAAGATCATGATCGTCTCCCTCAGCTTGATCACCAATATCCCCCTTCCGACCATCGGAAGGAGTATCGGCGATGACGCGCCGCTGGAAGACCAGCGGCGCAGCTCCTGGGGAAGATTCAAACGGCACTATTGGGGAGTATGCTCCGGTACTGACAACACGAAAGAGGAACAACACCGTGCGGCATGACAATAGCGTCTTTCATGATCTGTTGAAGCGGATTCCGTGGACGGTGTTCGAAAGACTTGTGGAGGAGCATCAGGCCGACAAGCACGTTCGGCGGCTGTCGACGAAGAGCCAGTTGATCGCGCTGCTTTACGGCCAGCTTGCCGGTGCCGTCAGCCCGCGCGAGATCGTCGGCTCCCTGGAAAGCCATAGTGCCCGCCTTTACCATCTCGGCGCTCGCCCGGTGTCGCGCTCGACCTTCGCCGATGCCAACGGCCTGCGTCCGAGCGCCGTTTTTGCAGAGTTGTTCACGCAGATGCTGGCCCGCGCCGGGCGCGGCCTCAAGCGGGCCGTCGGCGAGGCGGTCTATCTGATCGACGGCAGCAGTCTGCCACTTTCCGGGGCGGGATCGCAGTGGGCCCGCTTTTCCGATCAGGCCTGCGGCGCCAAGATGCACGTCGTCTATGATGCCAAGGCCGAACGGCCGATCTACGCGGCCGTCACCCCGGCCAATGTCAACGACATCACCGCCGCCAAGGAGATGCCGATCGAGGCCGGCGCCACCTATGTCTTCGACCTCGGCTATTACGACTTCGGCTGGTGGGCGAAGCTGGACGCCGCCGGCTGCCGCATCGTCAGCCGCCTAAAGTCCCACACGAAACTGACGGTGAGCGCCGAGCAGGCGGCAAACGAGGATGCCGGCATCCTGTTCGACCGCATCGGCCTGTTGCCGCAGCGTCAGGCCAAGAGCCGCCGCAACCCGATGAACCGGCCGGTGCGCGAGATCGGCGAGCGGATCGAAACCGGCAAGGTGCTGCGCATCTTCTCCAACGATCTTACTGCCCCGGCCGAGGAGATCGCCGCGCTTTACAAGCGCCGCTGGGCGATCGAACTGTTTTTCCCCTGGGTCAAGCAGACGCTGAAGATCCGCCATTTCCTCGGCAACAGCGAAAATGCCGTGCGCATCCAGGTGGCCGTCGCTCTGATCGCCTATCTGCTGCTGCAGATGGCAAAGGCCGACCAGGCCACCATCATAAGCCCGCTGGCCTTCGCCCGCCTGGTGCGCACCAACCTGATGCACCGCAAAAGGATCGACCGCCTGCTAAAGCCACGCCACAGCCCTCCCGGAAATCCCGGCCAGATGAGCCTCCAATGGTGACAAAATTTAAACCGGACAGCAGTGCTCCTGTTCCCGGCATCTAAGCCGAAGTCAGGCAGAAATTCCACTTATCCTAGCTGTGTAGATTTCCCGAGCCAGCTCTGCCGAGCAGTTAACTCACCCTCTTTCGCTCTTGCGATCCAGCGGATCGCCGTCGAAATCCCAACTCCGAAACGAGCCGCAGCCTGTCGAGCCGACATGCCCGCCGCAGACGCTTTCAAAACCCATATTAGGAGATCATCGCTCAGGGCCTGTCCCATCATCCACCTCTCCGCTGTGGATGTTGAATCAGCTTCGGTCGCTCTCGTCACCTCACAATCGATTCATCAATCGCAGGACATGTCTAGGTCTGGCACCGCATCGATCGAACCGCAATATCTGACCGACTCCGGCATCGAATGATGCCGAACGACGCTGCTTCAAATCAATCCCCGGGGTTTGACGAGCCAGACCTATACCGTTGCTGAAGCGCGATTATCCGTTTCAGCAATTGTTCTTGCGCAACCAGAGCCGGAGCGACTTCGGCAGACGGGCCGGCATCGGCGGTGACACAAGCTGTGCTGGCGTATTCCTCCAGATCGTCGATTTCAATCGGGCCGTACGGGATATCAAATCCGATGGCCCCATCGTTGTCGTGATTGCAGTTGCCGTTGTACCCATCGGTTTCCGCATTGTCGCCTACAAAATCCTTGTCGCCGGGCTCTCGCGCCGCCGCGAGGACAGTCGGCTGTTCCAGGTCTCCGCGATTGATGTTCTCCGGCAGCACAAGGGGCGCTGGCTCGGGGAGCGAACCGGTCTGGGCTTCGAAAATACGCTTCAGCGCGCGATCCGAGTAATATTGCACTTTTCGCAGTTTAAGTGGCGGGTGCCCCTTTATGAGGATGATTTCATTCCTGTCGTCGATCAAGCGCACCTGTTCGGGGCGCAAAAGCGGTGCCCCCTGATCGGAGATCTGGATGTTCTGGTCGAACATGCGTGTCTGATTATAGGAGGTCGAGCGCGCCTTGAACGTATATTCCCCGATAGCCTTCGAGATATATGTCGGTGTTTCGTCGTCAGCGGTGGCCATAAATACCTGCACACCGGTATTGCTGAGAAAGTTCTGTTTGCCCGCCTCGTCGTAGGTACCCGTCAGCGCGGAGAGACTCTGAATAATAAACATGAAACGGCCATTGTATCCGGCGATGGTGGTGATCGCGGTCTCGATGGCCTCAAGTTTGCCCAGATGCCTGAATTCGTCGAGGAGAAACAGAACTTCGTAGCGCTCGTCCTTCCCTGGCAGGGATCGCTGCAAAATCGACACGACCTGCTGAAAAAGAAGGCGCATCAACGGCGCAACGACCTCAAGATCGTTGGGACTTACACAAAGATAAACGCAGGTCTTCCTGCGACGCAGGTCGTAGATGGAAAAGTCGGATCGGCTGGTCGCTGCCTTGACCAGCGGATCAGCCCAAAGATTGAGACCGCCGTCGCCGAGCACCGACGTATAGGAGGTTAGGATTTTCGTGTCGTTGCCCGCCATGTTGTCAAAGATGCGCTGAGCCTCCTTATTCTGGCTTTCTTCCGCGAGTTGCGCAAAAAGCTTGTACTTCTCGCCAGGCTGGGCAAAAAGGTCGTAGACTGCGCCTATTGTCGGAGTGCCGCGCTCGATACAAGCAAGGATACCCGCAACAAAAAGGTCTCGTGCGCCATCGATGAAGCCTTCCGCTCCCTTGCCTTTCGCAGTGATAAGGTTTGCAGCAAGTCGGCGTGTCTCGGTAAACTGCCTCTCGGGAGGCATTGCCGCAATATCGAGAACCGGATTGTAGCAATGGGTCCGTCGCTCCGGATCCAGAGGCGCGAACTTGAAAACGACGTTGCCGTTTGCCTTTCGTGCCCTGGACGTCAGGTCAAAAAGCTCACCTTTGACATCGAGTGCTATCACCGAGCCCCTGAAGGTCAGCAGCGTCGGAATGACGACGCCGACGCCCTTGCCGGCTCGCGTCGGCGCGACGACCAGACTATGGGGCTGTTCGCCGTTGGTCAGATAGCTGCCGAACCAGTGGGGACCACAGGTCTTGCCAAACACCGCACCATTGATACTGGTGTAACGCTGCAGGTAGCCGGCACGTCGCATTTCCCCGAATTCTGCCCAGCGAGCCGTTCCATGATGCTCGCGGTTGCGCAGCGACACGAACAGTTGGCTGAGTAGAACGACGGCTGAAGTTGATACGACAATGGCCAGAGCGTAGTAGAATACCGAGGTCGTATGCCCCAGATAGAGCGGCGACTCGTACCAGATGGCGAAGACACTGAAGGTCATCATCGCTTCGCCATTAAAGCCTTGGCGGAACGTTACATACAAGCTTGCAACACAAAGACCGGCTGCCAGCGAGCATACGACACTAACGGCCAAACGTAGGGGCGTGCTCTTGCTCGAGTTCATCTCTTCACCAAACACTGCGGGACAAATCGGAAATCGCGTTTGAGGTCCGGGCGCTGCCAGAACAGAACCCAACGGTCGTAACCTTCACGCGATCGCGGTTCCGGTCGGCTGGCCGGTGGCCGGCTCCCGCGGTCCCGTTCATCCAGCCGTCGATTTCCGACAGCATCACATCATCAAAAGGCGTGAACCTACCCCTTCTGCTAGGACGATGGTGTCCGGGAACAGGAGCGGTATCATGAAACCTGGCGGGTGCGTGCCCGACGTTTTTTCGTGGTCTGGCGATGCAGGCAACCGGCGTCGGGCAAGCGCTTGCTACTAGTTCGTTACAGATCATCTCGGGCTCGCGGAGCCACAATGACGTCAGTTGACTGGCATCGTGGGACATCGTGGGCAGATGACCGGCGGCTGATTGCGTCGGGATATGGGTTGCCTGAACCGGACCGCAGGTCAGCCGGAGACGATATCTGTTGCTTTCCCTTTTCAGCAGTGGTCGTTGCGAGCCGCGCACACTTCTTGATGTGAGCCGTTTCAGCGCCGGACAGATCGGAAAATTCCCGGCGTGCGCCGTGTCGCAGGCCGGCATCCCGGGCGAATTTCTGACAGCGCGCCCATTCCGGGAGACGCTGTCGGGACCAGCCGCGGTGAATTTCGGCGGAATGTTTCGCGTCGGGGACCAACCGTCCGAGCGAAAACTCACGATTGCATCGATTTTTTCAAGATCGGCCGATGTGAAGCCAGGCCAGCCACAGGGCTCCGCTGCAGCGCACTCCGGTGCTTGCGGCAAGAGTCCATGGCGTTTAACAGCGTGCATCTCCGGATCGACGCAGGGCCCGTCCACGACCCCGGGGAATGCCTCGCCTGATCCGGACTGCATATCCGGTATGACACTCGTCGTCCCCCCGGGCATTCTCAACGGGGCGTCGTATGCCGCATCGATTTCGGCCAGAGCTGCTTCGTTCAGGTCGGGGATATCCTCGTGGCGACCTTGTGGCGAGGTTTGCGTACCCGGAAATAACCCCTGAGATGATCCGGGGGTCGTTTCTTCGCGGAAACGACTGTGGAGTTCTTTCGTGCGGGTACTGCCGGCATCGTCCAGAACTTCGGTATGTGTCACGCTGCGAGAACCTCTCATCGTGTCGGAAGTTGGAGTGTTCGCATGAACCGCAAGATTTTCGGCTTCACGGTCTCCTCCACCCCCCAGTTCGCAAGCGGAATGGTATCAGCCGAGTTTCTATCCGTATCGGTATCCCTCCCGAACCAATGCGCGGGTGGACCCGAATGGGGTAAGGAGACGGGAGTGGCGTCCGGAATTGATGAGCTTTCCTGCCAGTTTCCCCGTGTTGTTTCTGTCGGTGGCCGAATGTTGTATACACTCGCTTCGGATGGGCGTTGCTCGGCTGGCAGAGACTGCCGAGCGCGCTTTGCCGCTGTACGGCCGATTTGACTGTCCAGCCGGGGGACTGGTTTCCGCGCAGTCGCTTCGCGGCCCGTGCTGGCGGCTCCGGCGACATGGCAGGTTCACCGGCGCGCCTGTCTGATCGTTCCGGTTCAAGCGAGCGCAAGTACTGCATGGCGGCGCGGAAATCACCTTTGTTATTGTGCAGGATGGCGGGTACATTTGCAGTCGCTTCGAATGCGCCAGGCGAGTCCGCAGCGGCCTCGATGAGGCCGGCAGCAGTACTCGCCGGCATTTCCCTGATATGTGGGTGCACTCCTTCATTCGGTCGTGTCGGCAGATCGGCCGCGACTGCCGCGCCCTCTCCGCCGCCCCGTACCTTGATCTGCCCCTCCAGCGCCGGGATTGTTGCCGTTCCATGGCCGTCGTCCGAGACTGTCAGCGCCGGACGCGCGCGATAATCGGTGAACTGCCCATGGGTCATGATTGGCTCCTTACCTGCGTCCTAATCCCGGCGACGATCCTGGCTGCTCCCATCCCTTGCCCGTTTTCGGTCACCCGGTGCCTCGTCCTCAAGTGCCCGCTTCGAGGAAAGCGGTCTCTGCTGCTGGCTTTCGAAAACCGCAGGCAGTGAATCAGTCGCCGATCCGCTACGGGCGGTGTCATTCAACGACAGTGACCTGGGGGGGGCGGCCAGCAATGTTGCGGGGTTATTGCGATCGTTCTGCTCCCGGGCGGTTGTCTCCGGCTCGGTGGCAATTGATCTCCCGCCCTTTGCCCCACTCGGCTCGCCAGCATCATCGCGTCGTCGTTTTGGATTCTCTTGCGCGGTGTCTGGCGACTGCACCGCATTCTGGTTTGCTGTGCCAGGAACTCCGGAATTGTCCCTTGGCTTGCATGCGCCGTCCCGGACAGCATTTGGTGCGTCATCACCGAGGTTGCCCGCCGGAACGAATCCTGCGCTCTCCAACAAGGGAACGGGCGACGCGTTATGTGCGACGGACGGTTGAACTGCGGCCTTCGATTTGCTCGAAGGCCCGGCAGGAGGCAACGTATCCACAGGTTGGTCCTGCAAGGGATGATCTTCACGCGGTGACCCCTGTTCCGTATCTGCATCGTCGAACCGGACCCGGCTGGCCTGCCGCTCAAGGCGCCGGAACTGGGCGTAAGTCATCGGACGCTCAAGGATACCACGTTCTGCTCGTGAGCTGGCATCAAGGACAATGCCGTGGCGGAGCGAAATCTCGGCCATCTTCATGCGCAAGGCTTCGTAATTCAGATGCGGGTGGCGCCGCGAAATCTTCAGCCACTCACGTCCCAGAAGTTCGCGGCGGTTGACCACGACATGCAGGTGCGGGTGATCGCGGTCAACGTGGAAGGCCGTAAGATAGTTGTATCGCCCGCCCCCGTTGCCTGACCCAAACATCTCGGCTGCCCACTCGCGGCTCGCCGCATAAGCATCTGCTCGACCTGTGCCCGGGGGGAAGCTTACAATAATATGCGTGGTCAACTCCTGTTCCCTTCGCTCATCCGGCTGACTTTCGTCATAAACTCCGGTCTCCTGGACCCAGCTTCGGGCAAGTTCAGCGATTTGATCCGGCGGCACGGGGATATCGAGGTGCCGGGCTGAACGCTGCAACTCGAGTTTTCCCTTCCGGGAGAGATACTCCAGCTGATTGATGATCTGCTGGAGGGTCCTAGTTCCACCATCAGGTACTATGCGAATGATAACCTGAGGTCGATCCGGCATCGAACATGCTCCCGGGCGGGTGCCACGTCAGCGCTGCAATGTGTCTTTCAGCATAGCGCAACCATCTATACGCCGGCGGGATACGGACAAAATAGAACGGAGCAAGCCGTCAAGGTCGGCGAACGCCTTGCCGAAAGCGATACGTTCGGCTCTCAGGGCCTCCAAATCCGGCCGCGGATTATCCGCGTAAGCAGACAACAGGGCGGCAATATTGCCTGAAAGCGTTCCCATGGACAAAAGAATACCTTCCATCTTACCACGCGTTTTTTCATCTATTTCGAGAAAGCCCCCAATGCGGCGCACTGCAACGCGCATGGCCATACTGTCAGACAGTCCCAGCGAGCGCGCTTGGTGGGAGAAGGTCTCATATTCAGCCGATCGCAAACGCGTGCTTACGACCTTAAAGCCGTCGATACACACGCGATTATGCTGGTCGGTAGCAGTATCATACGGAGCCGGTTTGGCCTGCGCCATGACTTCCTCCATGGAATTGGAACGATTTTGTTCCGTCCGGGGCTTCGCCGCCAGGAGCAATGGAAAGCCTAGTCCTATTAAATCCCAAATCAATATTATACTTCCACAATTTCAGTTTATATTATTACAATCGCAATCATTATAACAACAGCGAAACCGTCTTTCATTGAACTGCTTGCAAATTAAAAGAACGAAAACAAATGAGCGGGCAGACGCCAGTCTGTGGGACGCCAAAGCCGAGACAGGTTGCGGTTCAGCAGGCTGGAGCGATTGCTGGCTTGGGACTGGACACCGACGCAAACAGCAGCGGTTCTACGACTTCCGATATTCACATCAGCGTTGGAAGGCGGCCCTTTCCGGGAGCTTACTCGGTGATTGACCTTGCCCCTAAGTTTTATCCAATTTTGAATTCGTTCCAGCGGTTGCTGTATTCGGGGCGGTAACGGCGGGTTGCGGTGCGGCCATTCCGGCTGCGCAGCACCGCATCAAGTCGCGGGTTGATTGTTTGAGAGAACTCGGCAGGTGTCATCCAGCCGAGGGCCGGAAATTATTGTACAACACGACGACAGAACACCCACGGGACGGAGGTTCGTGAGCTTTTGTATCCGTGGCATCCCTGGTCCGGTCAGTTCGTCCACGTCCATGAGGCGCTGACCAAAGGAACGGCTATTTTTCGCTGCAGCCTTTCTGGCGCTTCTTCTGATCGGCTTATTGAAGTCCCGGCGTGGATGTTCGACCGATCCGTGAGTGTCCTTCCCGAGAGAAGGGTGACAGTTCATACCGGAGACATGGGTTACACTTTTGGCCTTTGCGAGGAGAGCAAAGGTGCCTTGGCAGGAGTGTAATCTCATGGACGAGCGTCTCAAATTCGTTGCGCGGGTTCTGGATGGCGAGAAGATTGCGGCGCTGTGCCGCGAGTTCGGCATCTCCTGAATCAATCTGTCGAGCAGCGCCGTCGCGACGGGATCTCCGAACACATCGCCCCATTCCGCGAAGCCGCGGTTTGACGTCAGGATCATCGCGCCGCGTTCATATCGGGCGTTGACGAGCTGAAAGAAGAGATTGCCGCCGCCTTGGACGACCGGCAGGTAGCCGATCTGGTCGACGATCAGCAAGCTTGGCCTGCAGAAGAAGCGAATGCGATCCTGAAGCCTGCCTTCTCGTTCGGAACGGGCAAGCGAACCAATGAGATCGGCGAGCGTCGTAAAATACACGCTCTTTCCGGCCTTCACGGTTTCGACGCCGAGCGCTGTGGCGAGATGGCTTTTGCCTGTTCCCGGTGGGCCAAGGAAATGAACGGCTTCATGACGATCGACGAAGCCGAGCTGCGCCAGGGTGAGGATACGATCGCGATCGAGCGAAGGCTGGAAGGTGAAGTCGAAGCCGGCGAGCGTCTTGATCGTGGCAAGCCTACCCATTCGCAGTGCGGTCTTGATCCGGCTGTTCTCGCGTAAGGTGAGTTCCTCGGAGAGAAGGATATCAATGGCTTCCAGGGCGGAAAGCTCACCGTGCTCGACGCGTCGAACGACATGGTCGAGAGCTTCGAGTGCACGTGGCATCTTCAGGCCGACGAGATCATGAGGGATACGATCGATCATGGACGGAATGGAATCAAGGGTCGCGCTCATGGGCGGCCCTCCTGCGCCAGGACCTTGCCGATGGCATCGTAGAAGGCGAGAACCTCGCGGAGAAAATCCGTCACAGCCGTGTAGCCGCCGGTATAGCCTCGTTCACGCAGTTCTCGAAATAATCGACTGCCGTCAGACCAGGGTAGGATTTTACCCGTTCCCGCAGGTATGAAGCGAACGGGTCGATGACCGTCGCCCGAGGCTTTCTTGGACCATAGGCTGGAGCTTCGAGGCCTCGCTCTATGTACTTGCGCACCGCCTTGCGATCGATGCCTGTTTCTCTGGAAATAGCTGACACCGTCAGCCCCTGCTGATGCAGATCCAGGATCATGATCGTCTCCCTCAGCTTGATCACCAACATCCCCTTCCGACCATCGGAAGGAGTATCGGCGATGACGGGCCATCGGTCTTCCGGGGCGCGCCCCGGAAGACCGATGGCCGCAGCACCTGGGGAAGACTCAAACGGCACTATTGGGGAGTATTGCGCCGGTACTGACAGCCTGAGGATATCGTCGACGCCGTACGACAGCTCGTCCTTATCGCCAATGATGATGTGATTGCCGGTGTCCTCAATCGCAACGGACTGACGACCGGCAATGGCAATCGGTGGACACGGGAGCGGGTCACCGCGCTGAGGTCATATCGCAAGATTCCGGTCTTCCGTCCCCAGGTCGACGGGGTCGAGCCGTGGCTTAATCTGGGCGGTGCGGCGAAGTTGGTCGGGATAACGCCAAAACGCCGCGTCTGGCGGCCGAGGCTGGCGATATTGAGGGGGCTCATCCGCTACCCGATGGCCCATGGATCTTCAGCCGTTCCAAACTCGCCACCCCGCAAGCACGTCAGATCCTCGATCGCGCCCGGCAGAACCCTCGACACCCCACAGGATCGCATCCAGATCAGGAAAACCTATTCTCTTCCACAACATAAACGATGGGCGTTATGAAACAGGATTATAATCGCTGCGCCAGTTTGAAAGCGCTGAGCGAGCAACATGGGTCAGTGCCGAGATTAGCGTTCATTCAAGAATTCGTCTCGCAGCCGCCCATTGAAGCTTTCGATGAAGGCATTTTGGATCGGCTTACCCGGTGCGATGTAGTGCTATTCCACCTTGGTCCAATCCGTCCATTGCAGGATCGCGTTGCTGGTGAACTCGCTGCCATTTGTCGCTGACGATCATCTTCGGCTTGCCTCGTTCCTCGATGATCCGGTCCAACTCAAGGGCAACCCGCAGGCCGGAAAGGGACGTATCGGCGACGAGGCCCAGGCATTCCCTGGTGCAATCGCCGACGACCGCAAACACCCGGAACCTGCGACCATCGGTGAGTTAATCCGACACGAAGTCCAGCGACCATCGATCAGTGGCTGCCATCGGGATCAGCATCGGCGCGGGTGTGCCGATCGCTCGCTTCCGGCCGCCACGTTTGCGCACTGACAGCTTCTCCTCCCGATAGAGCCGGAAGAGCCGCTTGTGGTTCACAAGGCGACCCTCACGCATGAGCAGCACATGAAGGCGTCGATATCCAAAGCAGCGGCGTTCATGCGCCAGCGCCTTCATCCGCTCTCGAAGGTCATGGTCATCGCTGCGCCTGGTTTCGTAGCGGATCGTCATTCGGCAAAATCCGAGGAGCGCACGCTCATCATGTCATTGGTCATCGGTGGTCTTTCCGTCAGGTTGGTCTTGAACAACCCGATCCTAGTGGAGAAGACCTTCGCAGAATCGAAGAAATTTGTTCCGAGTTTACAAATCATCGATAACTTTGTGTGGCCGAGGGTGAGGGCGTGAAGCGCCTTGCCGGGGTGTCTCATTTCCCACTCTATAGCGAAAGCCCTCCTGACACGGGCCGCTCTCGACTCCGTGAACCTTCCAAAATCATCGATCGTTCGGAATTCATCTTCGCAGAACGAGCCGGTAGCGGTATAGCCAGCAACCCGTTCAGCAACGCTTGCTGTTCCGCATCCGATAGACGGTCGCCTTGCGCTGGAAATTCCAGCCTTAATTCCGAAGCGCGTGACAAGTCTGGTTCGCCGAACAATGACTGCGGATCAAAAGCCGCATTTGATGCAGCAACATCTCGGTTGTGCTCAGCAATACGCTCTCCGCCACTATGCACTGGGGCTGGCACACCATTCAAAAAACTCAAGAGCTCTTGTTCCGGAGCAGACTGATGACTGACCGCTGAAGAAGTTACCTGCGGAGCCTGAGCATCGTTTATGGCGTCAGACGATTGCAGATCCAAGGATGAGTGTGGTGGCGTTTCCCGCAAGCCGGTTAGTGTTGGTTTTTGCGGCGATCCATGAAGCGTGATCTCCGACAGAGACTCATTTGACGAGACGGAATGTCCGAGATACTTGTCAAGATTTTCTTCCGATCGCACCTCCCGTTCATTGCCGCGACGAGGACTCTGCGATATTGGACCTTTGCCTAGTGTAACCCCTTCCGCCTTAGAAGCCGAATCCGAAAAATGCACTGCTGACGACGGAGATTGTGGTTGCAAACCAAACTGCTGCTCTGATGCCTGTTGGAGAAATAGGGGGGAGTTTTGTGAAGCAAGATCAACTGGTTTGTCGTTCACGAGCGTGAGTTTGGCTTCGGTCTGGACACCACGGCCGTTTCGAACTCGGTCAGTCCGGTCCGGCTTCGACACCAAAGGGATGCTAGGATCCTCCCTTGGCGAAGATCTGGTGATAGCGGTGGGCTCCTGCCAGGCTTTCCTATGCTCGACCGATTCCGAAACACGGAGTCTCTGCGCGCAAAGTTCAGGTTCGCTCAATGCCGTCAGTTTCCGACGAACCGTCACTCCGAGTATCTTTTTTGAGACTTTCTTTATCTCAGCGCTCAGGTATTGCGACTCACTCTTATAAATTTTGCCGAAGGTGTGTTTAATGCTTGTCAATTGCTTTGTGGACTCATCGTAGATGGCCGATCTCTTGTTGAACATCCGACGGTGACTCAGGATATCTCGGCCTACTTCGTTGCCTTCCTTGTCCAGGAGGGACCTGTAAGATTTGCTGAATGTCCCACCAAGTTTCCGAATCTTCGTTTGCGAGGTATGGCGATCTTCCGATTTCGTTGTATTCCTGGAAAAGCCGGGGCGTTTATAGCCGACTAGCTCAAGGCCGCCTTTGTCGTCCCGCTCAAATGTTTCCCGCCTGGACCCTACTTGACGAGTCAGTTTGCGGTAGAGTCTGTTCTCTGGTCCGCCAGGCTCAGGCGCACTCAGCTCCTCAGAAACAGGCCGAAACAGCCGACCACTGAGCCTGCCTCGGTTGACATACCGTGTCCGGACAAGGGAACCGGTTTCGTCCCGCTCCCACTTTTCCTCGAAGCGCCCGTCTCGATATTTTACATGCTTCGTGCGAAGAGTGCCGTCCTCAGCGTACTGATGGCTCGTAACCCTAGCCCAACTCTTCTTTTCGTGAAGGCTCAAATAAACTGCGCCCGTTTCTGCGTTGCGCTTTAGAACTTTCTTCGTTTTTTCAAAGATACCGTGCTCACGGGTTAGTTCTTTTGGGCGGTCGATTCGAAGCTGCTTATTTCCAAAAATTTTATAGCTTATTTCACCTCGAAAGCCGGCGTCCAGCTTGTCGACCATCTCCATATCGACAGTATATTTTCGCTTCTTTTTCGGCATCTCGAGCCGTGCCTGCCGCCTCATTGCGTTCTCTTCCGTAAGCAACGCTTTACACATTTGCTCATACAGGCGCTTGGTGGCACGACGCATGTCACTTGTAAGCGATTTGGTGACAGTCTTTTTTGTGATGCTGACCACGGCTGAGCTCTTTCACTAGCTACTTCGGACGGTACAGGTCTCATCGCTCCCGCAGTGGCGGAACGTCACAGCCCGTTTATGCTTTGACCACGCTGTCGATTTTCGTAGTTTCGGCGACTATCAACGATTGGCCGTACCACGGGATCCGGACGGACAAAATCACGCGAATATTTATCGGTCGGTTCGCGAAGCAATTGGGCCGCGTCGTCTGGTAACTTAATTAAGAGCCGCTTATATTCCGCAGCACTCGTGTAGGTACCGGTTCGCTGGCCTTTCTCATTTCGGTCCGCAATGAGAACGTTGTTCTCGGTCAGCTGTTGTTGCAGCTTTTCCGAAGAAAGATCTCGAATGTCACGTAGATCTGCGCCGTTCGCAACAATCACTGCCGCCTGCCCGGCAAACTGCTCAAATTTTATGGAATTCGCATAGCTTTGTCGGCCCATCGAGTGGGGTAGTCCAACTCGATTCATCACCTGAGCGAAATGCTCCGGATCGGAATATTCCAATCTGGCAGGGGTCATATAGCGATTACCATCGCGGGCAAGGACTTGAACGCGATCCCATTGCTCGCCCTTTTTCAAAGCTTGCGACCAGGGCGAGTTGGGGGCGTGTTGCATTAGGAAATCGACGCTAACGAAGCGATCGCGAGTCGTTCCTCCCTGCCCATCCGGCTGCCCTCCCATATTGATGGTCGCAAGCGGCAAAGCTTTGTTGTGAGCTCGATTCTCTCCTGCGAATTCCGCGAAGCGGATATCCGCAGCTCCCCGTTCCCATGACTCCAGATACCTGGAATCATGCATGATACCCGACTTCGATTTCAGCTTGATCTCGGTGTCACTACCATACTTAGTCTTTATTATCCGCTCGAACTCCGCAAAGGACTTATTGGCGAACTTGTCACCGGCAGACCTGTACACTAGATGGACATGATTTTCCGGGGTCTTGATCAGAATATCAGGCAGAAGCGAGCCAGCCTGGAATTGGTGTTCGTAGCGCTTCTGAACCTCTCGGGGGCCATATTTCGTTTGTATGTACCTGTCTTGAGGCCTCAATCTGTAATTTTGATCGAGCTTTATGTTCTTATCTGTTTGATAGAATATATTCGTACCCGTGACGCCCATCTCTGCGTGAGCACGATTCCAGACTTCCAACTTGTATTGAAAACGCGCCTTATCCTGGTCTTTTGGCTCAAGGTTATGCCATCTCGCGCTTAATTCCGCCGGGACGTCAATTCTTTCAAATGCGAGAGGCGGGGGATAATAATTGCCGGCCCCGTCCCTATAGAGGCGGCAGCTTGCGTTGAATTCCGCTTTGGTGGGTAGATGCTCAAGATCACCTTTAGACGTACCGGCAAACGCATCCGGTCCAGTTTGCCGCACCAGAATATACTCGTCTGCACGCCGATCATGGCCAGGCAAAACCATATTGGCGAACAGGCTGGATAACTCATTGTCCACTTCGGACTGATTGCCGTGGACGCTATGGGAATCATGACTGGATTGGGAATTAAGCATCTCGTCGAACTGAGAGCTTACATTTTCCGTGTGAGCTGGGGTCCCGGGGATGTCGAACTCGAAAGTTTCGTGGCTACCCGTCATCTCGATATCAGGAGTCGTGCTTGAGTCTAGTGCTTCCTTCCTTTGACGCTTGGGATCGACGACAACAGCATTTTCGAAGTCGCGCTCGCCAGTCACAGGGATATTTTCCCCATTGTCTTCGCTTTTCGGATCCATCGTTTAAATCCTTCCTGCGAGATTCTCTTCGGGCAGCGGGCACCGGAGGACAAAATTCTCCAGTTCAATCATTTCGAGATCCAAACTCGTGAAACCGTTTGAGCGGTGATTGATGCTGAACGCTTCTGTGTGAATTTCTCGCGGCTCCTCAGGCAAGGAGACGGGCCTGGTTTTATTCGCATTTAGTTTAATGATCGCCATGTCGTTGTTTCTCCTGCAAAACTTGCGACGTTCTCCATCTCCGCGGCCTTGAACGGCCTGAGCGATTGCAGGGCGCTAAGCGCGACCCTTTCCTCAGACTTGGAGCCGTTTTGCTGGGGAGCCGGGCCGCAATCGGCTCTTCCGACGCAAGGTCGACATCACACGTTCCCGGCCGAAGATCGTTCAGAACAACTCGCACTTTGAGTTCGCCGAATTGCCGCCTTTTCAGCTTGACTGTCGGCAGACAGCGGCTCCAATCGGAACCCCGCGCGCGATGTAAGCCGCATCAACATTCTTGCCGTGCTCTGAATTTCAAGGCTCCTGCGCCAGCAGTCTCTCTTCGGACACAGTTTTGCCTCCTGAATTGAAGTGAATGTGTGTGGAATCTACCATTTGAGCCCCGGTCTTTGAACGACTATCGCGCTTCATCTGAAACTCTTGCTAGAGCATGTCCTGCGATTGATGAATCGATTGTGAGGTGACGAGAGCGACCGAAGCTGATTCAACATCCACAGCGGAGAGGTGGATGATGGGACAGGCCCTGAGTGATGATCTCCGAATACGGGTTTTGAAAGCGTCTGCGTCGGGCATGTCGGCTCGGCAGGCTGCGGCTCGTTTCGGTGTTGGGATTTCGACAGCGATCCGCTGGATCGCAAGAGCGAAAGAGGGTGAGTTAACTGCTCGGCCACAGGGCTGGAGACGACCTTCGGCAGTGGATGCACACGAGGAATTCGTTGTCGCGTTGATCGACGAGCGTAGGGATGTGACGCTCGGTGAGATGGTTGAGCGCTTGTCCGTCGAGCGGCAGGTGAAGATCAGCCGCAGCGCACTTGGCGCCTGGCTCCGAGGCCGTGGGTGGACCTTTAAAAAAGACCCCCACGCACTGGAGCAGGACCGACCGGACGTCCTGAAGCGCCGGCGCGCCTGGTTCGATGGTCAATTGGACCTCGATCCGGAGAAACTGATCTTCATCGACGAAAGTGTGCTTCAGAGGCACGGAAGGAGTTCAGTATGAGCTAACCCCGTAACGTGAAGCTGCGTGAATGATGGAGGATGGCCCTCCGGGATCGGCTTTCAGGAGCGGGTCTCAAACCAGTCCGAGCTGCTGCGGTAAAGAGCCGTGGTGGTGAGCGCCGGATGAAAAGTTCGGACGAGATCCGAGCAGGTGCGTGTCCGAAAGACGAACGAAAGTGAACCCTCCGAAGACGCGCCGTTATGAATATAAGCGTCGTCGAAACCAGGACTGTTTCGTCATCCTGGGACGAGTCCGCCGGGTGCCTGATGATTGGGCGGGCGGCGATCGGCGTAGAGGGGGCGTGAGTTGGACACAGGCTTTCACCCGGAACTGCAGGAACCAGGCTCCTGATGCCAAGGGAGAAGCCCAAGCGGAGAAACCGTAAGGCGAGAGTACCGATGCAGGAGACTGGGGCGGACCGATCCGTATGAGCGTTGAGGGCCCTGTAATGGGGCCGGAGCAAAGGGATCGGATCAGGTGGTCGTATTGTTTGGAACAACTGGAAACAGGATGACTTCGATAGGTACGACAGACAAGCCGTTTCGGATTGAGAAGCGGCAAGTGTACGAAGCTTACAAAGCGGTCAAAGCCAACCGTGGTGCAGCCGGGTGGACGGTGAGACCCTGGAGATGTTTGACAAAGACCTTCCGAGAAATCTCTACAAGATCTGGAATCGGATGTCTTCTGGGGCTTACTTTCCGCCGCCGGTGCGCGCCGTCTCCATTCCAAAGAAGACTGGAGGCGAAAGGGTTTTGGGCGTGCCGACGGTCAGTGATCGGATCGCGCAGATGGTGGTCAAGCAGATGATTGAGCCGGATTAGAGACGTGGTCATTATGGATAACCTGCCTGCACGGGACTGTCAGGAATTCTGTGCGTGAGGCCGGTTCGTCATTGGTTGAAGAACCGTTCGCCAAAGACGACGGCGAACTGGGTTTTGGCCTCGAACCATTCGCGAGGCGGACGTTTCCAGTCTTCGGCCGCGTGGTTCAGAACTAAATATAGCAGCTTCATGGCGGCATCGTCACTGGGGAAATGGCCCCGCGAGCGGACTGCCCGCCGGAGTTTGGAGTTTAACGCCTCGATGGCGTTGGTCGTGTAGATGATCCGACGCACGCTTTCGGGAAAGGCGAAGAAAGGAATGACGTGTTCCCAATTGCGTCGCCAGCTCTGAGCGATGGCAGGATATTTTTGACCCCAGTATCCGGTTTCGAACGCTTCTAGCGCCTTCATTCCGGCTTCGGCGTCCTTGGCGCGGTAGATTGCCCGCAGCGCCGGGACAACCGGTTTTCGGTCTTTCCATGACACGAATTCGAGCGAATGGCGGATGATGCACGATGCAGGTCTGGACGATCGTCTGCGGGAAAGCAGCGGTGATCGCCTCTGGAAAGCCTTTCAGCCCGTCGACGACGGCAATCAGGATGTCCTGGCAGCCCCGGTTCTTCAGTTCGTTCATCACCCGCAGCCAGAACTTCGCGTCTTCCGTCTGCTCAATCCACAGGCCGAGGATTTCCTTGGTGCCGTCCGCCAGAACGGCAAGCGCGATATAGACGGCCTTGTTGCGGACGAAGCCCTCATCCCTGATCTTGACCCGGATTGCATCGAAGAACACGAGCGGATAGCAAAGCTCGAGCGGCCGGTTCTGCCATTCCCCAACTTCCTCGAGAACAGCATTGGTGACCGCAGAGATCAGATCCGGCGACACCTCGATACCGTAGATTTCTTCGAGATGACCCTGGATCTCGCGCACCGTCATGCCGCGCGCATACATCGAGATGATCTTGTGATCAAAGTCCGGGAAGCGACGCTGGTATTTCGCAATCAGCTTCGGATCAAAGGTCCCGGCCCGATCGCGCGGGATCGACAGCGTCATCTTTGACGTACCTGTCAGCACCGTCTTCTTCGAAGAGCCGTTGCGACGATTGGCGTTGCCCTCCGCCTGTTCGTCATCGAGATGCTCGTCCAACTCGGCATGGAGAATGCGCTCTGAAAGCGCCTTCCTCAGATCGTCGAGCAAGCCATCCTTGCCGAACACCTCAGACGGATCGCGGCCAGCCAAAAGCTGGTCCAGAAGTTCCTTGTCGATAGCCATGTGATGATTCTCTCCTTTCCATCATCATGGCCTCACGCACAGGATTCCTGGCAGTCCCTGCTGCACACAAGATAGCCGGTGTCCGCGATGCCATCGAACGTGCCGGCGCCAAGCTCATGTTCCTTCCGCCCTATAGCCCGGACTTCAATCCAATCGAGAACGCATTTTCGAAGCTGAAAGCCATGTTGCGAGGCCGAGCCGAGCGAGAGATCGATGCTCTATGGGATGCGGTCGGGGCCTTGATGCCTCGCTTCACTGCGGCAGAATGCGCAAACTACTTTAAGGCCGCTGGATATGGCATCTGCCAAGTCATGCGAAGGTGCGCTCCACGACCCAGCGACGCGGCAGAACCTCGAGGCCCCTTGGCCTTATCGGTCCGCTTGACGATCTGGAGAGTGAACGCAGCGATCTTTTGCAGTGCGCCCTTCAGCTTCGGTCCGGCATAAACACCATCGGCGAAGATATGCCTCAGCCACGGCCAGCGCCTGATGGTTTTGAGGACGGCAGGCGCGCCGTCGCGATCCTGAATATCGGCGCTGTGAACGATGAGGCCGACCATCAGTCCGAGCGTGTCGACGACACTATGACGCTTGCGTCCCTTGATCTTCTTGCCCGCGTCATAGCCCGAAATTCCCCCACGTTCCGTGATTTTCACGCTTTGACTGTCGATCACGCCCGCAGACGGCGAGGCCTCCCGACCTTCCAAGTCACGCGCCTCCATCACAAGATGATGGTTGATCCGGCCCCATAACCCTGTCGCTCGCCATTCATAGAAATAGGACCGCACAGTTGTAAAAGGTGGAAAATCTCTGGGCATCATCCGCCACTGGCACCCCGTCGTGGCGATGTAAAGCAGCGCATTCACGACCTCGCGAAGATCGGTGCTGCGCGGTCTGCCCAACCGCCTCGGTCCAGGCAGGCAAGGCGAGATCAATCCCCATTCCCGGTCCGTCAGATCGCTTGCATACCGCACTGCGCGTCGGGCATATTGCCGACGGGTGAAATCAGTCCAGCCCATTGTGGTCTCCGTTTGTCCTAAGCAAACAAACAGAATCACAACTGGCTGATTTCACTCAACTCTTTTTCGGTCAGCTCTTAGACCCGCGCGCTCCCCCGCCCATTCATCGATCTCGTCAGTCGCATTCGACCTCCGCGGTCGATGATCGAGCCTTCAAAGGGATTTGCCTGCACTGCCAGGAATGGCGGATCTCGCGTGGTCGCATTGTGCCCCCCGTTGCAAAGTTTGCAAACGCAGCGGCTCACCTCTCGCGCTTGCCGGGATTTTCCCGTTCAAGTTAGAACAAGTGCTACATGGTCGTGGGGAAATCGCCGTTCTCCCTCCTCAGTTCGTTCTGTCGAAAAATTTGGGCGTTGCGGTCTGAATATTGGTCGACACACGCTCCAGGCCACAAGCCAATGTTTCTGGGACGTCTGCCGCGGACATGCACTTGGCCATCTTGAAATGCCAGTTGGGATCGAGGTGTCCCTACTATCTCCTTGAACATCGATCGATCATGCAGGGATGGAGATGGATGGGGCCGTGCACGATTTGTCGTTCAAGCCGCCTGGAGCGGGCCGCGCCGGGCGTCTCTTGGCCGTTTGCGCTCGCGGCTAGTGAGCGAGGAGGACCGGAATCTCCCTTTACATTGCGCGTACCGTCCTCGTCAGCACGAGGCGAGCTACCGCCGTATTGGCCTCACGGACATAAGCGTGCGATTCATGCTGACCGTTGTCGGATCGAGGCCTATTACACTTCTGGAACGGCCGTCTATTGCTACATTCGCGATCAATATAACAGGAATGAAATATAAAATTCGATTAATAGATGCCCTCATGAATACTCGAAGAAACACGGGAATATACGAACAGGCAGACGCCATTTCAGTGTCACACCACAGGCAGGACAAAAAATGAAACTTCTGACATTTTGCTCCTTCAAAGGAGGTGCAGGCAAAACGACTGCGCTCATGGGTGTTTGCGCTGCCCTTGCAAACGACGGCAAACGGGTGGCTCTCTTCGATGCCGACGAGAACCGGCCGCTGCCGAGGTGGAAGGAAAATGCAATACGCAGCGGGACCTGGGACCCTTGCTGCGAGGTTTACGCCGCCGAGGAGATGGCCCTTCTCGAGGCAGCCTATGAGGACGCCGAGCTTCAGGGATTTGATTATGCGTTGGCAGATACGCATGGAGGATCGAGCGAACTCAACAACACCATCATTGCCAGCTCAAACATGCTTCTGATCCCTACAATGTTGACCCCGCTCGATATTGACGAGGCATTGTCGACCTACCGCTACGTTATCGAGCTGTTGCTGAGCGAGAACCTCGCAGTTCCCACAACCGTATTGCGACAACGTGTTCCGGTCGGCCGATTGACCACATCGCAGCGCGCGATGTCGGACATGCTCGCGAGCCTCCCGGTTGTGCAGGCTCCCATGCACGAGAGGGATGCCTTTGCCGCAATGAAGGAACGCGGCATGTTGCATCTCACATTGTTGAACATGAGAGCTGATTCAACGATGCGTCTGCTTGAGCGGAATATCAGGATTGCGATGGAGGAACTCGTGGTCATCTCAAAATTGATTGGCGACGCCCTGGAGGGTTGAAGATGGGTATCCGCAAACCGGCCCTGTCCGTCGACGAAGCGAAGCGGCTTGCTGCAGCTCGACCCGGGATTATTCATCCGGACCTGCAACATTTCTCCCGGGATGCAGCCGCGCCACGGTTGCCCCAAAGAGCCGGCCATGAAGAGCGACGAACGACATCTGCTCTTGCCAAGCGTTCCGGCCCCGAATCGCAATCGATAAGAACTGTGGATGCGCTCAATTCGAGCACGGCGCCGGAAAAGGTCCAGGTTTTTCTTTCAGCGCGGCCGCCCGCGCCTGGAGTATCAGAAATATATGACAGTCTGATCCTGCAATACAGCGCTTCCAAGTCTCTGCAGATGATACTGCGTCGTGCGCTCGACGATTTCGTAACCATGCTGATGGACGGATCGTTTAGCAAGGCTTCCCAAAGCTATCCAATCCCTCAGGAAACTTCCGAAAAACGCGTCATTGTTCAGACATCCCGCATGCTCCCCGTATCGGCGCTGAAAATCGCACGCGATCACTTCGATCCATCCGGACTGGAGACTTCGCGCGCGTTTGGCCTTAAACTCGCCACCGCCGCGCTTGCTTCATTCTTTGACGCGGCGAAGGCACCGGGACGCGGCCGGAGGACGTGAGATGCCCGAACAATTCGAGCACCTGCCGGACGCGGGAAAAATTGGTTCGGGATCGAACCGCCGGATGGCTGCTACGCCAGATCAGGCAGCCATCACTCCTCCGTAGGAAACATTCACATCAATATCGAAGAAGTAGCCGGCACCTCTTGCAGTCTTGATCAGCCGAGGGTTCGCCGCATCTTGCTCGAGCTTGCGGCGAAGCCTCAGGATGAGGACGTCGATGCTTCGGTCATATACCTCCTCTTCGCGCACCCGGCTCGCAATCAGAAGCTGCTCGCGGGATAACACATCGCGCGGTTTCTCGAGGAATGCGACCAGAAGGTTGAACTCACCTGCAGTGAGCTTGACCTCGGCGCCGCCTTCCGAAGTCAAACGGCGTTGTCTGAGATTAAGTGTCCAGCCGTCGAAATAGAATGTGCGCCGATCCTTGGTGCGCGCGACGGTCGGACGCACACGCAAGGCAACGCGGATCCGTGCCAGAAACTCCCGCGTTCCGAAGGGTTTTGCGATAAAATCGGTGGCTCCGAGTTCGAGAGCCAAGACCTTGTCCGCTTCTTCCAGGCGATCTCCGCTGATGATTATGATCGGAACGTCTGATTTTGTTGCTAGCGTGCGGACGATTTCAAGCCCATCCTCACGTCCCAGATTGAGATCAACGACCACAACATCGACGGTCTCGGATGAGAGGACGCGGTTAAACTGCTGGCTGTCGGCTACGGCAGTCACCTTCAAGGCATGAACCGTGAGACATTCGACGATAAGATGCCGCATCGCGAGGTCGTCATCAATGACAAGAACGTGTTTCAACCGTTCACCTTTCATTCCAGGATCCCAGCGGCTGAGGCTGAGCGTGCATAAAAATGATTTGTTACAAACATAACCCGATACATATCTCGCCTGCTTGAAAGTTGAGCAACATCTAGTGCTGATCCAGAAGATCGCCAATCGCCTCTCCCCGACGGCGCGCATCAGCGGCGAGCCAGATTTCTTCCACCTCGTAAATGTCGCCGTAGGCTCGAAAGGGTATGATGACATCAATCGCGCTCGAAAGCATGTCGATCAGTGTTCTATCTTCCAGGCCAGCGCCCTGCGAGCTGCTTTTCACCAGTGAAAACAGTTTCTTGAACCCCTGAACAGGATTGGCGCCGTGTATGGTGGAAATCGATCCCGGATGCCCTGAGACGACTTCACTCAGATAGGCCCATGCCGCGTCGTCACGCATCTCTCCGAGAAGAATCCGGTCCGGCCGCATGCGCAGACTGGCCTGCAGCAGGTGCTCGGCGGTTACAGCGTCCGGTCCGCCCGCATTTTTTGCATAGAGCAGCCGGACGTGGTTCTCATGTGGAATGACGAGTTCGAGGGTATCCTCGATTGTGATCAGCCGTTCCTGCGGCGGGATTGCACTGATCAGAGTCTTGCTCATCGTCGTCTTGCCGCTCCCGGTTGGGCCGCAAAGCAGCATCGTCAACCGACCCACGACGCATGCATGCAGAAATGCCTCCAGATCGCCGCTGTCGTAGTGCCTGAGGATAGTTTCATCCTGTTGATCCCGGCGCCTTTTTCGCCTCTCCCACTGGTTCCATCTTGAAACATCGTAACGGTCCGTAACCCCGTTGAGACCGGAAACATGGGAAGCTGGCCGTCGAATCGTCAAGCTCACAGTGCCCGCCAGGACAGCGGGCGGCAGGCAAATTTGCAGCCGCTCACCACCCGGAAGTTCAGTGGCGCAAAGGGGATTTCGTGGTCCGACATCCTGCTTTCTCAATGCGCCTGCCAGAATGGCGATATCTTCGAGATCGTTGTATGACAGAGGCAGGGACATTTTGGTGAAGATGCCGCCCTGGCGCAGAAATGCCTCGCCAGGTCGATTTATCGCAACCTCTTCGGTCCTCGGGTCGTCGAGCCATTCCAAAACCGGATTGAGAAGAAATCGCAGCTGCGTATTGACCTCCATTGTATCACATCCCGTTCTGTGAGCGAAAAAGTTGGCTTTGTCAGCGGCGGTGCTGCCGGTATCGGGTCGCGCCACCCGTCACGCGAAGCTGGTAAATGTCGGAGAAATCAAGGTCACGAGCCACGAAAATCGAGACCGTATCGCCCTGATTTTTCCTCAGGGTCGGCGGTATGTTGATGGTTGCCTTGAGAGCAGTATCCGCCGTTTGTTCACCGTTGTTCTGGATACTGTTGAAGCTCGTTCCGCCGTCCGAGCTGCCGGCATAGGTGCTCGCTGCCTGGAATGCCCCTTGAACGACACTAAGGAGCATGGCGCCGCCAAAGCGCTGCCAGAAGTGGTTATCGACGGTGCCCGGCAATCCCGAGCGGCCGAGTTCATCCGTGCCGGGCGATGAAAGCGAAATCATGGCATGATTGGGCGTCTCCGCGCGGTCCCAAAGAACAAATACCCGCGCATCTCCTTGTTGCAGACCACGCTGGATTTCGCCGACGACTGTGGTACCACGATCAAGTAGCACAACATTGTTGGTCGTGCCGCGAACATCCCTGGGCAATACGCATTTTACATAGCCAGCCAAATTCGTGTCGATTGCCGTTTGCAGGATGCACGGGATGATCGTTCCCTGGGTTATCATGAAATCCGGGTGGGGCAACAGCGTTGCCTTGCTGGGCTGGAGTTCGGTGGGCTTCATGCGTATCGAAACATCGCTTCCTGCAGACACCTCACCGTTCGGCGGCGTCCGCTCTTCGTCCTTGTCATCTTGCCGGCCGGTGGCGCCATGACCGGGGCGGTCATCGCCACCGGTATACGCGAAGATCGGTGTTTCCGCCGGCTGCGGCTCACTGCGTGCTGGTTCCGGAGCAGGCAACTGGACGGCTCTCTCGGCCGGCGGGGCATCGGGTGAAATCTCGATTGGTGCCGGATGAAACGGCTGCGTGTTCGTGGAGATCATGGGAGACGGTGGCGGGTTTGCATCCGCCTTCTTCTGTCGCCCGCCGAGCCAGATGAGACCAAGTGAAAGCACAAGAACAAGACCTGCAACGATCAGCTTGCGGGGTCCCGAAAGTCGCTGGTGATGTGTGCCGGAGACAAGGGATCCGCCGGCATCGATATCGTGGGACGGTTGCTGATCATCCCCGATCACCCTCTCTCCTCCATCAGCACGCGCTTCACATCCGGCCTGACCGTACCCGTATCCGGCCTTCGGCCAACAGGATCGTAGGCAGTATTCCAGACACACAAAACGGTGTTACCATCTCTCAGCCGCCAACCACTAGAAACTGAAGAAATCTCGACATAGCTCCCCTTGACTGAATAGTTCGCAACCGCTTCCTTGCCGTCAGGATCAATCGTGTAGATGGAGGGTATGCGAACATTGCCGGGAAAGCGGAATACAGTTGTAAATCCGTTATCGAATACTTCGAGCGGCAACAGCGAACGATCACCCTGGGCCACGTAGTGCCAGTTCCTGTCTCCGGTGGCCCCTGTTGTGGCGGGCTGATCCAGCAAATCTGCCGCCCTGCGTTGATACTGCGCTTCCCCACGCAAGCGGTCTGCGGCTGCCTTGTCCTGCGCCTCCTTTCGGCGGGCCGCCGCTTCATCGGCAGGATAGGCGAATTGTACGCTGTAGTAGAGATCAGGCTGTTCCTTATCGAGATGTGCCAGCGTACT
The DNA here is from genome assembly GCF_000092045.1 of Rhizobium etli CFN 42. NCBI lineage: Bacteria > Pseudomonadati > Pseudomonadota > Alphaproteobacteria > Hyphomicrobiales > Rhizobiaceae > Rhizobium > Rhizobium etli. Next base: position 54,370 of record NC_007762.1, on the reverse strand, counting down.
GGAAGAGATGCTGAAGACATAGCGCCGCATCCCGGCATCGCTTGCGGTCAGCACCACCACCGGCTCGGGCGGCAGAACCTGACTGGCTTTGAAGAACAGATAGTTTCCGCGTGGAAGTGCCGCGAGAGTCTTGCTGTTGGAAACGGCCACTGCCGTCACCGTTTCGTTGGCTGCGAACGAAACAACCAGAGTGGCTCCAACCGCCGTCGACAGGTGTACCACCTGATCGGGATTGTAGGCCAGATAACGCATACGCGGGTCCAGTCTGCCTGGCGTTGGCGTTTCTTCGGCCATCACGCCGGTCGCGGCAAACAGCAGACATGCCAAGGTGAGAAGCTCTTTTTTTTTCATGGTTCGCCGGCGCCCGCGTTGGAAACGGTATCTTCGGATGTCTGGTATGATGTGATGACCAAACCTCCCGGATTGGTAAGCCTTAATCTGCCGGGCAGGCTGTTCACCTTTTCGTAGTGAATTGTTGCGGTCCACGTACTCACCACCGGCATTTTGCTGTCGATGACGAGGGTCCGTTTGTAGCGAATTTCCTGCACACCCGGCGCTACATCGTTCGAAGCAATGTGCTCAACCTCCAGCCTGCCGCGTTTTCCGACGACGACCTGAGGTGAACCTGGATTGGGATAATTGAAGAACTGCTGGTAATCCTGGCGCACCGCCGGGGCGCTGAAGTTCGAGACCAGATCATAGGCGTACTGGGCAGTATCAGCGGTGTAACTCTCGCGCATCCGGACATACTCCCACAATGAGGCGTTGACGACGGCTTTTTCCTGGGTGGCAGGCAAGCGCGAGACGGATACCTCGCTGTCCACTGTGCCGTCCGGCCGGATCCACAGATACACCGGCACAAGCCTTGTCAGCGGTACCATTGTGGCAATCGTGAACGCTTGAGCGACATTGCCCAAGGTTGCGACGGCTGCGACAACCGCAGCCACTCTGGAGAGACGTCGCGCCGATTTCGCACGTGCGGTTTGAAAAGCCTCCACTTCCTTGTAGTGCTCGGCCAGCTTTTCCCGCCCTACCAGCAGCGCATAGTCAGACCCTTTCATGCTGTCCATCCGCCATACCCGGGTGAAGATCTGACGGCGCAGGTTGCCATCGTCCCACATTCAGCGGGAAAATAGGTCCTTTACAACTCGCCGGTTTGTCATTCGTCTGGCAACCGGTCAAAACGATAGCCAAGCACAGCAAGCAATATTTCATTGAGTCCTCCTTTGGCGCAATGTTTCACCCTAGCGTCGTTCAACCTGTGCAAAGCGGCGGTACAGGCTGTTGGCAGATTGGGTTACACCGCTCCAGTAGCTGCCACCGATATTGCCGGCGATCGCCGGCAGGGCGACGATGAGTGCGTCCCCGGTGAGAAAGAACATGTCGAGTTCATAAAGACCAATGATCTTAGCCGCGGTCGTACCGGCAAGCGTGATCACACCGAGTATAAGGGCGAGTGCAGTCGCCTCGGTCAGAATGACTATCGTCGCCACGATGTTGAGCAGCAGCAGCAGGAAACCGTAGGTGATGAGTTGTCCGATCCACTTGGCCGCGATATCGCGAGTGCGATCAAAGATGTATCCCACGAGGACTAGCGGACCAATCGTCAAAAGCACCTCCGTGAGAATGCCGACGGCATCATAGATTCCGAAGGCAGACCAGAGCGTGCCGTAAAAGACCCACTGAGCCCCCTGAAAGGCAAGAATGTCCTGGTCGTTCATAGGTCCGATTTCGGACGCGATTTTCTGGAATGCGGCCTGGCTGAGCGCGAACATCGAGTCCAGTTGCGTGGGGATCGTCTGCAGTGGAAGGCCGCTGCCACTAAACTGCTGTATGAAATCCGGGATTGTCTCTTCAAACACGGAAACCACATAATCGTGGTAGTTGGCCTGCCCGACGACAAGGGCAACGACGACACTGACCATGATCACCCGTGTGATACCACCGCGTACGTCGACCTCACCACGCATCACAAGAACACCCTGGACGATAATCCAGAGGGTAACACAAGCGATCAGCGGAGCGCTCACTTTCTCCTGGATCGCCTCCAGCACTGTATCAAGACGTGTCTTGAAGGCCAGATCGAAGATCGTATGGATGGCCGTAAACGGCGCCGGAATGGTGAAATTCATCGCTTGCACCTGATCTCGACTGTCTTGTCACGGAGTATCGGGCAGGACTGTTGGCGTCCCCGGCGCGCGAATCGGCGACACTGACAGGTTGCGCGTCCTCATGGCAGCGCCCCGAAGATGGCCGCGGTCTTCTGGTGCTCCTTGCGTTGTTCGGCCGCTTCTTCCGCCGCATGAAGGCCCGCCTGCGCAGTGGTCATGGTCAGCAAGCTGGTCGCCTGGACATTTTGAATCGCTGCATCGTGGATCTGCTTCAGGAGCAGCCCATTGGTGACAGTTGCCTGCATTATATTGCGGGAGCGGGAAAGCTGTGCTGAAGTTTCCGCATTCGCCTTCAGTCGTTTGTCCATCGCTTCCAGGTTGTCGGCTGCAATTCCCGTGCTGTTTGCAGCACCGGTGATCTGCGACCGCAACAGGTCCGCTTCAGCGTCACTACCAGTCACGGTACGGTCGGCGTCGCCGGCGATCGCACGCGCCGTGGTCGACGCGGGCCGTTGCGCCGAGAACATTTCGGTATCCAGGTCCCTCGTGGCGGGATACTGGTTTTTCTGGTTGAGTAAGGTCAGCAAGCCGGTCACGCCATAGGCCGACGTCAGCATCGTCACCATCGCAATGGTCTGGGCGAGATTATCTGCCGTTGCGAGCGCCGTCGCCAGTGTTTCGGCATCTGCCACCGGGTCACTGACAACCATCTGCGCCCTGGCAGGTACGACAGAAAGAAGGCTACCGGCAACAGCCGCAGTAACTAGTCTCGACATCTTCATGGTTTCCCACCTTTGATCAGTCTTTTGCCTCGTGGTAACGGTTCATGAATTCGCTCAGCCAGGCAGAGGGGTCTTCTCCCCGTGCCTCGCGCAGTTGATCTGCAAAGCGCACTGTGTTCGCACGTCCCGAAAGTACGGCGATATATTCTCGCATTTCGCGCAGATCAAATTCGCAGATGACACTTCCGCTCTCCCGTTTGAGCAGAAATTTTCGATTGCCCACAGCCATCTCTTCGCGGATCGCCTGGAATTCCTTTTCGGTGCATTTCAGTCCATCGATGTAGGCCGACCGATTTGCCGTAGGCGACGGATAAAAGATCTTCGTCATGCACTGGGCAACCAGGCTTGCGCCCAGTTGCGATTCCAGAACATGTTCGGGTTGCTGTGTCGCGAGTATCAGCATCCCGTTGTTTTTGCGTACGGTCAGCAGGAACTTGTCGATGACGGCTGAAAACTTGGGATTCAGCAAATAGGCGCGAAACTCGTCGCAACTCATCACGAACCGGCGCCCGTCGAGCAGCGCTCCAATACGGTGCAGGAGATATGCTGCCGCGGGAGCGCATACTTCCTCGTATTCGAGCAGATGCGTCATGTCGAAACCGGTAATCGAAGGGTCCAGCCTAACGTCGTCAAGCTCGCCGTCGAATGCCCAGCCCAGCGCATTGCCGCGGCACCAGCGCTGCAGTCTTGCTCCGGCCCCTTCGGCAGGCCCGTGCAACAGAAATTCGCGCAGCCCCGCGATCGAGCGCATAGGGGGATCGAACGACAGCTGTCTATGGATACCCCGCACCAGCCGCCGGTTCTCCTCGGGGGATATTCCGCCCCGCCCATCGCTCTCTATGAGCGCGACAAGCCATTCCCGCAGAAAGTCACGTGAGGCTGCTGTATTTTCCAGGCCGCGCAACGGGGCCAGTCCACTGGGCACACCTCTGCGAAGCGCGAGATACGTTCCTCCGGTGGCGCGAACGAGCAGTTCACCGCCACGATCCTTATCGAAGAAGACGACCGCACCCTCACGCTCGAGCATGCTCTGCTCGAGCATGGCGAGTATGAATGTCATAAGCGTCGTCTTTCCCCTGCCGATCGGACCGAATATCGCCGTCATGCCGACATCGTGCTCATGGGGAATGTAATCGAATGGAGTTCCACCGTTGGTGCGGAAGCGCGCGATCGCATCGCCCCAATGTCCAGAGCGGGCACCTTCGGGATAGTTTTCGAATGAGACCAGGCCGGCGAAATTGCGCGAGTTGATGGCTCCCGGGCGTGTGCGCCATCTGCAGTTGCCCGGCAACTGCGACCAGTAGGCCGCCTCCATGCCTATGCCCTCCTGGACAACGACGGCTCCCGCATCCGCAAGTCGCGTCCGGGCCCGGGCTCCTTTGTCGGCGAGGCTCTCAAGATCCTTCGCATATATGCAGAGGCTCAAATGGTGTGATCCCATAACAAATTGGTTGCTGGCCAATGCATCCTCCGCTTCGGCCAGTTCGCTAATCTGGGTAACGGCCTTGTCGCCGGAACTTAGCATCTGGCGCGACTTGAGGCTGAGCTTCGCATGCGCTTGCGCGCGGGTCAGGAATGAAAAGCTCTGCGTCAGAACAATCGGAAAATCGAGGGACAGCAGGGTGTTGAGCATACCCGGTCGCGTTCGCGCGGGGTATTCTCGAAACGAGTAGATCGATCCGACGTAACTTTCTTTAGGCGTCCGGATCTCGATCCCCCGCTTCCCGCAAATGACACGGTCGGTATAGATCGAGGCGCCCAGTGAGCCGCTGACGACCGGTACCGGTGCAAATCGACCGGTCATGACGAGCCGCAGCGCCTCTCCAACCTCCGAGAAAAGTACATCCTGCTTCTCGCGAACGCCGAGGCGTCGCAGGCCGTATTCTTCAAGAGCACCGGCAACGACATGCCAAAGGTCTTCCAGGTGCCTGATCTGGCCTGCGAGTTCATTTTCCTTCTTCATGTAGAGTTTGGCGAACTTCCTCTTCACCTTCCCGAGCGCTGTCCGCGGAAAGACCATTAGCGTGAGGAAGTGGTCGTTGCGAAGAAGCTGGCCGCACAGGACCCGCTGTTCGAAGGCTCCGCTCAGGCTGGCAGAAAAAGCGCTGCGAAAATGTCGCGCCGGTGCTGGCGACACATCGTCGTGACGCACTAGGTGAGCATATAGCGACACATGATCATCGGCGATATTGCGCAGGAGCGTGTTGAATGCACGACAACGCGCATTGCGCATTTCGGCATCCTCGAGTTCGAACGCCACGCCGCTGATATGTGCCATGGTCATGATCGAGCCGTCTTCGAGAAGGACGATATGGTCGCTGAGGTGTCCGACGTAGGGTAGATAGACTTCACCGGATCTTTCGGTCGTGCCACTTGTGCCGAGCATTACGCCATTCCTCTGCCTCTTGCGGGAACCCTGATTGGATTCGGACTGACGCTTGCGCCACCCCAAACCAGACCATCGACATTCCTTCCGGCCGTCTGCAAAAATAGCAGGACGACGCTTGCCGCGTTGTAATCTCGCTCCACGACAAGTCGTGCTGAGAACCATAAGGGTATGATAACCACTTCGTAGAGCGGGTTCTGGACGACAACGATGACGAAACCGCCCAACATCATGAATATCCCCGCCAGAGTCAGCGGCACCCCGAGAAACAAAGCGGGTCGTGTCGCTGCCAGGTAAAGGGTCGCTTCTTCGAGACGCTCATTCATCAGCCGGCCGGGCTTGAGGAAAAAATGCTCCACCACATTGCCCCTCCCATGCTAGATGCAGAACCGGATACGGCGCGAATCACGGCGTTCGAGAGCGCGACCCGATTCAGGTTTAGCCGACATCTATATATGCATTGCCTCATTGCTGACCTCCTTGATCCAAGTCAAACGGCAGTCGATCGTCGTCTTCGATCCTGCGAGTGTCCCGGTCAGGCACAGTTGGCGCACCGGACGCGCCGCCAGACTTGCCCTCGGGAGAAAGACGTTTGTATGAGCCCCAAACATCCCATGTTTCTTCGGATCGCGGCTTATCGCGATCATCCGTTGTTCGCCCGGTGATCGGCGGGACGAGTTGTTGAGCGGCGAGTTCGACCTTTCGGACGTAGCCGTTCGTAAAGCCGTGCGTGAAGTCACCGGTGTTGTAGGCCGAGATTGCCTTGCGAAGCGCCAGTTGCTTCATACTGGGCGTTTCGCCCCCTGCATAACTGCGACCAAGCAGTTTTGCCGCGACGGACAATGAGGTACATGCGTCAAGGGCAAGGGCGGCTGACAGGCTCAGACCGGAGAAATTCCCAGAATTGATCTGCATGAGACCGACATCGAGCGAGTGCCGGGCCTTGAGGCGCTCCATCACGGCCTGTGCTGCCTGTGCGTGGTTGTTCCAGCGAAGCGTTTCGCGCGTGGTATTGTCATGTACAGTGAGCGGATCAAGGCGGCTCTCGACCCTTGCGATCGCCGCGAGCGTAGATGGTGCAACGGAGGGGGCGCATTCGCGAGCGAAACGATTGAACTCGTCAAAAGAGAGCGGCGCCGCGTCGCTCGGCGGGCACACCCAGACCAGCATGACGATCGAAAGCGGTACCGTTTCCCTGAGCATTCCAGTCTCCTCAAATCGTCACCAAAGCGGGCCCTCTTCGTTGGAAAAGATGCCGCAGTTTGATGCTCACGATTATCGGCAGTTCGGTTACACTAGGATTTTCGATTTTTTATTTTCGATGTCATATGAAGCGCGCGGCCGGCTCACAATAGGCATTGAGAGCCCGCCCTTTGGAGACACAGCTCTCCGGTGCGGGAAATCACCGGATAGCACCCTGTGTCCTGATCTTGAGACTAATTGCATACGCCATGGTTCTGGAAGATAAGGGCTTCGGCAGAAACAGGGCGCTCAACATGTCGTCCCCCAGGGAAGACATGTTCAGGCCACTTTCTCCAATGACGATGACGGCGGTCTTGAAAGCCGGCTGCAGGGCAATCGCAGCCTGATTTCTGGGAAGGGACGAGTAGTCGATCAGAATCAGATCGGCTTGTTTGCCTTTCGAAATCCAGTCTTGAAACTGACCAAATGTTCTAAAACCAGCAGGCTCATAGCCCAGAGCTGCGATATTGTCCTCGTAAACCTCCCGCAAGACGAGATCAGGCTCAACGAGTGCTACTGTCTCGCCCCTCCCGCGCGGCGTTTCATAGCGGCCGAAAAATGTGTCGGGACTGACGGGTTCCCTAGAGGATGGCGGCAGATAGATGTCAAAACGCGTCCCCTCGCCAACGGCTGAAGCAACATCAATGTATCCTGCAAAACCGCTGACTTGCCCGTGGACGGCGGCGAGCCCCAAGCCAGTACCACCGCAACGAGCGCGCGTGGTGAAGAACGGTTCGAAAATGTGAGGCAGGACAGCCTCGGAAATGCCTTCACCGGTATCACTGACACATAGAAGAACATAATCACCGGCTGGCATGATACCATGCGCCAGTGCTTTCGGTCCGGATACAATCCGGTCAACGACGATGTCGATCCGACCGTCAGTATTAATGGCTTGTGACGCGTTCTTGCATAGATTCATCAACATCTGCTGAAGCTCAAGAGGACTTCCCTCGACCACGGTCCGTTTGTCGTCAAACCGGAAATTGAGGTCGATGTTGCGTGGCAACGCAACGCGTAACAATGGCGCGATTTCCGTCACGAGTTCCGAGACACTGAACGGCGTGATCACGCGTTCCCGCTTTCGGCTCAACGTCAGAATCTGGTCGATGATGAGCCTGGCCCGGTCGCCCGAAGAGATTATATGCTCGATGTATTTTCGCGCGACCGAAGATCGACGCAATGAATTTTGCGCCATTTCGGCGTGCCCGATGATCGCGCCCAGGATGTTGTTGAATTCGTGCGCTATTCCACCGGCGAGTGTTCCGACTGCCTGAAGGCGTTCCGCATGCTCCAGGCGTCTCCCAAGAATACCACATTCGGTTTGCTTGCGCCGCACATCGATGTGATGACATAGACAGGCCGTAGCGAGTTCGAGGAGCTGAATTTCACCAGCACTCGCTCGCAGATGATAGCTTTGGTAGCCCAGGGAGCAAATTGCTATCAACTGATCCGTGGATTTATGTGCCAGAAGTATCGAGAGGCCCGGAATTTCCCGCGAAAAACAGCCAGTCTTGCGCGTCGGCATGACGCGAAACACCGACGCCCGTTCATTCGACTTGGCAAGCGAGACCATTTCGCGTAGCGTCCGGTCCTCCCATACCGGCAAAGGAAGCGTCGCGGCGAAAGTTTCAACAGCCCACCTGTCGCCGTGGTCCACCAGTGCCAGCGCGCATGCATCGGCATTAAAGAAGCGCTGGATAATTTCAAGCGCAACTTGCGCCGAGGACTCAAGCGATGGCGCCGAGACTCCGTCAGCTTCGAAACAAACGCCGATCTCCTTGATCAATTCCTCGTGGTCCAGCCGCCTCGCTAGCCAGTCAGTCTTGCGGCGTAGCCGGTAGACCAGTGAAATGATGTAGATGCAGAGGCAAACCGCAACAAAACCCAGGAAGGTTCGTGCACGCTGCTCCCTCACGCTTTCCAAGCTGTACGCCTCCAGACATCTGCGCTGCAATCTTTCGGCGATTTCAGTGGCATCGGAGATCTGAATCACGTTTACCGCATCGTTTACCCGGGGCAAGAGCGACAGAATAATTGGCCCCTCGCGCGAAAGTATGCGCAACGTGGCTTCATCTGCACCGCGGGTGTTTTGGATCCTGTCAAGTTCAAGGCTAATCGCCCCCGAAAGAGCTGGGCTTGGCTGACGTATATACTGCAGCATCAGGTTATCCAGTTTCAGGAATTGGCCCCTTTGATCCGTAGACGACGGTCCTGGAAGAATGCTGAGCGCGCGGGTGAAGCTGGCCAGCGAATCCTGCAGGAGGACGTTCTGCGCGCCAAAGGTTGCGACGGCAGCATCGGTCGTGTCCACGGACACCTTCAGCTGGTTCAGCATTTGAGAGAAATCGTCGCCGCTCAAAAGGGGAGATTGTTGAAACCGCAGCTTAAGATTTTCCAGATTTCTTCGCAAATTTCCTAACCTGGAAAGGATGGGCCGGTAGGTCGTAACCATACCGGTACGGGCGCGGAGGACATCCCGCTGCAACGAGGCGCTGTCGATATTGATCGCTCGCAGCTGGGTAAGGATTGCCCAATTGGTTTCGTTGTCCTGCCAGCATACAACTGCCATCACGCCAAAGATCACCGCAGTAACGGTGAGGGCTGGGATAGACCACGACCTTGCACCCATTTTGAAATTCTGGCGAGTCGGTGAATATCTTTCATTCATCCGTACATACCTCCCCGCGCCGGCGATTGACCACCCGGGCGACGCTTACCGCATGGCAGGGTTTGTAAATGGTCGCGACGTGCAAAGGTCGCGTGAAATGGTTTCAAATGAAATATTGGTCCGCATGCCGAAGAATATTCCGGTCGCAGGAGTATTTTTTGCGCGTCTGCCAGAAACAGAGGAGTTGTCGCCGTCATCGTCCGAAGATGCCGTCGTTGAAGAAAGCAAAGCGGTTGATCATGCATCTCCGAGTGAGTTACATGGCAGGCGTAGCGGGTACGGTCGTCCGTTGCCAGCCACACTCAATCGTTAAAACAGCTGCCCGTTCGGCGCTTTTGTCATTTTGAGCGGGCCATCAGCCGCTGCGCCAGCCATCGTAATGGGATACCTCACTAGGGACGCGTTTTTAATCGTGCGTACAGAGCGTCGTCGCCGACTTTTCATCAGAATTCGAACACGACATTATCCGGGAAGCTTCGTATGATTCCGACGGACGCATTAGCCCGTCAATTGGAATGTTTGCAACTAAAGCGCGTCGCGTCAAACTTGATTCATGCGACGCGCTTTAGCTCTTTGTTTTAACGCATGTCGTTGCCGCAAAACCGCTGCACACTTTTGCGCGACATGCTTTAAGGCACTGTAGCGGCGCGGGAAATATTATCGACCGCGTCCTTCCCTCTGCCTATCCGCAGACATCAATTCCGCTCGCGCACCGTCATGGGCTTCCTTAATTGATTTGGCGATCGGCCGAATCTTCGGCATCAACTCATGAGCGGAGATCTCCCTAAACATTACGGGTTCCGCCACGTCGAAGACCTCGTCAGAGATGCCCTCGATTCTACGGGCCAAGTCGGTCCCTGCCAACCGTTCTGGAGCTTGGCCAGCGTGATGGGTATACGCGGTGCCCAACACTGGACGATATGCAACTTCGCTTTGCATGCGTGCCAGTTGGTTTTCAGTCAGCCGTTCCCCGTCTGGAAGTGTTGGTGCGTGCCTAACCGTGTGAGGCAGCAGTTTCGCATGATAGCTGAGTATTTTGAGGCGCGATTTAAACGTCTCGAAAGGTTCTGTTCGAGTCGAAAGGCTGGTCAAGGCATGAGTTTCGTTAAAATTTGCGACATTTTCCGCTGTCTCGACTGGATTTTCTGTAGTCAAACGTTTCGCTACTTCCGTCAGCAGCGAGTCGGGTAGATCAAGCAATTGTGTCTCGCGGGCGTCATGCGCGGCTACAGTTCCGGATCCGCCACCTTGCAGAGTGGAACTATCCATAATTGAGCTCCTCTTGTTTCTTTCAATCACATTACCCCTCAGGCGCGATCCATCAAGGCATTTTGTATTTCATTAGAAACACTTCGTTGGGATCAAGACAAAAGCCGTAGACTCACTGATCGTTAGTGGCGCGCATTCCTCAGGAGGCGCTGGGAGTAAGGTATGGCGGAATCCGGGGGGCGCCCGGCCCAAGGCTTTAGTAGACCCGGATTCCAGGTGCGTGTAGGCAGTCGAGAACAAAGCAAATGGGAAACAAGATCCTTGAAGCTTCGCATCGATGCTTTTGCATTGTCTGCCGCAACCCTCGGCGAGCTCGTCATGCAGTTCCAGCAAGAATGCGTCCGCGCAGTCGATGCGATTGGCGAGGACGATAAGCCTGAAACCCGCAAGCACTGCGAGTTGATGGACGTAGTACGAAGGCCATTTAAACCTGCCTCTTTCGAGCCGTTTTGTGAACAGGCAGGCTCCCTGGCCATCGTGCCAAACGACCTTGATCAGATCACCACAGTGCGCTTCATAATGCATCCCTCCATCAAATTCCGGGCAACCGGGCGACTTTATCGTATTGATAATCTTCATAAAACTTGGGGCGTCGATCGACGACACCCTGCACCCCTGGACGGCTTCCGAGGTTAACGCATCTACCGGAACCATCCACGGCGAGCCAGGAAGGATTTGCGTTGCAGGAAGAATTCCTCTGCACCAGGCTTTTGGCCGATCCCACGCAAATACCGAGTTTCTCCGCCGCTTTCATCAAGCTGATCATCGGTATCTCCACTTTGGTGGCATCATATTCGGGAATTCCCAGACGCTCGCGCATGTCACGAACACGCACGGCCGTCCAGCTCTCGCCATTACCTGTCTTGCAAAGCATCCGATTGAGGGAGACCGCGAGTTCCCGATCTGGCCAATGTCCGCCCAGTTTGCGCAGTGCTTCGACGGCCGATGGTGCGAGCTCAGCAGGATATCTTCCGGTCTTGACGCGCGCCACACGCACCTCTGTGTGCCGACCTCCGGTCCAATGGATCAACAGCACCGCCTCGTTGGTCGCATCGTCGAGATCGCAAATAATCTCCTGAACCAGGATGTGAATGAGCCGCTGCTTTGTTCTCGTCTCAGTGGAGGGCGCATTCCAGACGGTCGGGAGATCCTGGGCAAGCTGCAGGAGTCGGCCACGATCGATGACGGGGCGCGCTGCTGACAGCGCGGACAGGTCCTTGATCTTGCGCTCAAGCACGCCCACTCGCTCCAGGGCATCATTCCATCGGGCCTCCAGTTCGCGTGCAACATGCCGCTTGGCCGGGTCCACAAGCTCATACCTGCGACTGGCCAACAGCGCTTCGTAGCGTGAGCCTTCGAGATCCCGCTCGAGTGCCGCAATGCCATCTCTTCGGGACCGCTCGACTTGATCCGAGGCGAAGATTGCCGCTTCGACGGCACGATAAGACACCGCTTCCAGAATCTGGACCGCAACGGCGCGATCGACCCTGACGCCGCCAATGCCGATACAAAGGCCGACACCCACGTGTGCATCGTCGCCGCGGCACTGATAGCGATGCGCGTTGCCCTTCGCGCTGCCGTAGAAGACGCGCATCATTCGGCCACAGCGACCGCATCGCATCAGCCCGGTCAAAAGGGCACGGCCGCCACGCGCTGACTTGCGATCGCAGTTCTTCTTCATGTGCGCGTTCTCGGCCAGGAGCTTGTGGTTCTCCTCGTATTCCCGCCAACTGATGTAACCTTGATGATTGTCGCGCAGCAACACGCTCCATTCATCCCGGGGTTTGCGCACCCCGGTGGCTTTGCGAGCGCGACCATCGATGATCCGCGTTCGCTGTGCGCGTCTTCCGAAGGCATAGGCGCCTGCATAGAGTGGGTTGTGGAGGATCTGCATGACGCTGTGGTACGCTGGCGCTTTCCAGACGAGCTTGCAGACGTCCACATTGCGCAGAACGACCGGCATCTTGATATCGGCCGACCGCAGCCACAAAAAGACCTGTCGTCCACTTCCCAGCTCCCGGAATTTGGCAAAGACAAGCCTGATCGTCTCAGCCACATGTTCGTCCGGGTCGATCTCGATCTTGCCCACTTCGCTCCAGCACAAGCCCGGCGGCAACATGAACCGCAGTTCCCCGCGTCCAGCCTTGGAACCGCGTGCTGCGATGCCGCGCTGACGCATCAAGCTAAGCTCATACTCCGACATCGTGCCTTTCAATCCAAGCAGCAGACGATCGTTGACGAGCCGCGGGTCATAGGCACCATCCGGATCAATGACCAGCGTACCGGCAAGGGCGCAAAGGTCGATCAGATGATGCCAGTCCCTGCCATTGCGCGCCAGGCGGGATGCCTCGATGCAATAGACCGCTCCCACATCGCCGGAGCAAACCTGTGCCACAAGCCGTTCGAATCCAGGCCGTTCCATGCTGCCTGAGCCGGAGCGGCCGAGATCGTCATCGATTACGGTCACCGATGCAAAGCCGGTCGTTGCGGCAGCTCCAGCCAGATCATACTGCCGGCGCTGACTTTCCAGATTGCCGGTGACCTGAGTCATTGTGGACTGGCGGACATAGACCACAGCGGCGCGGCCAAGATGGTCAGGCGTGATCTTCGTGTTCATCAACGCCTCCCGTCTTCGTCATTCTGTTCGCGTCCAAAGCTTCCAGCAGAAGATCCGCCAGCGCTTCCTCCAACCCTTTGACGTTCTTGACCGCCGGAACCTGTAGATTTTGGCGCTCCAACTGCAGAACGAGTTGGTCGCGATTTTGATGTCGCCTGCTTCGCATCATCCTTCTCCTTCTCCTTCTTCCTCGAAGGACGGTATTTTGCTCCTATTGCGTGAGTCGCGCCGAACGATGCCAGCGCCGCTGCCAATTCGTTGAGACCGGCAATGCTGATCTCAGGCAGCCCTAGCGCCATGGTAGTGCAATAGCTTTGATCGAACATCCAATTCGGCAACTCGCGGCACAGATCTGGACGCTCATCCGTGTAGATGCAGGTTAAACTTTTGCCACGCCTGAACGGTGAGACCTGCACTTTCCTCCCGAACAGCGGGTGCCAAGGATAGGCAATCGTCGAATAACGGGAAACGTATGCAGAATGTCGGTAGTTGTCCGCGCTTGCCCCTGAAGCAGAACAGATGACCGCCCAGCGGGTCATGTTTCAGCACCTCCTGCACCCGCAGCGCCAAGGACGGGAACCCGCACCGCATATCCGTATGGCCCGTCGCCAGCCACACCCGAACGCCTGTCGGGATCGGGATCATCGCAACGTCTCCAGCCCGCGCAGGATGCGCAGCAGCACAGCGACGTCTACGTCACGGTCGACGATCACGCGCCGGCCGTTCGCGCTCAGCACCTCCATACGACCACCACCCGCGACCGGCTTCGATGCAGCCGGCACGGGCGCAGGGGCGTCCGGCGTGATCAACGCCGGCACGAAGCCCTCAATCCGAATGCTGCCCAGATTGCCGGTCTGCACCAACTGACGCCAGCGATACAGTTGCGAGCGGGAAACCCCATGCTTCGCCGCCGTCGCGGAAACCTGGCGACGATGGCCAGAAAACGCATCTTCAGCTTCGCTTCGGCGGTAAAACGCCGCCGACGCCCCATGTCGATGATTTCAAGCCGGCTCACCGCTGTCCGAAAACTGTCCATATGCCTGTCCATAGCCACAAAACGACAGATTCATCCTACGCGCTCAAGGCGGCGCTCCTCGGACGCTTACGTACCAGTCATCGGACATATCAGTTTCTCCTTTCTGTCTCTGACGAAAGGAGACCGCACCGTAGCCGCGAGGGGCCAGGGATCGCGGAACGCGACCGCCAGCGGCGGCAAGCGGGGGAACCGATTTTTCTGAGAAGCGCAGCGGCGGAAAAATTGGGGGAGACCGCGTCGTCCTTGACGCCGGAGTGCGACCTGAAGTCGCATGAATCTCTGTTTCGAGAGGAGAAACGTGATCTTCACCACGTGTTGGTAATACGACAACTTGCAAGATAATAGCAGATGGTGTGATCGATCGATCCGGGACACAGGATACTCTGGGCATCCCTTTGGACCCTCAAGGCCGACTTGATGTCTGGGCCTGTGTTGCGGAAACCATCTTGGCCAGCGTTCATGTGCGAACGCAACAACAGGCCGCACATATGGACGCAAGCGATCAGTTGTTGGGCCGGCCGGACAGGTAACAGCTGTTACTCCTCTCATGAACTTTCATACCTGCTGTCTGCCAGTCCGAAAAGGCTCCGCTCCAGGTTCAGCCTTCCGACGATCGCTCGATCTATCATGGCCCGGAAATAGCCCCCCGGCCTGGAAATCTGCTCCGGATCTCGAATTGACTTTTCAAGCACGGTCGCTAAGATCGCCGCTGCCGCGTACTGGCCCACTTTCTTCTGACCATCTGCCCAACCTGCTTCGGACAACCCTATCATCCTGCGCAGCGTTTCGCCTGACCGGCCGATCGCATACCAACTTTCGAACTCTTGGCCTATCATTGATTGAGCACCGGGGCACGCCGCGCGAATGAGCCCAACTGACACAGAGCCCAAAACCTCCCCTTGGATCGTGGAAGAGTCGCGGCCATCGCAACTTCCGTTGTCTTGCTTAACCCCCTCCGCTTCGCGAGACTTTCTTTTAAAAGCCATTTCGACCGCGGAGCGGTCGTTCTTGCTAATTTGTTCCCGCTCTGTAGAGCGGGCCCGCAATTTTCTACTTTCAGATTCTGATTCATGGGTTGTATTGATATTAGCGCTGTCATCAATGTCACCCTCGCATGACAAACGGAACGGAATGTCCTCCGGCGCCAATGCAGCCAACGCCTGTTCGTGAAGCGAACTTATACGATTTGCGCGTTCAACCAACCCGCCCCCACCCGCCAGTATGGACTCGAGCTCGGATCTTTCAGTCGTCATCTGCGAGGGATTGGACAGGCAGAGATCTTCAATCGCACGCGACAGGCGGCTGATGTCGCGTTTGGCAGCGAGTTCGGCGTTCAATTGCTGATGGTACTGGATCACCGCCTGCTTAAGTTCGCCAGCCCTTACACGGGATGGTGTGAAGTCAATTCCAAAGCCAGCCGTCACTTCGCCTTTATCGTTGCGATATACAAAGCGCCGACCTGTCGAACTGTCCCGGTAGGCTGCAACACCCGCCTCTACGAGCCGTCGGATGCATCGCATTACGGTGCGCTGCGAGCGCAGCGTATACTCAGCGAGTTTCGCATTAGATATGGCCACGATTGGACGCCCAGAGCCTTTCCAGTCATCGGCCTGGGAAAGACCGAGAAGGATATCCATTACATGATACGTCGTGCCATCTATGCCCAAAACTGGAGCAGCCTTCTTCAGGAGCAAAGCCATTTCCGATTTTGTCGTATCTGGTATGTCGTTTGCCATTGCAAGACGTGCACTTGCGGCAATTCCAGGAGTCACGCGTCGGAACGACGCCACTGACAAAGCTTCAGTCATAGCTATCCTGCTGCGGATCTCTCGATCGCAGTCCCAATAATGCGATTTTTCAGGAAGCCGCCGGAAGCTAAGCGCAAAAAAACCGTCCCTGACAGTTACAGCGACTTGATTAACACCCTTATCCGTCTTAGAATTAGCCCGCTAGAGCTGACGTTGACGGTGCCGAGATGCTCCGTTGGCCGTGATTGAAGGGTCTGTCGATTGCAGTCGATAGGCCCTTTTTCCATTTCTCGTTTCTAGATCATTCCAGAACCCTTCCCTTGTCGTCTTTGAACTCCTGAAAGAGATCGGGTAGCCGTTGCAGCAGCCAGTCCGAAAGCCCCGGAAGTCGATCGTCAGGAATTGAAAAGCGAGTCGAATTATCGGTACGCCTCGTTACTATGACGATGCCATCGTCCAAGGCGACTCTACAATATCCGGTTTGCTTTTTGCAGAAAGATCAAACGCTTCCATGATGAGCGCGAACCGCTGGTCGCTTCGGCACTGAGCCCATGCTGGAGACGCAGTCAGCTCCGCCAAGATTTCCCTTTGCCGGGCGTTCAGGATTCGATTGTGGACGCGAGCGCCCAGCTTTTCCGATTTTGGACGTCCAACCGACGGCGCCGGGCCGATCACCGGATGAGTCCCTCAGGTATCAGGGCCGCGGTATTTGTAAGAATCGATATCGAGGCGAGGCGCTGGCCCTCTTTACGTCCAAGCGCGTTCGATATTAATTCCCGCGAGTACTTCCGCTCCTTCAGATTAAAGGCAAACAGGGCCTGCTCGATGAAGGATAGATTGAGTCGTTCCGAGTTCTCAATACCCCGTGAGATAACAAGCTCCTCGTCGCTTAGCTCGCGTACGATCGCCTTGACGGGGCGTTTAAGTATCTGGCAAGCGCGAAGACGCCGGTGGCCATATGCAGCCTGGTATTGACCTGGCCTCCCAGCCAAGGGACGCACGAGGATCGGAAGTTTCTGCCCGGCCTCTCTAATCCCTTCGACAAACGCTTGAAACGTACCATCGCCCTCTATATCCAAGCGGTCGCTGATAAACGACGGGGCGACTCGATCGGGATCGAGTTCGATAACCGATTCACACGAAAGCAACTGATCATGAAGGCGCCTGTTCTCATCTTCGATCGAGACGAAGGCACGATCCATTGATTTTACAGCCACCGAACCGACTCGCCGCTTTTCCTGCTCGGCGCGTGAGGGTGCCGATTGCTTAGCAAGGACCTCCGTATCGACCTGAGCAAACAGGCTCTTCATTCGCTGGTTTCGCTCTTTGGGATTGACCATCATCTACCCCACACGTTTTTGATATGATGGAAAATCTCGCGATTGACCGAATCCACCGACTCGAGTGCGCGACTAAGCGTATCGCGTCCGACACCCCTTGACAATTCATAAAGACTCTTGTTTTCAAGCCCGGCACTTGCAATCGCAGTAGTCTCGGCAACAGCCGGAGCCAAAACATCCTCTTTAAACAGGGAGCGTAACAAAGTGACGACGTTAACTTGAGGACCGTCGTTGGGGTTGTGTCGCGTGATCACATAGCGGATGAAATCGTGGCTGAGTGTACCGCCGCGTTTCTCGATCACGCCCATGAGATCACTCATCATAGCTAGAAACTGATTCATACTGGCAACGTCAATCATTGCTGGATGAATTGTGATAAGCAGCGCGGTGGCAGCACAGAGGGCGCCGAGCGTAAGGTAACCGAGCTGGGGAGGGGCATCGACAAGGACTATATCGTAGTCCGCCTCAACTTCGCTGATGACCGTCAAAAGCCTGCGAAAAAAGATCTCGTCTCCTCGCCCATAGCCATCCGCGATAGCATGCGGAGTTTCGTGTTCGTACTCCATCAACTCGAGGTTTGCCGGGATCAAATCGATTCCTGCGAAATAGGTTCGTCTGATTACCTCGTGAACAGACCTGCGACGATCATCGTAACGAATCGCGGCATAGACAGTTTCGTTTTCATCAACGTCGAACTCGGGCTGGTATCCGAACATTGCCGACAATGATGCTTGCGGGTCTAGATCAATTGCAAGCACCCGAAGCCCCCGGATTGCCAGATAGTGCGCCAGATGCACGGTTGTGGTAGTTTTAGCCGAGCCGCCCTTGAAGTTTGCGACGGCAACAACCTGTAGCTTGTCACCCGCCCGGCGTCGGGGCAAGAACACCAGTGCTTCGTTTGGACGCTTTTGGGCGAGATGCTCACGTATCTGATTTACCTGGTGAAGCGTATAGATCCGCCGGCCGTTGTCCTGTCGGTCGGGGATAGCGCTCTCACCGTCAAGCGACATCTGGCGTAGCGTGGATTCCGCAATGCCGAGTAGCGCAGCAACCTCGCGCGACGTAAAAGTTTTAAGGGATTTTGCAGCCTCAGGCTCATAAAGTCGTTCGCGAATTGACTGGAGTTGCGAAGACAACAACTGTGACTGTCGCCTGATCTTCATCGCCGACGATTCAGCTTGTTGGATCTGCTGCTGGTTTGTTATCATTTTTCCTCACGACGGTTTTTTCGCGATCGTCAGTGATTTTCCGTCGATAAGCAGTTACCCGATTCCCAGATTGCGTCAAACCATACTTCGTTAACCAACGGTTACGAACCAGCGGGTAAAACCTCTGCCACCCAAGGGCAGACCTCCTATAAATACAGAGACTTAGGATGCTATCCTCCAAGCAGTGTCGCCAATTGTTTTACTATGAATCCTACAACCGTAACGCATCTCTAAGTGCGATCGAAACGCAATTCCAGCACACGCCGATCGCTTTCACCATTCTTCACGACCGAATCTGCCTTGTAAGATTTACAACTAGCGGCCGACTCCGATTTGTGCCGACTTCAACGACGACGGCGAAATTCATGCAGGTGTTCGCGCTCAGTAAACCGCGGAATGTCCACAAAACTCAGCTCCTTCACCAACACCACCAGCTACGCGCTCGCGTCTTCTCGGAGCGGCTAGGCTGGGAGGTCAAGGTTGTAGACGGCCAAGCATCCGGCTTCGAGACTCTAGACCCAACCTACATCGTTGCCGCTTCCAACAACGGCTACCGGAGGACAGGCTGAACGCACACCGGCGATGGTCAAGAGCTCCCGCTTCTGCGTTGATACGACCCTTGAAGAGCGCAGGCGATCGGGTTCAGTACATGAGATAACGCTGACCAGGTTTGCGGGCATCATCGAGTGGTGCCTCGCAAATGGTTATGCCGAGGTCAAGACCGGGCTCACGAGGCCGACGAAGCTGACCGAGCAACAGGCCATCAACCAAGCCAAAGGCTTGGTGCGTATTCCGATGTGATGGAGTATCATGAAATTCCGTCGCTGACCGCGGCCGAGATCAAGAACATCGGCGAACGCGTTGCTGGCGCGACGAACCAGTTCATCAGCCGAGCAAACCCGATGCTCTCCGCAGCCTTGCCAACAGGGGAGCGAAGCCAAATCGTCCTACCGCCGGCAGCGGCCGACGGTGGCGCCATCTCGATCCGCAAGCAAACGCCGTCCAGCCGATGCGGCGCTTGGCGGCCTTGAATACAGTACCTCAGCGGAGGCGCAGAGGTCATCGCAAGCAAGCCCCAAGGACGTTCCCGATTTAGCCGAATCCGATTTGGCGGATGTCAGTGAGTTGTCGCCCATCGACACCAGGAGGGCTGCTTTTGGAACGGGGAACCGGCAGATCAGGCTTGAAGATCAAGTCAGGGCAGGTCCTGTCACTTCCTACGCGCAACAGGCGGGGTACCAATCAGTCACCCACACGGTTTTTGATGCCGAACATATTGGTGACAACCGGCTAGTCGGGAGCGCGCCAATCCCTCCTTTGCTCGAAGACGAGCATATCGCGGCCGATTTTGCACTGCTTGGCGAGGCGCTGCGCAGGGCCAGTCCCGACATCGCCGCCCGGACACGGTTGGTGGCGCCTGCGGTGGCCCATTTCTTGCGCATGGCTCGGAACCCGGCCGACGCGGCCGCCGCTTTCCACGACATCATCGATGGCGGCAGAGCCAACTTCGGGAGCGGCACGGCCAGCTTCGTGTTCCTTCCGGTCAACAATGCTGGGACTGGCGCGGGGGGCACCCACTGGTCGCTTTTGTTTGTCGATCTGCGCGGGCGCCAGCCGGTCGCCTATCATTACGACTCCTTGGGCACCCTGAACAGCGCCATTGCAAAGGGGCTGGCAGCACGTCTGGGGGCCCGCTTGGATGGAGTGCGGATGGCCCAGCAGGACAACAGCTACGATTGCGGGGTATTTGTCGTGGACGCCACCAGGGCGCTGGCCGCGCGATTGGCTGATGGAGAACGGCCCGGGAGCCAGCCGCTGCACCTCGACACCCTCGTCGCCGACCGGCAGGCTTTACTGGACCGCCTCACGGCCCCAAGTAACGCACGAGTGGAAGTGGCGTCTTCCTCGAGAAGCAGAGAACGCTTTAGGGAGCGATAAGCTTCAGGGCGCCCGCATTAATAGGCCCACCGAACGGCTAGCCCGGCGAAAAATCGGAGGCGCGCGCGAAAGCCCTCGTGAATGCTGCCGGTCCCTGGGTTGCCAATGTCATCTCCGATGTCGTTGGTCTGAAGACGAATGATCGTATCCGGCTGGTTCAGGGCAGCCATATCGTCGTCAACAGGCTTTATGATCACGACCGCTGCTACATTTTCCAGAATCCGGACGGTCGCATCTTCTTCGCCATTCCTTATGAAGACGACTTTACGCTCGTGGGCACGACCGATCGTGATTACGATGCTGCTCCCGAGAACGTCGCGGCTTCGTCGGAAGAAATCGATTATCTCGTGCAGGCAGTTTCTTCCTATTTGGCAAGGATGTGAAACGCGCCGAATGTGGTCTGGAGCTATTCGGTCGTACAGGCGCTTAAACAACGGCGCGGCCAACGCCCAGGAGACCACGCGCGACAATTTGCCGCAGCTTGATGGCGGTCCGGGGAAGGCCCCGCTTCTCTCGGTCCTTGGCGGCAAGATAACGACCTATCGGGTGCTTGCTGAAGATGCACTGGGAAAGCTTGCATCGCTCTTTCCCGGTTGGGCGAAGGGCGCCGCACCCTGACGATCGTCACCGCAGCACTCAGTTCAAGGCGACCGAGCTACTGCGTGCAGAGCTTGCTAAAATCAAAGACCATTCTCGCGTCTCCCTGCACGGCATTGGTGATGGCGGTCGCCAATGGAAATTCGTTTTCCGCATTGTCGATTTGATGCAGCAGGGAGAGAACAACGCCAGCCGTGTCGATGCCTTCCACCGTTTCACCCGCAAGCTCACCGGATTTTATTTCGGAAACCGAGTGCCCCAGCCCCCGTGACCGAGCCTACTGTTGCGTCCGCCGCCGACCGTGACATGCAAGTCGCCGAGACCGGCAAGATCAAAGGCTGTGGCGCGGTGCCCGCCGATACGCTCGCAAAGCGAGGCCATTTCCAGCATTGCCTGATTGAACACACCAGCGGTGGGGTTTTTGGATTGCCCGTCCGGTCGCGTCGGGTCCGGATAGCGTGTCTGCATGGCGCTTACACCGATGGCAAAGAAGTTTTTCAAGGCCGCGCAGGCCTCCACGCCTGTCACGTCGTCGGTGATCGCAAGACGATAATAAGGCGTGCGCATCAGTTCCACCGCTCGCTCCGTCGCCTCGCGGTCACGGCCAGAATAAACGCTGAGGGTCGGAAAGCGGTTGGACAGCTCTTTCGCGATACAGGGACCGCCGATGCCAATGAAAGCCGACATCCTCTCGATGCGGCGCGGCAGGGTCTCGGCATAGGTGACCACGCGGCCGCCATCTCGGTCCAGCCCTTGGTCACGAAGGCGATGGGTATTTCCGATACGAGCAGCCCGTTCAGCCGATCCGCGACCCACTCGATACCGGGGTTGGACACGCCGACGACAACGAGATCGGCAGCCTCCACATGCGCTGGCGTCAGTTCCCCACCGGCAATGACTTGCACGGCATCGAAAAGGGGTGCGTCCAGCTCGGGATGGATGCCACCCCACTGTTTGAGCCGGTCGATGATGGCAGCATCGAGCGGTGTTCCCGCAAGCAGGACGGTGTGCCCGTTATCGGTCGCGGGAACGGCGAGGGCCGAACCCATGACGCCTGCGCCCAGGATGAGGATGGTTGCTATGCCCGATGTCCTTCCAATGCCATATGATGATGGCGGCGATGACCGGCACGCCGCCTACGAAAAAGCCGTTTGCGCGTTATCGCATCATCGCGGCGACGTTTCCGCCGTCCACGGTGATAACTGCCCCTGTCGAGGCGCGCGCCTTGGCGAGATGCAGGAAGGCGGCGGCCACGTCTGCGGCGGTCACCTCCCGCTTCAGCATGTTGCCGCGCATGTATTCCTCCGGGGGCAGGCCGCGCGCCTTGGAGCGATCCTCCACCATCTGGTCGGTCATCAGGCCGGTACGAATGCGGTCGGCATTGACCGCATTCGACGTGATGCCGGATGCACCGTGTTCAACCGCATATTGCCGCATTAGCGCCATCAGCGCTGCTTTGGACGTGCCATAGGGACCGAAATCAGCACCCGGATTGACCGCCTGTTTCGAGACATTGAAGACCAAGGCACCGCCGGTTCCCTGCTTTTCCATGATGCGAACGGCAGCCCGGGCGACATAGTGATGGCCCCAGAAATTCAGCTCAAACGCCATGCGGAACGTGGCCTCGTCGACGGAGAGAAGCTTGCCCTGAAAAGCCGCTCCGGCATTGGAAATCAGGATGTCGACGCCGCCGTAATGACGGGCAACCTCCGCCACGGCGCGATCTACTGCATCGGGGTTGGTCACATCGCAGACGACGGGCAGCGCACCTAGACGTTTCGCGGCGACCTTCAGCGGCTCTTCCGAGATGTCGAACAGCGCGACATCGGCGCCCTCCGCCTTTAACGCTTCGGCGACCGACAGACCGAGGCCGCTTGCCGCACCCGTTACGATCGCTACCTGCCGTGTCAAGGGCTTTTCCTGGACCTTGATAAGCTTGACCTGTTCAAGCGACCAATACTCGATATCGAAGAGATCGGCTTCCGAAAGGGCCTCGAAGGCATCGATCCCCTCGGCATTGCTGATGACCTCGATTGTTGCCTCCGCGACATCGGCAGCCACTATCGCATTCTTGTGCGCCGCGCCGGCGGCAAAGAGGCCCAGTCCAGCAACATAGAAGACACGCGGCTTCGGATCGAGCATTCGCTTGATCCCGCCCGCGCGAAGATTGTTGCGGGCGAAGTAATCCTTGTAGTCGGCCTCATAGCTGGAAACCGCTTCCTGCACCGTGGCAGCCCACTCCTCAAGCTTGTCTTTCCGGGGCGCCGGGAGCGCCACGCCAAAGCGCTTGATGTGAATGACGTGTTCCGGGGTCGCATTGCCACGGCGCACGAGGCTTTCCACCTTGTCCGAATTGCAGAAATCGAGGATTCGTTCGCTTGAGCGGTGTTCCAACACGAAGCGTCTGGGTTCGCCGTCCTGGCCCGTGTCGACCGCCAGCGCACCACGCAGGATCGGGGCAATATCGGCAGTATCGGCCAGTCCTCCCGGTACGCTGACGCTCTGGAACGGCTTCGCCCTCCCCTTGGCGATACGTTTTTTTGCCTGATCTATCTTCGCGATCATATCCTCATAGGAAGTGCGCGGATCTTCCGACCATGTGAAGATGCCATGTTTTAAGAGGATCATGCCATCGCCCTTGGGATTGGCGCGGTAGGCAGCATCGCAGACCTTGGCGAGATCGAAGCCTGGCATGACATAGGGAACGATAATCGAGTCCGGGAAGAGCTCGCGGATGATGTCTTCGCCATGGGGCTGGTTGGTCAGGGATACGATGGCGTTCGCATGGGTGTGGTCTATGTGCTTGAACGGGAGCAGGGCATGCAGGATCGCCTCGACGGAGGGATTGGGGGCAGAGGGATCGATCAGCAATCGTCTTTGTAGCATCACCATGTCGTCATCGGAGAGCGTTTCGAAGCCGACCATGGCGCGCAACGGCTCAAGACGCACTGCCGGCAACCCCTGGGGTTCGATCGTGCCCATGTCCCAGCCGCTGCCCTTGACGCCGAGCACCTCGACCTCGGATCCATCCATTTCGGTCAGAACGGTTTTGACGGAGGTGTTGCCGCCGCCATGCAGAACCAGTTCCGGGTCGCAGCCGAGCAACCGGGTCGTGTAGGTGCGGATGGCGAGGTCACGGTTGATACCTTTGGCGACGTATCCATCGACCACCGAGGCAAATTCGGATACCGACCAGCGCGATTTCATAAAAGTTCCTTTCCTGACCGCCCGGCGGGTCCGGCACGGCGCGATAAACCTGTGATTGGAAGAGCCCGCGAACCTAGATGCGCGCCTCGGTAGCAGTATCGAAAACGTGAACTTTGGACGTGGGCACGGTGAAGCGGACGTCGCTTCCGGGCGCGAGCCGCGCGGCCTTGTCAACCACCGCGACGAACCGGCCATCCGGCCCTTCGCAGAACAACTGCGCGTCATGCCCCAGACGCTCCAGCAGGATCGATTTAGCCGCAAGCGGTCCGGCGGGATCGACCTGGAGATCGGTCGGGCGCAATCCGATCACGACCGACTGCCCCGGCTTTTCCCGCGTGGACGCATCCAGCGGCACCCGTCCGGTCGCCGTGTCGACGGCGGGAACGCCATCGGCCACGACGACCGTTCCGGGGAGGAAGTTGATGGCCGAGGAGCCGATGAAATCCGCGACATATTTGCTTTCCGGCCTGTCATAGACGTCGTCGTTAGAACCTATCTGCTTGATCTTGCCGGCACGCATAACGACGATCTTGCCCGCCATTGTCATGGCCTCGACCTGCTCGTGGGTCACGTAGATGGTGGTGGTTTTCAACCGGTTGTGCAGCTGACGGATTTCGGTACGGATATGCGCGCGCAGCTTCGCATCGAGGTTCGAAAGAGGTTCGTCGAAGAGAAACACCGCTGCCTCACGCACCATGGCGCGGCCCATGGCGACACGCTGGCGCTGACCACCGGAAAGCTCCTTCGGGTAGCGGCCGAGATAATCCGTCAGCTTCAACGTCGCCGCGGCCCACTCGACACGCCTCTTGATGTCCGCGGCGGGCACTTTGGCGACTTCGAGAGAGAAGGCGATATTGTCGTAGACCTTCATCGTCGGGTAAAGCGTTCTGGAACACCATCGCGATCGAGCGGTCGCGCGGGTGCACGTCATTCACGCGCTTGCCATCAATCAGCAAGTCGCCTTCCGTGACGGTCTCGAGGCCCGCCGTCATGCGCAGCAAAGTCGTCTTGCCACAGCCCGACGGCCCGAGCAGAACAACGAACTCATGGCCTTCAATCTTGAACGAGATGTCTCGCATGATCGTAAAGGCGCCGAAGTACTTTCCGATGCGCTGATATACCACGGTCGCCATGGGGGTGTTAACTCCGTTTGCGCAGCCTGCCCCTGATGGAGGAGGGTGGCCGCCACGTTTCAATACTTCTGCCGGGTTGGCGTGATGACGATTTCCTGGACGATGGCGCGCTGCGGCTTCTGGTAGGCGTCGAGGATCAGTTCCGCCACGATATCCGCCGAAATACCGCCGCCGATCTCGGCCTTGTTCGCCTTGTAGTTGGCAAGCGTCGTCTCGTCGCGCACGCTGTCCAGCACCTCCGTATCGATAATGCCCGGTGAGATGACGATGACGCGGACATTATGCGGCGACAGATATTCGCGCAGGCTTTCCGAGACGGCATGGACAAAGAACTTGGTGCCACAATAGACGGTATGATCGGGATAAACCTTCCGCCCGGCGATCGAGCTCATCATCATCAGCGTCCCGTGCTTGCGCTCGATCATGCCGTTCATAACCGCATGGACGCTGTTCATCACGCCCTTGGTGTTTATGTCGATCATTTCGTCCCATTCTTCAGGCGGCTGACGGGCGATATCTCCGAGCCGGGCGATGCCGGCGTTGGCAAACATCATGTCCACCGGTCCATGCTGGGTCTCGGCGGCTTTGACAGCTTCAACCAGCGCTTCGCGGTCGCGCACATCGGCCTGCTTCAGCACCGCGTTGGGCAGGGAGAGCTTCTGCAGCCGGTCCAGCCTGCGGGCAATCAGCAGCAACGGGTGGCCGGCCGCGGAAAACGCCCGGGCCACGGCCTCGCCAATGCCGGAACTCGCACCGGTAATTGCGATCAAAGGTTTGTCCACCACATTCTCCATCCTCTTTCTCCAGCGAAGTGTCTGAGGAAGGGGCATCGCGGTTGCGCCGCCGCTTCCCACTTCTGTCATCAGCCCTTCATAACGGTCTCTATCTGCGTGGCGATGTCATCCATCGCTTCCTTCTGCGAGCCATAGCTGCCGGCGAAATACTTGCCGAGGCTCACAGGGATGGTGTCGGACGAAATCTGCGCCCATTCCGGGAGACCCGGTTCCGATCCCATATATTTGGCGATCGTTTCCCGCACGACCGGCAGATGCCGCGTCGTGCCGGCGCCGACGCGGGCGTTGCCCTTGACGCGCGGGTCGTCATAGACGGATGCGCGTGTGGGGCCTGTTCCACCGCCAAGCGTAGTGATGAGAGCCTGTCTATCGGCGCAGGTCGCCCATTGCATGAACAGCCATGCGGCGTCCGGACTCTTCGAATATTTGGAGACTGCGAGCAAAGAGCCGCCCTGGTGGCCAGCACCCGGGATTTCACCATAACCGCACTCTTCCGGCTTGTGCAGCGCGATCGGTTGCGGCGGAATGACGGCTTCGCAAAGCCCGGAAACCGTGGTCTGGGAGCGACCGTGGACGAAACGATCCGTCACCAGGGCGAGATAGGATTTTCTGTCATGTTCATTCATGCTTTCTTCCTTCTCCATATCCGGGACCGGGCTTGGGCCGAATTTCTCGTTTGCCGGGAGCAGGCCTCCTCCAGGCCCATTCCCTTCTTTTTCTATTGTTTGAGCGACCCCATGGCGAGGCCGCGAACCAGGTGGCGCTGCACCAGCAGAATGACGATAAAGGCGGAACGATAGCGGCTGCGCCAAGCGCTGCCATGCGGTACCGATGGAGGTCACGAAGGTCGAAGACACGACCGGAACCGTTTTGAGGCCCGTCTGCGTCAGCGTCAGCACGAACAGGAATTCCGTCCACGAAAAGATGAAGCAGAGAACCGCGCTGGCGGCGATGCCGCCCTTGGCCATCGCATAACGATGCGCCGATGATGCCGGCACCGATGATCGCGATATCGTAAACCGAGCCGCTCATGCCGCCTGTCCCCGTGCTTCTAGGATGCGGTTCACCACCGCGACGAATCCATAGCCTCCCTTCCTGGCCGCGACATAGGTCGGCTCGCTATCGAGGTTCCTCGAAAATCCAGAACATTGGCGACGCCGCAGGCGTTTGGAAAGAAACCGAACATGGGAGCGTCGTTGGGGCTGTCCCCGACAAAGACGATACGATCCTTCTCGGCATCGATATCCATGCCGAGAATATCGGCCGCAAACCGGCGGCTCGTGGTCAGCTTGTTATAGGCGCCATACCAGCCGTTGACATGGATCGAAGAGATTTTTGCGACGGCTCCCTCTTTCTCGAAAATATGCTTGATACGATCGACATCGGTGTTGGCAAGCGGCTGGATATCCTCGCAGACATCAATGGCGAGGTCGGCCTCACGGTAAAGTTGATCAGCAGAAATTGCAGCGCCGGGAACTTCCGACAGAATTCGGTCACCGACCCGCGCCAGCCGTTGGCGATCGGCGGTGCGTTGTGTTTCGCCGATCGCAAAACTGCGGCGCATACGACGTGCTTCCTCGTCATAGGCGAAATAGAAAGCGCCGTTTTCGCCGACCACGCCGACGACAGGCCACATGCGGGCGATCATGTCACACCAACCCGCCGGCCGGCCGGTAATTGGGGCAACGGCGATGCCGGCCGCACTCAGCCGCTCGAGCGCATCATAGGCGACAGCAGGCAGCCGCCCCTCATTAGTCAACGTGTCGTCGATGTCAGCAAAAAGCACGCGAACCGCGCCAGCGACATCTTTCGGCATCTCGGCAACCGGGCGCATGGCCTACACCTCCCCGGCAGCGAAGTCCTCGAGCAGCCCCGCATCGGCGGCTATATCGAGGAAGGCGTAGCGATTGCGCATTTCGCGGCAATGCACGAGCGCCTCTCTGTATGTTTCCACTGGTAAGCCGAGATCGGCTGATGTCATCGGGCCTCCGGCATCTCTTAGAAGCTGCTCCATGTCTTCAACCGGAAGCGCAAAGGCTTTCAGCTCTTGGCGCAGCGTCGGCCAGATATCGGCCAGCTTTTCGTTGATTTCAGCGGCGGCCCGCGCATCGAAGGCCTTCGGCTGGATTTCTTGCCAGCATTGGGCAGCAATCTCGTGGCCCATGCGGGCGTTCATACCCTCTCGGTCGATCTTGGTGGGGCGGATCACCGGTGGCTTTTCGCTATCGAGGAATAGGCGTTGCAACCTTGCCATCGAGAGGGTCGCAACGCCGACCTGCTGGCCATGCAAGGTCCCCGGATGCTTCTCTCCGGCAAAGCAGTCTATATAGTGTGACACCTGGTGTTCACCCATCGAACCGTGGTTCGACATGCCCGTGAAGGACACGCCGAGACCGCACATTGTCAGCACCCGGTGCAGGTAACCATTGGCGGCGATATCGCCGTTGGCGATACCCTTGGCGCGTGTATTGAGCTCCTGCTCATCTGCATCCTGAATGATGTAGGGTACCTTGGAATAAAGGCTGCCGATCAGCCTGTGAGACATCCACCAGTCAACCTGCGCCACCGAACGCACGAGGCAATCGGCAAAGCCGGCGGCCGAGAGATAGGCCGGAGCTGCGGCATTGACGTTGAGATCGATAAAGAAGCCGGACGGTGCATGGGACGGCAAAGACACTTTCAGACCGCTTTTCAGCGTGATCGAAGCCGTCGTAGACGTATATCCGTTCATCGAGGCCGCCGTACCGAACACGGCATAGCGGCGATTGGTGCGGCCGGTAACGAACTTGCAGAGATCGTTGATCGTGCCGGAGCCAACAGCCACGACGCCTTCGGCGCCGGCCAGCCTTTCGCTCAGATCTGCAACATTGGCCATGTCCGCATGGGGATGCTCGAGGATAACGGTATCCACCGGAGCAAGCGAACCCAGTGCCTTCGCCACGCGCGAGCCCATCGCATCCCAGGTATCGGCATCTGCAACAACCGTATAGCGATCGCCTAGCTCAAGGCCAGCAACCAGCGCTGCCTCGCGACCGTCCAGGCTCTCTTCAATGACGATCTTCTCGTAGGGAACGGATGCCAGCATGCCCGTTTCCGGGTTGCTCCACCTGCCGCCCACGATGTCATCAATCAACGCCGTCCAGCCGCCGTAAGGCATTGTGACTGCCATGCGATCCTCCTTTGCCGACACCGCCGCTCCCCCTCCAGGGCTTGCACTGCCGTCTTTCTGCGTTGGGAAGACAAAAGACAACCTTGATTGCCATTTGTCAATACACATGACAACAAAGATTGACAAAAGACACGCACCTCTGCCATATAGCCCCATGGGACGAGCAAAATCTTCAGTGAAACGCGGCGACGAAACCGGGACATCAGTGCCCACTGAGTTCGATGATACCGTGATGTGGGCGGCGTGGCTCTATTATGCCGACCAGCTGACGCAGAGCGAGATCGCGAAGCAGCTGAATGTCTCCCGCGCCACGATCGTCAACTACCTGCAGGAGGCTCGCGAGCGCGGGATTGTGTCCGTCGTCATCAACCCGAAGGCCGGCGGCCGTACCAGCGTTGCGCGGGCGTTGATGAGCAAATACGGGCTTTCCGGCGTCTTCGTCATTCCCAATGGCACGGATGAAAGCCTGTCCCAACGCCTCGGAGACGCCGGCGCCCGGGTGCTCGCAGACCAAATTGAGGACGGCGACGTCATCGGTGTTGCCTGGGGCCGTACGGTACTTGCCGTCGCGGATCAGATTGTCCTGACGCGGCCGCTATCGAACCTGACCGTGGTGCAGGTTTCCGGTAGCTCGACCGGCGAGCCGGAGTTTTCACCGGAACTTTGTACGTCGCTGCTTTCAAATCGCATCCAGGCGCGCTGCGTCAACCTCTTGGCGCCGGCCGTCTTGTCGACGCGCGAACTGAAAGCCGCGCTGCTCGCCGAACCCGTGCTTAAAAAGCAGATGGACCTGGTGCATTCTTGCAATCGCATCCTTTTTGGCGTCGGTGATCTGGGACCTCGCAGCACGGTTCGGGTCTCCGGGATCGCCAGTCAAGAAGAGATCGATGACTACGTCGCCCGCGGCGCCGCCGCGGTGATCATCGGCCGTTTTCTGGATGCCCACGGCGCCGCCGTCGAGGGGGATCATGACGACCGCATGGTCGGCATCACCCTTGGCGATCTGCGCCAGGTCCCAAGCCGGATCTGTGTTGCCGGGGGAGTGTCCAAATTACCCGCCATCGTCGCTACCCTTGAAGCGGGCTATGCGACACATTTTGTAACCGACGTCGCCACGGGAGAGGCGTTGCTGGAGCTTTAGGCATGTTTCGTAAAATTGCACCAATTTTGCAAAGCGACATGCGTAAAAACAAAGAACTAAAGCGTCAGGAGCAGACCTTAGAGACGAAACGCTTTCGCAGGACACCGCGTTCAGCGCGGTGTGAGGAGTGTTGGGTAAAGCCGACAGGAGGAGCCGGGGAACCGGCAAGGGAGATCGGCGGAGAGTACCTCCGTCTGTGGAGGAGCGTGCATGCGGCCTGACGAACGATACGTCATTGGCATGGATTCATCGACTCAATCGGTCAAGGCGGTTGCCTGGACCGCCGATGGCACACCCCGGGCAGAAGGTCGGGCCGCCCATGTCATTTCAACACCACATCCGCTGCATGCCGAACAGGATGCCGACGACTGGTGGACAGCGGCCTGCATGGCGCTTTCATCGCTGATCCGTGAGATCGACCCTGCCCGCGTGGATGGCATTGCGATATCAAACCAGCGCGAAACCATGGTTCTGCTCGACAAGGATCGAAAGCCACTTGCCCCGGCGACGCTCTGGCTCGACCGCCGCGCAAAGGACGTGGTGCGCACGCTTGCCGCGGAGATCGGTGCAGAGCGGCTCCACGCGATCACCGGCAAACCGATCGACGTCATCCCCTGCGTCTACCGTCTGCGGTTTTTCCACGAAACCCAGCCGGACCTTCTCGACAATGCCGCGCAGATTCTCAGTGTTCATGACTTCCTGACGCAGAAGCTGACGGGAGAAGCGCAGGCCAGCTGGACCAGCGGCGATCCTTTCGGGATTCTCGATATCGAAAAGAAAGTCTGGTCACGCGAGATCCTCGATCATCTGGGTATTCCGCTTGAAAAGCTGCCGCCACTGAACAGGCCGGGCTCCGCGATCGGCCGCGTCACAGCAGAAGCAGCGGCGGCAACGGGTCTTCGTCCCGGGACACCCGTCTTTGCCGGCGGAGGCGACGGAAACTGCGCAGGTCTCGGCGTCAATGCGATAAACCCCGGCGCTGTCTACCTGAACCTCGGCACGGCAGTCGTTGGCGGCGGGTGGTCGGAAACACCGGAACTCAGCCGCTACTGGCGCACCCTGGCCTCGCCCAGCGGCGAGGGCTATCTTCTGGAAAGCTGCCAGCGCGGAGGCGCCTATTTTGTGAACTGGCTTCTGGATACCTTCGCCGGCAGTCGTAACGGTGCCCGAATTTTCGAACGCCTTGAGGCTGAGGCAAACAGCCTTGGCGTTGGGTCGGGCGGCGTCACGGTCTGCTCCTATCTCGTAGGGTGCATGGATCCCCACTGGGACGAAAATGCGCGCGCAAGCTTCACCGGCATGGGGCCTGAAACCGGTATGGGGCATCTCTATCGCGCGTCGATGGAGGCGATTACGCTGGAGTTTGTTCGATCGCTCAATGAAATGCGGCGAAGGGACGTGGCAGCCGACCGTGTCTTTGTCATCGGAGGCGGCGCCAGCAGTGCGTTGTGGCGGCAAATGGTCGCCGATTCGACCGGCCTTCCCGTCATCCGCAGCCTCTCGAATGAAGCATCCGCTCTCGGCGCGGGCATGTCGGCTGCCGTTGGTGCCGGATGGTATTCAGGCTTTCATGCGGCCGCAGATGCAATGTCGCGCCTCGCCGAACAGGTTGATCCGGACCTTACGAAAAACCACGCCTGGGCGGAATTGTCGCACCGGCAAGCAAACGTTTATCTCTCGCTTCGCAAGCTGAACAGATAGTCTGCATGGCTTGCAAGCGTGTGGGTTACTGCGAGGCCATTGAGGTTGGCGCCAAGACCGTGACCATGAAGGTCAAATTTGCCGACTTCAACCAGATCACCCGCAGCACGACGGTTACGGCCCCCTTGCCGGCGATCACTGATCTTGAGGATTTCGTCGGCCTGTTGCGGCGCTGATCTTCCCGCCGCAAGCGCATTCGTCTGCTTGGCTGCCCTGGTCTTGCGGTCACACTCAAGATCGATGGAAAACTGCTTCGCATCATGGATGTCCACCTCAAGTCGAGCTGCGTGTCGCCATTCGACGGTGGAAATCTGGAGGAAAGTGGTAATCACTGCATGATCCTGCAGCAACAGATCGACCCGCTCGAAAGCTGGATTGAGCGCTCGGCGGCCGATGGCGCCAGGATCGTTCTCCTCGGCGATTTTAACCGCAATCTCTGGCACGAACTGCGCGACCAGCGGCCGGCCAGGACCGGCGCCAGCGGAACCTCATCGCCCGGCCGGCGGGCGTGCTGTCGCGGTCTCTAATAGAAGAATTCGCCGATGGTCAGCCGGCGGCTGCCAATCTCGAGGTTCTCGACGAGCACTGCCAGATCAGCGATGCCGGGCAGGCACTTTGCACCTAGGCCGAAATCCGCGACCTGACCATGCCGGAAACACAGTTGCTCGCATCAGACAGTTATCTCGAGTGCCGCAATCCGGTAGGCCTTGATCACATCCTCGTCGGCCCCGGAATCAAAGGCGATGGCCCGGCCGAACATCTGAGCATCGGAAACCTTGGTGGCAACAAAGCAGGCACCCCGAACGGGAAAGACCAAGTATTGGCTATTTCCGATCACTGCCCGATGATCGCCCGGCTGAATTTTTGAACCCTCGTGACGATCAGAACGCTTGGCGGGCATTTCATGTCTGCATTGCATCGAGGCCGAGTTGGGGGATGGTTATGTTACGTCGAACTTTTCTAACGCAGGCATCTTTGTCTGCTGTCGCATTGACTGCGGGTTGCGGACGACCGAGCCCGTCGGTACCGGGCGAAGGCGTCCCGTTGGTCGACGCTCACTGCCACGTCTTCAATGCGTCGGATCTGCCGACCACCCGCTTCCTGCGGCAAGTCGTCTTCGAAGATTTTCCCAAGCAGTCGGCCGCCCGCATTCTCGCAGTTCGTGATCCCGACGTGACCGACGAATTCATCGCACTTCTTCTGAAGCTACTCGGCACCGGTAGCGCACCGACGGCGGATGAGGAGATCGCGTTTCTCGAGACCGGACGGAACGGAAAAGCGGCCTCGCTGACGGTCGACAAAGCGCGCGCAGCGGCGGTCGAAGACACAAGCCAGCATCTCCTGGAACTCGATCGGAAGAGGCGGCGGATCGTTACGGTGGCAGACCCGGGCGATCTGTCGACACGATCATCTATCTCCGAGGAAAAGTTCCTAAATTATATGCTCGGTGACCCGATCAAGACTTTGCGCGCGAACGAACCGCTCACGATTGGAGAAGCCCGCGGAGCCAGCCAGCGCGCTTTCCTGAGGCAAGATCCTGTGGGGCGCTATCTCAATTGGTTCAGCCTGTTTCGCCTTTACCGGCACGTCCTTGTCGATCGCCTGGTTGCTGACAGCAAGGCACAGGGCTTCAATCCGCTCCTGTTAACGCCGGCGCTCGTCGATTATGATGAGTGGCTCTATGAAGATGTAGACTCTTCGCCCTTACCCCGGCAGATGGTAGTGATGGACCGGATTTCGCAGCGCATGGCGAAAGCTAAATCCGGTCCCGTCGTCCACGGCTACATGGGATTTGATCCACTCCGGGAAGTGGCATTCCGGAAAGGGAAAAGCAGCGTAAGCTCGCTTGCGACTGCCCATTCGGCTTTGATGAAACATGGTTTCATCGGCATCAAGCTCTACCCGCCGATGGGCTTTCGTCCCGAGGGCAACCAGCCGCCATATCCGGAGCGAACAGTGAAGAGCCTGGGATTTGAGCCCAACGAGGAACTCGATGCTGCGCTTCGAGACCTCTACAAGCTCTGTGTCGATGTTGATGCCCCAATATTGGCTCATGGCTATTCGTCGAACGGTTCCGGTCCAGATTATGCAAAGCGGGGCGATCCGGCCTACCGGATCCCCGTGTTCAAGGAGTTCCCCAAGTTACGGGTTTGTATCGCGCATTTCGGTCGTTTCCGCGCACGGTCGGCTGGACGGGAAGGAATGCCTTTGCCGGATGGCAGTTGGGAATGGCGGCTGGGTGAATTCATCAAGGAAAATCCCGGCGGGAACGTGGTCGCCGACATCAGCTATTTTTCGGAGGTGCTTTCGGCTGGCTCGAAAGAACGAGACTTCCTTGCGAGGTCCTTCAACAAATGGCTGGAAAAATTCGACAGCGGTTGCGATCACATCGTTTACGGGAGCGATTGGATAATGCTTGGGAAGGAGGCAGGCTATAATCACTATATCGAAAGCGTGAACGCCTTCCTGCGCACCGACTGCGGTCTTTCGGACGATATTTGCGACAAGATCTTCCGTCGTAATGCGCTTCGTTTCCTTCCCTTGGAACGAGGAACACTCGGGCGCGAGCGACTTCTCGCCTACTATCGAACAAATGGACTGGATGAGGGTCGCCTTCCCTCTGCAAGCTCGCGCCTGGTCGCCAGTCTCTTTGGTCGGTGAACAAGCAGCGACCGGCTCATTGTACCGAACGTGAGCGCCTTGAAGGGATCAGAACCAACGACCCTGTTGTTACTAAGCCTTCCGTCTCGCATCCCCTCGTAGCAGACATCGGCTCGGTCTGAACTAGCGCGACCGATTCGGAAGCGGGTGCGGGCTGCTGCTCACGTTGTACGCAGACGGTCGATCAGCGGCAAAGATCTCGAATGGCGCATAGCAGACGCCGTTTGGAAGCCAGGAACTCAAGATAATCGCACGCGACACCTTAGCAGCCCGAAATTAAGCCGAAGCGAAGGGCCTGTCAGACTACTACAGGTTTACTCGTAATTTTATTCAGTTAAACTTTAGATACGAATCGCTCAATTGATGGAGTAAGCATGGCAAAGTCTCCGAATACTGCTCCTGAGGCTGCGGGCAAAAAAACCGGATCGAAGAACAAGATAACCTTGACGATTGTTGTGAATGGCGAACCGGTTTCTGTTGAAGCCAATGTTAATGCACCTCTTCATACAGCAATCGCCAAGGCGCTGGAGGAATCAGGCAACGTAGGGCAGCCTCCTGAGAATTGGGAACTCAAGGATGAGAACGGGACAGTGTTCGACGCGAGCAAGAAGATTGAGGATCTTGGAATTACAGCCGGACAGAAGCTATTCCTGAGCCTTAAGGCTGGAGCCGCAGGTTGACCGAAAGTCAGTTCGTCGACGAGGCGGTTTCTCGACGAAAGTTCGAACGCGAAGTCGCACAGTATCGGGAGCTTGAAGACTCGTATCGCCGGCGAGGTTGGTTCCTTTTGGACGCCACGTTTCCTACTGTCTTGGTTTTGTTTGTCGCATTGAAGGTCACACCCCGGTCGCTTGTGTGCGCGGTACGCCTGGATTTCACGAACTACGACCTTGAGCCACCGTCGGTGACGTTCGTTGATCCCTCAACTGGGACTGCATTGCCGGCGAAAAGCCTGGGTTTTAAGATGCTGCGTCTCAACGGTTTGAAAGAAGCGTCGCCAGAAACCGTAACCACTCTGGCGCAACAACAGCGGCTATCTGTTCAAGAGCTGCTTCAGGCCCATAGCCCCGACGAGACCCCGTTCCTTTGCCTTCCCGGGGTTCGAGAATATCACGATCATCCGGCTCATACAGGTGACTTATGGCTATTGCATCGTCGCTCTGGCGAAGGCTCGTTGCACTTTATTCTCGAACAAATTTGGGCCAGCGGGATCAATCCAATACGGATGCTAGAGTACCAAATTCAAATGAACTTCTCAGGCTTCCAGATGGACGCAGCGGCTCTACCCAGGTAATTGGTCTCGCCGCTGTCGAACGCTTCGTAGTCCCGCGCGCGGCCGTCAACGATGTGCATGAGCATCTGGCAGAGGTAGGCCGCTCTGGATACGAGGGACTGGGGCTCTGGGTGGGGACCGTGGCAGCCGAAATCGCAACCGTCGAGCGAGCGCTCATCCCTCAGCAACGCCTTATTCGATCCGCGGCGGGAGTCGGCGTTCACGTCGACGGAACCGAGTTGCATCGCATAAACATGTGGCTCTTCGATAACGGGCTTCGCATCCTCGCGCAGATTCACAGTCACCCTAGTGACGCGTACCACTCCGATACAGACGACGAATACGCGTTGGCAACGGCGGTCGGCTCGCTCTCGCTTGTCGTGCCGGACTTTGCGACAGGTCCCACTGATCTCTCGCAGACCGCTGTTTACCGGCTCGACAAAGCGGGAAAGTGGATGGCGGTGTCGCAGGAAACGGTGAACCGTCTCATAGAAATCGTGGATTGAAACATGGCATTGGCGAAATACTTCGTTCGCGCGGCCACGGCGGCGTCACAAATTCTCCAGGGCTTCGACCCCAAGGATTTTGAGGACCTGCTCAACGACCTAGTGATCGGAATTGCGTTTGATGAGCAGGCATGCGCGACCGAGGGCAGAGCGTCACTCGATCTCCTGGTCAGGTTGGTGGCGCGCCTCTATCCGACCATTTGCCTGTTGCCTTCGGGAGAGGAGGCAAAAAAGCTAGCCAAGAATCTCGCCTCACTGGCTCGCTCAATCAACGAAGACATCACAATCGCTCGCCGTGGATCATCGGCGCTTTCGCATTGTCTGGTTGTTGGCTCTACCAACCCCGAAATCTCCTGCCCAAAGTTCTTCCTCGGCTCTGACGGGTGGATTGCAAAATTCTCCCCAGAGGAGCCGGTCGGAACCGCCGGCAGTAACAATGCTTTCGGCGCAGGTGCCGCCGCGTGCATTGCTGCGTCGAACTTATTTCGACATATATTCAGAGATCAGATCCCCGGTGCGACAGTGGACAAGGCGGTCACGTTTTCCTTGTTTGACTACGCTCCTGGCTCGCGCGCTAACCCGCCACTTTCCGACACCGCGCTCGATGATTTATTCCTTCTCGGGCTAGGCGCGATCGGTAACGGCGCAGTGTGGGCGCTCTCCCGCGTTCCGCACTTGCAAGGGCACTTGCAGGTGGTTGATGGCGAGCAGGTAGACCAAGGGAATCTTCAGCGTTACGTGCTGGCGCTCGAGCGGGATATTGGCCAGAGCAAGGTGAAGCTTGCTTGGCGATACCTGAAAGCTCAACGCAACCTTACAATCGACGGCCATAGCGCCAGATGGCAAACGCTGCCAATCATCCGCTCCATGCAGCATGTGGCAGTCGCACTAGATACGGCGGCGGATCGAATTGCCGTACAAGGTACGCTACCTCGCTGGACTATCAATTCTTGGACTCAGCGCGGTGACCTCGGAGTGTCGCACCACGGATTTGAGGGGGAGATGGCATGCCTTGCATGCTTGTATATACCGAACGGAACGGTTCCCGACGAGGACCAAGTCATTGCCGAGGCCCTCGGCCTCGAGGACCGGAAAATAGATATAGTGCGACCTATGCTTCACGATGGTGCCCCCGTTAGCGAGGAATTGATGCGAGATATCGCAAGCCGGCTGACAGTCCCCGTTGAGCCACTCCTTCAATTCGTAGACCAGCCCTTGAGGAACCTTTACCGAGGCGCCATCTGCGGCGGCGTTGTGTTTGAGCTCACAGCTGGGAGCAAGCCGGTGCGTGTCGAGGTTCCGATGGCTTTCCAGTCGGCGATGGCCGGCATCATGCTGGCCGGAGAAATCATCAAGCAGGCGGCAGGCAATGCGCCAGATTGGACCACTGCCAAACTTAATTTGCTACGCAATATCCCTAGTGACATAGTCACAGAGCGGCGCAAGAAGGATCGGCTGGGTCGCTGCATTTGTCAGGATGAGGATTACTTAGACGTTTACCGCGCCAAGTACCAGGCACCGGAGGTAGGCGGCTTCGGCAAAAAATGATCCTTGTTTGCCGACAAATCAGTCCTCAGAGTCGCGCTATCCCGTCCTTCACGTCACGTCGCTAGATGGAGCTGTACTGCGATGCTTACTTAGCAGCCGCAACATTCACTTTCACGGCCGTATCTCTCGACGGTTCATACGGTGGAGGCCGCAGGTCAGGCCGCTTGAGCGTCGATGGTCGGCGGTGTCCAATTCCACGGAAGCAGTTGCTCCAGCCTGGCAATAAGCGTGTCAGCGACGCGGCAAGAACGTCG
Source organism: Rhizobium etli CFN 42 (assembly GCF_000092045.1). Lineage (NCBI taxonomy): Bacteria > Pseudomonadati > Pseudomonadota > Alphaproteobacteria > Hyphomicrobiales > Rhizobiaceae > Rhizobium > Rhizobium etli. The sequence continues at coordinate 16,038 of NC_007762.1, read as the reverse complement.
GCAAGCCATGCTTGCGGCTCGATGTTGTTGAGCTTTGCCGTCATGATCAGTGTGGCCATGCAGGCGGCACGATCTGCACCGCTCGGTTTGAAGCCGGGCCTGCAGATCGTCGATGAGCGGTAAACGTGACTGCGGCGGCGCTCCAAGCGTTAATCGGCGGCGGCAAGCCCGTTGATATCCCGCTCGATGTCGAACAGGGCATCGATTCAAAGTCCGAGTTCGACAGGTTCGGCAACCGCCAAGCCGGTACTAAGACCGGCTGAGACCAGCGACGCTGAAAGCGGCGATGTCGCCAACAAAAACGACCAATTTTGCTAAAGGCGCTCTTGATTGACCGAGGCCGTAGGGGCGGCGGCGGGGGCTGAAGACCGGCAAGAACAACTTTTTCTGCTCGTCGTCGTTACTACTCGCTCGGATTTTTTGATAGTGTTCCAGAAAGAGAATCAGTCGGAAGGTGGGGCACGCATGGCCGACAAGAAAGTTGTTTTTGTAGCATTTGCGATCGAAGACGTTCGTTGCCGCGACTACCTCAAGGGTCAGTCACTCAATACCCGCTCCCCATTCGAATACGTGGATATGTCGGTGAAGGAAGCTTACGATGAGGATTGGAAAGCGCGCGTGCGAACCCGCATCAGGCGGTCAGACAGCGTGCTTGTTCTCGTCAGTGAGAACTCACTCAAGTCGAGTGGTCAGAAGTGGGAGATCAAGTGCGCAAGGGAAGAGGGAAAGCTGGTGCGCGGGATGTGGTGCTACAAGGACGACCGCACCAAGATCGAAGGCCTAAATACCATGGTCTGGACTTGGGACAATATCGCGAACTGGATCGATAGCCTCTAAATGCGCAAAGCTCTCGTCGTCGGCATTGACTACTACGATAATGTGTCGCCGCTCTATGGGTGTGTGAACGATTCCTTCGCGGTCAAATCCATGCTCGACCGCCATGCTGACGGATCGGTGAATTTCGGCGTCCGCCATATCACAGGCACCGGCCCAAATGACATGGTTCCGAGGGAAGAGCTTCGGATCGCGATCAAGGAGCTTTTCGCTGGAGATGGCGAGGTCTCGCTGCTCTACTTCGCGGGTCACGGGCACGTCGAGGCGACGGGCGGCTATCTCTGCTCGTCCGAGGTGAAGACCGGCAACGACGGCGTCTCGCTGGCGGAGATCATGACGATGGCCAACAATTCTAAGATCGCCAACCGTGTCATCATCCTCGACAGTTGCCATAGCGGCGTAGCTGGAGGGAGCGCGCTTCAGCAGAAGGTTGCGGAGATCAGCGATGGCGTCAGCATTCTCACAGCCTCCACCGACGAGCAGTATGCCAGCGAGGAGAACGGTGCCGGGGTCTTCACTTCCCTTCTGGTAGACGCGCTTGGCGGGGCTGCAGCCAACCTGATTGGTGAAGTCACCCCTGGCGGCGTGTACGCTCATGTCGATCAGTCACTCGGGCCATGGGCACAACGCCCTGTTTTCAAAACCAACGTGAAGCGCTTCGTGTCTCTGCGGAAGGTTCGGCCGCCGCTTGAGCTCGGCGAGCTGCGGAGGATTTCCGAATTCTTCCCGTCGGCTGGGTACCAGATGCACCTTGACCCCACCTACGAGCCGGAGCGGCCGGACACGTGGGCGACCGATCCACGAGGCATTCCCGCTCCCGATCCGGATCACAACGCCATCTTTGCTATCCTGCAGAAGTACAACCGCGTCGGCTTGCTGGTCCCCGAGGAAGCTCCGCACATGTGGCATGCCGCCATGGAGTCGAAGACTGTTCGACTGACTGCCCTCGGAGAGCACTACAGGCGGCTGGCGGCGAAGGATCTGATATAGACGGCTGATGAAACGGAAAGAAATTGAAGAGGCCCTGCAGCGCACTTTGGAAGGCCTAGCGCATATCGAACACGAGCGCTGGTCGCACTGGCAGAAGTACATGCATGCTAAGGGAATCCGGCAGACCGATGGAAGTCTGCTAATACCTGCCGACCTTGTCGCGCAGTGGGATCGTCAGATCGCGACGCCATATGCGGAGCTGTCCGAGAATGAGAAGGAGAGCGACCGCGACCAGGTGCGGAAATATCTCCCCGCGATCATCGAAGCCCTATGTCCTAAGTGAAAAGGCTAGGAAACTCATTTTCTCACCGATCGGGTTAATTGGAGCAAGGTCGCGCTGCAACGCCGGCTGATCTGACGGCGCAATGAGATCTGGATTCCGCACATTTTTATCTAGCCTACGATGGCAACCACCTGATTTGTATCCGGGAGACCAGTTCATTGATCGAAGCCGACGTGGCCGATGTATATGGAAAGCTGACGTACCACTGGCTGCTGTTCTTGACCATTCTGCCGACCGCCTTCGTCAGGATTGAATCAGCCGCCTGACTGCCCCCAGCTTCGTGCGATATTCCTCACCAACCGCCGCAAGCTTGAGCAGGTGCTAAGCGACATCAAGGTGGATGGTAGTGAGCAAAAATTATGTATTTGCGGGTATTAGTAGTCGAGTTGAACGAATCCTATGGACTGCCACGAGAGATTGCTTTGCCTGTCACCTTGAACCTCTACCTCGACGATTCCGGAACTAGACATCCCACCCACAAGGTCGGGAAGAAAGCGGCGCACGGGTATGACTGGTTCGCACTCGGTGGAATCCTGGTTCGAAGTGACGAAGAGGACAACGCCCGAGATCTTCACGCAAAGTTCTGCGAGAAATGGGAAATCACGGCGCCCTTGCACTCGTCGGAAATCAGATCGCAGAACGAGAACTTCGATTTCCTGCGGGGCTGGGAGAAGGACAAGCTGGGAGCATTCTACGAAGAACTTTACATTCTAATGCGAGAGGCGCCCGTGGTGGGTATCGCGTGCACTGTCGACCGTCCCGGATACTGTGGACGATACCTCGAGCAGTACAAGCAGAATCCTTGGATGCTCTGCAAAACCGCCTTCACTGTCGTCGTCGAACGCGCCGCGAAATACGCTATCGCCCAAGGCATGAAGCTGCGCGTGCATCCTGAGCGCTGCAACAAGGCCGAAGATGCGGACCTAGAGGGCTATTACAAGGCTCTAAAGGCGGAGGGAATGCCGTTCGCTAAGGACAATTCCGATAAGTATGGCCCCTTGACCCCCGAGCGGTTTACCCAGGCGCTCTACGAGTTCAAGACCAAGCGGAAGACTTCACCGATGGCACAACTGGCGGATCTGTATCTTTGGCCGATCTGCATGGGCGGCTATCATGCCAGCAATCGTCCTTACCAGCGCCTGATCGGCGATGGAAAGCTGATTGACTGCCGTATTAAGGAAGACGAGCGGCCGATGCTCGGATCCAAATATAGCTGCTTTGAGAATATCGAGCGGAAGACCTAAAAACTCAAAAAGCCTCCGATGTTTCCATCGAGGCTTTTGGGCGACCGCAAAGGCGATCTCGTGGGCCAGGCCCGGCCGAATAACTATCGTACCCCATGATTTGTTGCAAGGAATTTTTCGTTAAACCGAATTAACCTGACGGTGGTCTGAACGAAACATTCGTCGAATCATGTATGCAGATTCCGAGGCAATCCGCCCCCGCATTCCGAAATGATGCCGCCCCCCAATTCCGAGAATTAACCGCCCCCTTGTTCCGAGATGATGCCGCCCCCTCATTGGGGCTGTTTGTCGGGGTGTCCTGCTGGTGAGACGTTCTTCCTTTCAGTTGCTCGAGAGGAAGGAACGCGATGCCAGCGGAGAGACTAAAGATGCGGCGTGTCCGCGAGATTCTGAGATACAGATTTGAGGAAGGCCTTGGCCACAAGTCGATTGCGGTGCGCGTTGGTACGGCGCCCTCGACGGTGCGCGAGACGTTGCGCCGTTTGGAGCGTGCCGGACTTTCCAGGCCTTTGGGCGACGATGTCAGCGATGCGGTGTTGGAGGCGGCTCTCTATAAGGCTGCCGGCACGAAGACCGGTCACCGTCGCAGTGTCGAGCCGGATTGGGCGCATGTTCACCGGGAGCTGAAGCGCAAGCATGTGACGCTGCAGATCCTCTGGGACGAGTATATCGGCCTTCATCCCGATGGATATCGCTACAGCCGCTACTGTGATTTGTATCGCGCTTGGGCGGTGAAGCTGCCGGTGACGATGCGCCAGGATCATGCGGCTGGCGAAAAGCTGTTCGTCGATTATGCCGGCGACACAGTGACGGTGGTCGTCGACAGATTGTCGGGAAAGACGCGACAGGCGCATCTGTTCGTTGCGGTGTTGGGGGCATCGAGCCTGTCATTTGCACACGCCCGCTGGAGCGAAACACTTCCCGACTGGATTGAGTGCCACCTGCTGGCGCTTGAGGCGTTTGGTGGCGCGCCGGCATTGCTTGTCCCTGACAACGCCAAAGTGGCCGTGATCAAGGCCTGCCATTTTGATCCGCAGGTCAATCGCACCTATGCCGGGATGGCAGCTCACTACGGAAGCTCTGTTCTTCCGACGCGACCACGCCGGCCGCGGGACAAGGCGAAAGTGGAGGCAGCGGTTCGCATTGTCGAGCGCTGGTTGCTTGGCCGAATGCGCCACCGCGTCTTCTACAGCCTTGCCGACGTCAATGCGGCAATCATGGAATTGCTCGCCGATCTCAACGACACCCGTGTTCTGCGTCGTGTCGGGCGCACAAGGCGACAGTTGTTTGAAGAGATCGACTATCCGGCCCTGCGGCCGCTTGCCGTCGAACGATACGTCTTTGCTGAATGGAAGATACGCCGGGCTGGGCTCGATTATCATGTCGATATCGACAAGCACTATTACTCCGTGCCCTATCGTTTTGCCCGTGAGCAAGTCGAGGCACGCATCACCGCCAATACCATCGAGATCTTCTACAAGGGCGAGCGGATTGCCGCCCACCGGCGTTCGAGCGGCAATGGCAAGCACACGACAACTCCCGAGCACATGCCATCATCCCATCGCCGCTTTGCCGACTGGACGATAGAGCGCATTAGCCGCGAGGCGTCGGCAATCGGATCGGACGTTGCATTGCTCTGCGAGCGTATTCTCGCTGATCGGCCGCATCCGGAACAGGGCTACAGAGCCTGCCTGGGCATTATCCGCCTCGTCAAAGCATTCGAACGCGAGAGGGTCAACGCGGCCTGCGGCCGAGCATTGGAAATCGGCGCTCGAACCTATGGATCGGTGCGCTCCATTCTCGACAATCACCTCGACCGATCTTCGTCATCAAGCACAGCATCACCCGAGCCGATCAATCACTCCAACATCCGCGGCCCCCGCTATTACCACTGAGGAGACGACATATGCTTGCACATCCCACCCTTGATAAATTGAATGCCATGGGCCTGACCGGCATGGCCAAGGCGTTCAACGAACTGATCAGCAACGGCGAGAGCGAACAACTCTCCCATGCCGAATGGCTCGGGCTGCTGCTCGAACGAGAATGGAGCTCGCGCCACGATCGCAAGCTTGCCGCCCGTCTGCGGTTTGCCAAACTGCGCCACCATGCTGTGCCTGAGGATGTCGATTACCGCAGCGAGCGCGGTCTCGATCGGGCGCTGTTCATGAAGCTGATCGGCGGCGACTGGATCGATGCCCACGACAACCTCGCGATCTGCGGGCCATCTGGCGTCGGAAAAAGCTGGTTGGCCTGTGCGCTCGGGCACAAGGCTTGCCGCGATGATCGCTCGGTTCTCTATCAGCGCGTGCCGCGGCTGTTTGCCAATCTTGCTCTCGCTCACGGCGATGGCCGCTATGCAAGGCTGCAGCGAACCCTCGGGCACGTCCAGCTCTTGATCCTCGATGACTGGGGTCTGGAACCGCTCAACGAGCAGGCTCGCCACGACCTTCTGGAGATCCTCGAGGATCGCTACGGCCGCCGCTCGACAATCATTACCAGTCAGCTTCCGGTATCAGCCTGGCATGAGATCATCGGCAACCCAACCTACGCCGATGCCATCCTCGATCGCCTCGTTCACAACGCCCATCGCATAGACCTATCCGGGGAAAGCTTGCGGCGAAATCAGCGCCGGAAATCTTGACTCGCTACACGAATGAACTGACAACAATCACTGCCAGCAGGACCCCAGCCTCAGGGGGGCGAGATCATCCCGGAATCCCGGGGCGCAATCATCTCGGAACAAAGGGGCGGCTTCATCGGAATCGGCAATCATGTACGAGCTGGCATCGCTCGTTCCCGCGTAACCTATCAGCAAGCGGCTGTTGTTGTCGACATACCCCCGCGCGATGAATTCCACGGTCACCGTCCCGCGCGGCTGCCGACTTCGTCGATCAGAAGCTCGATCCCGACCACCTTGCCCTTAGGATAGTTCCTTGGAAAACGATGATGTGTGCGAACCGGCACATCAGGCTGCGATGTTAATTTTTGTAGAATTGAACTGCCTTGCCGTTATGAGCTGTTGGCGGCTATCGATCGGGGCCGGACCTGAAAAGCCAAGTCACAAAATTCTTCGTTGCAGCCAGGAATCTGTGTAACATCCACGTTGCAATGGGACTGGGGGGCATGGGGTGCCATTCTACATACGCAAGTCAGTCAAGGCGGGACCATTCCGGTTTAATTTTTCCCAAGGAGGTATCGGCGTCTCTGTCGGCGCGAAGGGCTTAAGGGTCGGTACCGGATCTCGGGGCCACTATATCCATGCCGGACGAGGCGGACTATATTATCGAACGTCACTTGGCAATGCTGGCCAACGTCGACAGCGGGCTGTGAGCGAGCCACCGCCCGCTCAGGTCACTTTTGAAGTACCTGCGGTCAACATGATCGAGTTCGAGTCCGGTGACGTCTTGTTGATGCGCGACGAGAACTTTGACGAAGTGTTGGACGAAATCAACGCGAAGGCCAATCAATGGCGGTTGTCGGCTCTTTTCGGATGGCTCACGGCCCTCCTCGGCATCCTTGTGCTGGCGAAAGCGCCGCCAGTGGGGATTTGGGTGTTGATCGCGGCCCTTCCCGCCTGGGCGATCGGGTCATGGCTCGACTCCTACCGCCGGTCGACAGTTCTCTTCTATGATATCGATGGTCCGGTCGAGCAGGCATACAAGGAGACGATCGCGGCTTTCGATGACTTACGCTCCTGCGCCGGCAAATGGCATATCGAGGCTGGCGGTGCGATCAACGATCTAACGACCTGGAAAAGAAATGCAGGCGCATCCCACCTGGTAAAGCGAACCGCCACGAAGCTCGTCTACGCTTTACCCAAGGTTATCAAGAGCAATATAACGCCGCCCTCGATACATGTCGGCAAGCAGGTCATCTATTTCATGCCGGACGTTGCTTTGGTAGCCCACAATTCGCGCTTCGGTGCAATGTCATATTCTGATCTCCGCGCTCGCTGGCAGGCGTCACGGTTTATCGAAGATGGTCATGTCCCTCGTGACGCGAAGGTCGTCGACCACACTTGGCAGCACCCCAACAAGAATGGCGGGCCCGATCGGCGTTTTCGGAATAACCGCCAACTGCCTGTCTGTCTGTACGACACCCTTCATCTGCAAAGCGACAGCGGTCTCAACGAGGTACTGGAATTTTCGCAAGTGGGAAAGCTGGCTAGCTTTGTTGCCGGTTTCCAAGCTTTAGCGAGGGCAAAGATCGAGGCCTCACAAGCACCGAAGACGATCCCATCGACCGCAACGCCAGTATCGCCACCAGTGGCACTAAGTTCGCCTCTGCCGGATACACAGAGACGAAAGAGCGCTGTGCCTGCTATGGCCCTCATCATTGGCGGCATCTTTGGGCTTCCTATTGCTATCGCCGCACTCCAAAACGCGGAGAAATCGGCTAGGCCCGCCACAACGCAAGCCGCTGTTCCCACCGGTTCGGGGCAAGTTGCGTCGTCATCGTCAACGCCGGGAAGGCCCGCGGCCTCTGCGGCCGGTTCAGCACAGGTGGCATCATCACCGTCGACGATGGCCCCTGCCACAACCTCTTTTGGCTCCGCCTCGGAAACCAGCAACCTGGCACCCCCCATCCAGGCACCGAACGTTGACGCAACGGCGACAGCAGATGGTCAGATATCTTCGACACCTGCCGCCCTTCGGGCTGATCAGGAGCCCGCACCCGATCCTGCGATCTTTGAGACGCTCGCGGCGGCCGCGACTGCGCCCGCCGCGTCTACGGCAGTTGCGACATCAGAGCCGCCTGTCACGCCTTACATCGCCCCACCGGAACCGAAGTTCGCCTACATGAAGCAGCCCTTCCAGCTGAGGGATGGACCCGGTGCAAAATACATCCCCGTCGGGGCAGTCGGCCAGAATGCTTTGCTCGCCATCCTTGAGACGGAAAGCGGATGGGTCCATGTCTCTGGTGGTCCGTCAGCGATGGGATGGGTACCGAAGGAGCTGCTTGGTCAACGTCCAGTTTCGCGTCCAGCAACCAAGCCCAAGGTGCAGAACACCTTCCAGCCCCCGCCCGCGTTTGGTGGTCGGACCTATTGAAGAGTGCACGGTCCCCAAGTCGCATCGGCTTTGCGGCACCAGCCGCTGTTGCTCAATTCCGTCAGAAGCAGTGCTTGTGAATTACAAGCGTCCTGCGCGTAGGACAACGAGCACGCAGCGTTGTCGGTCAGCCAGCGACGAATAATCCGATCTGGTCCAGCTACCGAATTATCCTTGGTCGTGATCTTACCGTTCTCCGCCAGAATTTTGTGGGTCGCGGGGTCCCATGTCATCACCGCGTTCACCGCGCCAGAGGAGGATTTTTTACGTGAGGGGCTGTAGGTATACCAATCGACCACAGCGACGACGGTACAGATATCAAAGCATGCTGCGTGTGCTGTGCCAGACCGCACGGCATAAATGCGCACAGGCCACCGTTCAGCGAACTGTTGCTTCTCATTTAGGACGTCCGCCTTCGAGCGCGGGGAGCCGTAATAGACAACGGAGTCTCCATAGTTGTTCTCGAGGAAGGACATTCCTTCGTTCGTCGACCAGGTCCGCTGTGTTTCCAGGAAAAACTGGAGCGCGGCTCCGTTCAATGCTGTCGAGGGCGCCTCGTTGGATACGGCAGTTTCTTCCGCCGTCGGTGCCACATAGGGGGTAGGCTGCCCCGTCACGAGACCAAAGCCAGCCATGTCGATCAGCGACAGCACCCGTCGATCACCGTCGGCCAGACTGGTGACAAACGTGAACAAGGTGGGGTCGAGGCCCATGTCCGCAAGGTAGGCCTTGTATCTTTCGGTTCCGGTTTGCAGGCCCGAGCTTCCCGGCGAGAGAAGTGTTCGATCAACGAGCATCGAGGCGTCTTCCGCATAACGCCGCACTCCACCGGCAAAAGCGAGTAAGCATGCAGACTCGCACTTCGAACCCGAAACTTGCAGCGTCGAAATCTTCATCCGACGAATAGCCCGGCCATATCCGATCGCGGCATCTGTATCACCGCCCGGCGAATTGAACGCGATGAATTTCGGAGCGCTGTTCTTGATTTCGGCTTCGAGCTTATCAGGAAGATCGCTGGGCTCGAACGTTCCTTGAATCAACAAGATGTCGTTGTTCGCCGCTTTCACGTGGGCAAATCTGATCGCTGCGTGACTGGGGCTTGCGATTAGCGCGGCCAATGAAATCAGGCAGGAAATGAAAACAGACGAGCGCATCGCTCCCTCCCTAATCTGATCGGATCAGTTTGTTGAAATACCAAAAGCTGTGAGAACTTGAGGCGTGATCGTTCCGGTCACCTTCAGCCCATAGGCATCCTGCATTTTATTAAGTCCAACCCTCGTTGCGGCGTCGACCTGCCCTGTTATCGGGCCGCCGAAATAGCCGAAGGCAACCAGAGCGGTCTGAACCTGAATAACGATACGCCGAAATTTGTCTGAGTTGCCCGGCAACGTCTTCAGGGGCATTGGGGCTGTATTCACCGCGGAGGATTGCGGGGCAACCCCCGTCGAATAGCTGCCAGTCGAAGTCGTCGCCGGTATGTTGGGAGTCGTCGGTAGACTTCTGATGACCGGTCCCGGATTGGGCGAATAGCTCGGCGTCGGGTCGGGCTGCGTATAGGTCGTGCTGTTGTTGTAGTCGCCGCGCGGCACAACGTATCCGCCCCCAGAGCCTGACGCATGGCTCGCGTGACTAGCATGACTGCTATGACTTGCGTGGCTCGAATGTGAGCTATGACCAGCGAGGGTGTAGGCCTGCTTGACCCGCAGCCGCTCAAAGAGAGTGGGTTCTGGCTTCTTTTGGGTAAGGCCGACAAGTGGCGCTGCATCGCCTTTCGACGGCATGAACCCAGCCGCAATCAATGACGGCAACAGGTAAACCTTGCGCTTCTTCATTGTCGTGACAGTCCCCCAAATCCCTGATCAGCTTTATACCATTCAAAAAATCCACCACAAGTAGAGCGCAACGTACACTCGCCGCACTCTTCCAGGAATTTGTTCTTCCAGTCTGAAATCGTGCTTGGTGCCAAATGCCGGTACGGTGGGGGAACCGTGCAAAGCGGGAAATTATAAAGAAGAGTATGAATACCGCGCCCAATCGCGAGATTGATGGCGCTCCCCAGTTGGCCGAAATCCAGCGACGTATCCTTGAACGAATGCGCCCAATTCATTCTGCCGTAACCGATATTTTCTAGTTGCATGATGGCCCAGACATCAATGAACGGAAGCCGGGTCGAGGCGTAGTCCGCAAGCTGTGGCAACACATCCCAGTTCTGCTGAAGGACAACCGTCCGAAGCTCGACGGCCGCCCCGGCCCTCATTAGCGTCACGAAATTCTGCGACAACGTTTCAAACGCACCCCGCTTTGCAACGATGCTGTCGTGAAGTTCGGCATGAGGCGCATACAATGGAATGCCCCACAACACGCGCTCCCTTCCGACCCCATCAATTATGGCAATGTCGCCAGGTTCGAAAAACTGGCCGTTGGTCAAAACATGAAATGAGATGTCGGGTCGAGCCTTCGCGGCGACTGCGAGGAATTGAAACAGTCTTCGTTTGTGCAGCAGCGGCTCGCCGCCAGATATCGTGATGCGCGCGTTTTCCGGGGCCAAGGTGGCGGCGACTGTGAATTGGTCGAAGAGGTCGACGTGATATTTCTTCGGAGGCTGCGAGCACATCACGCAGAGCTGGTCGCATTGCTCGGTCACCAGGAAGGTGTTGTGCCTCGACCCTGCTCGCAGCAATCGATGAGCCGAGTTTCGACCAGGTACTAGAAGGAGCACGTCGCCGTCGAGATCAGTTTGGGGATCGCAGTAAACTCGAAGCGAATAGCCCGCGAGATCGAAGATTTGACTCTCGTGGTCACGATCGATCAGGACAGCATCATGCTCACTCTCCACCGTGTCGGTGCGCAGGCGAACGATACTTGGATGGTCGATTGGAACGTCATCGATCTTAAGCCGCAAATCGATCATCTGTGTATCGGAGCCAGCGAAGGATCGAACTCCGGAATTTCGGCCCATGCCGCAAGGCTCTTGTGAGCTTTTTTGTCATCCGAATAGAGCAGCTCGAATATCTTGTCGAAGATCGCGGTATGGCGTCGGCAGAAGGTAGTGTCACGCTTCGGCACGTCGATACGACCGTACCGGGAGAGGTCGTCGATCACGTCAATGCCGCAGGCCGCTTGGTATGGACAGTGGATGCAATCTGGATGGAACGAGTTAGTCGCTTCCTCATTCAGGACATCCAGCTTTGCCTGATCGATGCCATCCCAAAGATTGCCGACACTCAGGTCGATCTGCCCCACTCTCGTCACCATCCTGGCTTCGTCCGACGGATAAAACGTGCCGTCGAAATCGATGACCAGGTAGTCCTTACCGAGGATGTTCGGGTTGCGAAGGTCCACATGGTGGTTATGGCCGCCGCGCAGCACCCGGCGAAGACAATGCGTGAAGTAGAATTCCTCGACAGGGAAATCTGCTGTCCAATTGTGCTCGATCAACGCATCGATGAATCGGCCATGACAGTCGTTCCATCGCTCATCCATGCCCATTGTCCGGTATCGCTTCCGAGCGAAACCTTGATGGTTGATAGGCCGGAGGAAAATGGAACGAAAGCCGAAGTCACCGAACGTCTCAATGATCTGGTTCGGGGTTGGCAAATTGTTGACATCAAGCGTGGGCAACGCCGACACTTTACCTTGCCCTAGCCTTCCGATCCCATAGCGAAGGTTCGAAACAAACTGGTCGGTGTCACGGGATGTGATTGTCCGCTGCCGTTGGTGAGCCGAAAGTTCGCCATCAAGCGACGTACTAATCAATGTGTCCGAAGCGTCGAGAAACGCCCAGGCTTCATCGGAAACAGACTGCAGATTGGTGCAAACGGTGAAGCTTACGTCCTTGAATTTGCGCCGCGCAAACTCTCGAACCGTCTCCAGCAAATCCAATCGCAAAAGCGGTTCGCCGCCTTGAAACTCGATTTTCGCACTTGCCGTGTCCATGCCATCGAGAAAACGAAGAACCTGGGCGAGCGTGTCCTCGGTCCAGTCAAACCCACTGGTGTTTTCGTTGACCCGCGACACCTGGCAGTAGCCGCACGCCAAATTGCAGCGAAGTGTCGGCACGAGGATGACGTAGTTCAGCTCCTGCGGACGATGCAGTCGCTGTGCCCACCGATATGCAAATCCGATATATGCTGGGTCGCCGACTTCATCGAATGCATGCCCGTTCGAATGAAGAAACTCGGTGTCTGAGGCGGTCAAATTGCCACCGACGTATCGCTCGAGGAAGTTGCGATCTCCCCGAAAATACCCACCGGCGTCGTCAGCGAAGAGGTAATCAGAAGCCAACCGCGTGAATTTCAGTGGGAAGACGGTCATCGCCCGAGAACACCGCTGATGAGAGCCCGTCGAAGGGAAAGCGTCTCCGAATAGATTTTCTCACGGTAGAGGCAGTGGTGAAAATTTGCGATCAACGTGTCGATGGGCGAGGTACCGTCATCGGATAAAGTAATTTGCTTCGAGACCTCGACCCTTACCGCAGCATTCGCTGCATTGAAACGAAGGATGGCCGCAGCAAGGTAAGGTCGATGCGCTTCATCGACATCGATCAAAGTGCGTCGTTCAACTCTCTGGATCGGCGTGCTGGATTCTGTTCTTTCCATCGGACAATGGCAATCGACTTCCTCTCCGTATCACTGTAGCAACTCAGCCGCTTGATCACCAGATGGTTGTATTGCATTTTCCCGAGAATAACAGGGTGTCCATTACTCATCTTCTGGGGCCGGAGATCAATTCTGAAAGAAAGTGATCTCGATTTCCTTCCGCAGGAAGGCGGCGCTCACCGCAAAAATCATGAACCGGGAGGCGGCATAGGCCAGACGGCCCACTGGCTGAGTGCTTAGCCTCGGTCAGAATACTCTGTCGGCTCATTTCGCAGCGTGCGCTGCCGGCAAGTTAACCGAAGCTTGAGATTTTTATACGTCATTAACTATATGAATTAATGTTGTTCTTTTCCAAAACGGAAGCGACGTCAGCATTTGTTTCCGTCGTCCGTTATGGCATCGGCGCGCATGGCTAACCTCCGATAAGTACTGCTTATCGGAAGTGATTGATAAAAGCCCGCAAATCAGCGAGAACGGTGTCATTGCACGGTCAGCGCCACCGTTTTGACCGCCGCATTCCACCGATTCAGGAGCGACCTTTGGACATCATCCTTGCCCCGACCGCAGCACCGGATCCGGTGGCCCGGCGGGCCGAAGCGCTCGACACCATCGCCGCGGTGCTGCCGATCGACCGGCGCGACAAGCTCGCCGAAATCCTCACCGACCAGGACGTCGAGACGCTCAAACACCTGGTCAACGAAGGGATGGGCGCCAATACGCTGCGGGCACTGACTTCCGACCTGGCCTACCTCGAAGCCTGGTGCTTGGCGGCGACCGAAACTCCCCTGCCCTGGCCGGCGCCGGAAGCGCTGCTGCTGAAATTCGTCGCCCATCATCTCTGGGACCCGGCACGGCGCGAAACCGATCCCGAGCACGGCATGCCGACCGCAGTCGACCAGTCCTTGCGAGACGGGGGCTTCCTCCGGTCACCAGGGCCGCACGCGCCCGACACCGTGCGCCGGCGGCTGGCGAGTTGGTCGACGCTGACCAAATGGCGCGGCCTTGATGGAGCCTTCGCCTCCCCTGCCCTCAAGTCGGCGCTTCGTCTCGCCGTGCGGGCCGTCCCCCGGACGCGCCGCCGCAAGAGCGCCAAGGCGGTCACCGGCGACGTACTGGCGAAGTTGCTGGCGACCTGCGGCGAACAGAGCCTACGCGACGTTCGCGACCGGGCGATCCTGATGGTCGCCTTCGCCTCCGGCGGCCGCCGGCGCAGCGAAGTGGCCGGCCTGCGCAAGGAGCAGCTGACGATCGAGGCGCCGGTGACCGGCGACGACGGGATCGCCCTCCCCTCGCTGTCGATCCATCTCGGCCGCACCAAGAATTCCGGCGCCGGCCAGGACGAGGTCGTATACCTCACCGGCCGGCCGGTCGAGGCGCTGAACGCCTGGCTTGCGGCTGCCAAGATCGACGCTGGCAGCGTGTTTCGGGCGATCGATCGCTGGGGCCATGTTTCCAAGCGGGCGCTTGATCCGAAGGCGGTCAATGACATCGTCAAGTTGCGGGTGAAAATGGCCGGGCTGGAGGTGGGGGAGTTTTCCGCGCATGGGTTGCGGTCTGGATACCTGACCGAGGCTGCGAATCGCGGCATTCCCCTGCCCGAGGCGATGGAGCAGTCGCGACATCGGTCGTTGCAACAAGCAGCCAGTTACTACAACAGCGCCGGTCGTCGCAGCGGGCGGGCCGCACGACTTATTTAAGGATGAAAGTCCCATCTCGTCAAAAGTGACCAATGCTCCCGCGGCGCGCACCGAACGACTTAATTGTTGGTGCGTTTGAATCACCGATCTGGAAGAATGAAGATCCCGATTTTTGCGTTGTCGTCAGGTTCGTTTTCGCCAATCATTTTGTCGGCTCCGACGTTGCCATCGACGCCATGCTCTGAGCCAAAAAATGCCTTTCTCTTCTTAGCGGTTTGGAGATCGTAGAGCACGAAATGCGTCTCTGCCGGGTGAATGGTGGGAGAAGACAACGTTATGGGCATATCATCGAATGTGAACTCGGCCGCGATCTGGCAGAATTCCTTCTCGTAACAATCGAGTAGGATTTTGTGATTTGTTGAAGGAAAACTGTCCTTAAAAAGAACGTTGTATTTCGGTTTAAAATAACGAATTAAAGAGGCCTCGTATAGAGCAATTCTTTCGACAGCTGTAGTTCCGAGTATCTTCTCCTCACGAGCTCGATATTGTTTGTCGAAGGAATTCCGGTCACCGACAAATGAATTTATTTTCGTCAGAACCTCGGTAGCAGAATACACCTCGATGAGGAGGACCTGGAGCTGATATCCCTCTGGTGCACCCGTGATTGCCATTTTCTGCAGCGTCTCGTGCTTCCCCAAGCGGTCCAGCGCGGCGCGTGATCCGTCCGTTCCATAGGCTTGCCCTATATACTGAATCGAAAAGTCGGGCTTTCCAAATCGGCTGTAGAGTTGATGTGCGATCTGCGGGCTTTTCGGATCTATTGAAGCCGGGTCCATTCCCTCACGAACATCCCAGTCCAATTGGAACCCTTTGTCGAGAATTGAGAAGATTTGCCGCAGCCGAGATCCGTCAACCTGGCTTCCAAGAAAATTGATCGTCGGAAATAGACCAAGCATGTAAACGTGGCATTTGTCGAACAATTCAGCATGACGCGAGAGTTCCACCTCGTCGTATAGACTGGTCGCTGGGAAATGATAAAAGCTATGTGCATGCAGACCAAGCGTATGCGCAGCCGAGCGATCTTTACCGATGGCCAAAAGTTAATCCTCCAACCCGGTGGCGTCCTGCGGTGAAGCGTTCGTACTGCGGCCAAGTAGAGGAACAATTAACACCGCGATCAATTCAGTTCCGCTACGGGTCCCCATCAAATGCTTCTCCGTCTCCCCTGCCGCCGCCCCAGAGGTGATCACAGATCGCCGATCTTGATGCGCTCTTCCCATAGGCCCGCTCCATTTGGAAGACCGCAATATTATCCCCACGCTGCGACCTGTTGGGAGCTCCCAACAAAAGAGTTCCGTAGGCGATATCCGCGTCCAAAAACCTTGGAGAAGGCGGCGG